>CAZVRU010000003.1:122802-133688 GCA_964629785.1 uncultured Planctomycetia bacterium
CCGGTTTTTTATCGGCATTGCAGCCCAATCCGTAGACGTTCTCGTTGCCCAGAATCCAGAACAGGACATAAGGTTCGTCCTTGAAATCATTGACCATTTTTTCCACGCTGGCCAGCATATTTTTCTGATGACCGGGATTATCGTAATCAGTTCCTTCTTCCCAGCTGGCTCCGCTGCCTATGGCATATTTACCCAGAAAATCTCCTATTGCCACGTAAATACCGTATTTGGCGAACATATCCCTGAACAGTTCGCGGTTCAGTTCAAACGGCTGATGATAAAGGCGCAGACAATTGACTCCCATCTGTTTCATAAGCTTAAAATCGCCAGCGGCTTTTTCGTTCTTTTCGCGAATTTCGTTTCGATTGGCATCGACCCACGCTTCATAAGGACCATCGACAAGACCGTTGTCGTTGGTGTCCTGAACCGTCCAGTTAGCCAGGGTCCCTTCGTCAGGCGACTCCCCGACCCTGGTCGGAGCATAGGTCACGCCTTTTACCATAAAAGGTTTCCCCTTTACCAGTAACTGCCAGTCGCCGTTCTCATACTTGACCAGTTTTATGGGGCCGCTGCCCTGAACATATACTTTTTTTCCCGGAGAGCGGCATTTAAACAAAGCCAGGAGTCTGTCTTTCAGCGATATTTTAGTCAGCCGGCCGGGATTGACGATGAACACATCGTCGCGAATATCATGATTGCTCCCGTTTTTAACCTTTATAAAAGCATCTTTTAACTGGAAATCGAGTTCGGGATGATGTGCGAGAAGGAATTTTATCCGGTATAAAGCAGCCTTGCCTATATACCAGGGAGTATGCCAGTAGGTCCAGCCTACGGTCTGGGGATAATGGACCAGAACCGCGTAATAAGCTTTTATAGCGTGCTTTATCTGCCCGCTGCGTTCCAGGATATCGCCGATATAAAAAAGCCTGGAACCGTTAGGCTCGGGGGCCATAGTCCATTTATAAAAAGCAGTGGAAAGGTCCTTGGTATTAAGTATTTTCCAGTGATCGATACGCCCCAGGTTTTTTCTCACCCCATTGTAAAGGGGATCGAACTTAACCGAACTGGTATTGGGATAGATAGCTTCACCGACCGCGGCCGAAAGACCTACCGGATCATCGATCTCATAACGATATTCCTCTGTACCAGCTCCGATAAATCTGCCGTATTTTTCATAATTTACCGGAAATTCGTCGCCCCGGTCATGCAAAACCACTTTGCTGACCGGACCGCTTTCTTCTTCGATCTCCTCTATAATACCGGTTTCCAGTTTTTTCAAAGTAACTTCCGACTTCTCTTTTACCGACCAGAACCACCCCCGGGGATCCCAGGCCCGGGCATAGGGATATTTTTCCATGACCTCGCGAAAGATCGTTTTAGCTTCCCCGGCCTGACCAGCACGCATATAGGCTTCGCCTTTTATAAAATAACACACTGCCACATCATTCATCACTTTATAGACGCTGCCCTTTTCTTCCGAAGGGAAATCTTTCAACGGCGCAGCCAGCTCATCGGCTTTGGCCGAAAACTGAGCGATACAGCGATCGGTTATTTCATGGACCAGTTCAAAATTACGCTTGCCCAGTTCAGCCCAGGCTTTATTTACTGCTTCTCCCGAATTTTTGAACATTTCGATCTGAATTGGTTTTTCCCCGGCAGCAGCTGTTCCGGTTTCCGGCAACTGTTCAGGCACAGGTTTTTCAGCCGGCTCCTGGCTATAGGCTGCCGGCCGGCCGGCAAAAAACAAAAATCCGGCAAAAAATAAAATCGCGATAACCAGCACCCGGTTCAATCTTCTCTTTACGTTACATGACATATCTCACCCCACCATTGCTCCGGCAGTAATGCCTTTGATAATATGTTTCTGCATGAAAATATAAAGGATGATGACAGGAAGGCTGGCCAGGGTAAGCGCGGCCATTACCACAGTAGGCTGGGAAGCGCCCAGGCTGCCCTGGGAAAATTCATATAACCCTACCTGCAGGGGCATCAGGGTTTTTTTGCTGAAAATGACCAGAGCCAGGACGAATTCGTTCCAGAGGTTCAGGGCATTAAAGATCACCACTACCCCGGTAGCCGGTTTGGCCAGAGGCAGTATCACGTTCCACCAGATACGAAGACGGCCGCAGCCGTCGATCCGGGCCGCATCTTCCAGGTCTTTGGGAAGCTGATCGAAAAAAGTCTTGTACAAATAGATGCTCAATGAAAGGCCGACATTGATCATGGCCAGTAAATATCCCAGGCGGGTATTGAGCAGTCCCACGCTCTTCAGCAGGACATAAAGCGGGACAAAGGCTGCCGGTATCGGGATCATCATCGCCGCCAGGAACATGTAAAAAATAATATTTTTACCGGGAAAATTCAACCGGGAAAACCCGTAACCGGCCAGGGAAGAAACTACCACTATTCCCGCTACTCCGGCAATAGTATAGATCACGGCATTGAGATAGAAAAGCCCCAGCTTTCCTTCGCTGAGAGCTGCCTGATAATTGCTCCATCGCAAATGGGCCGGAGGACGCAGACCATAGTCTTCATAATATTCGGGGCCGCTCTTAAAAGAAGAATTGACCATCCAGACAAAAGGAGCGATACAGAAAAAAGCCACGCTGATAAGGAACAGATGGACCAGGATCAATCCTATAAGTTTTCGAGCACGGTACATAATCTATACCTTTTTCAGTTTTTTGGATACCTGAAGCATAGTAAAAGATATGGTCACCAATATAATGCCCAATACAATACCCTGGGCCGAAGCCCGACCGGTATAATTATTCAGATCGTTAAGGATCTTCATTACGGCCAGGGTCGTAGCGCCGCCCGGACCTCCCCGGGTCAAAGCCATGGGAAGACCGATCAACTGTACTGTGCCCAGAATAGTCAGAATGACCACCAGACAGACTACCGGGACCATCAAAGGAACTGTTATCCTGGTAAACTGCTGCCAGGCATTGGCTCCGTCGATACGGGCTGCCTCATAAAGCTGCTGGGGTATGGTCTGCAGACCGGCCAGCAGGATAATGAACCCCCAGCCGAAACCGCGCCAGCAATGGATAATTGCTACCGTGGTCAAAGCATAATTAGTATCGTTAAGCCAGTCCCGGGCCCAGGCACCAAGACCTATCTGCTGCAGCAGATGATTGAATACTCCCGGTCGGGGCAGCAAAAAACGCCGCATCAATACACCGATGATTATCTCGGAAAGTATCGGTAACAGAAAAAAGATCACCCGGTAAATATTTCCGGTGCGCACTGCCCTGTCGACTGCCAGAGCCAGAGCAAAAGCCAGTATATTCTGAAAGGTAAGCGCCCAGAAAGAAATATAAAAGGAACGGCCTACTGACGGCCACCATTTGGCGCTTTCCGTACCGTATATTATTTCCTTGAAATTTGCCAGACCCACAAACCGCTCGAAAGGGATACTGGCATTGCCGTCGAAAAGGGCCAGGACAAAAGTATAGAAAAAAGGGAGTATATAGAAGAAGGCGAAGATCAGCACAGCCGGCAAAACCAGGGAAAAATTCTTTGCCTCTTCTATGCGTATTTTCCGGTCGATCATCTCATTTCACCGACTGTTTTACCTTTGCTACTGCCTCAGCGACCTGTTGCGGGGTTTTTTTGCCGATAAGTATTTCCTGAATCCCCAGATTTATCTCATCGATCACCCGCGGATCCTCATTAAGCGGCCAGAGATTCTGATGCGTAGCCTTATCGATATTGTTCAAAAAGACGGCCAGGTTCTCCGGGATCTCCCTTAGCGGCAGCTTGTAGGAAGGGAGATTGTTGGTCTCCTGCATCAGCTTCAATTGCTGTTCTTTTCCGGTCAACCAGTTCAGGAAATCTATCGCTTTTTGTTTCCTTGCCGAATGAGGATTGACCAGGAAAGAAGAGCCGGCTCCGGCCAGGATCTTTACCGGATAATCGGAAGAAACTGCCGGCGGCAGCATGGTCGTGTATTTAAGATCGGGGTTTATCTGGCGGTAAGTATTTATCCCCCAGGTACCGTTATAGCTGAATAAAGCCTGCTCAGTGGCAAAAAACTGCTCGGCCTCTTTATTGTTCATGGTCACCATGCCGGGAAAAAGTATCTTGTTGTCGGCCATTTCCTTGAACAGGGAAAACACCGCAACCCAGTCAGGGTCGCTATAGGGCACTTCGCCGCGCAGAGTAGCAAAAAACTTTTCTTCACCCATGATATTAAAAGCATAATTGACGGCTGCCGAATAAATAAGCCAGGTCTCGCCCCAGCCGCAGACAAATCCTTCCACATCCAGTTTTTCCCTGGCAGTCCGGGCGGCATTGAGAAATTCCTGCCAGGTATTGGGCAGGCGTTTAGGATCGAACCCGGCTTTTTCATAAAGGTCGGTATTGCAGAGAAACTGCATGCTCATGGTATCGATGGGTACGGCATAAATACCGGCATCTACTTCGTAGATGTTTTCCGGCTCGAAAGTATTCACGGCCAGAGTAATATCGATAAACCGTTTTTCCCATTCTTTATTACCGGCTTCCATGGCCGGGGAAAGATTTTCCACGTTACCTACTTTGATGAAATCACCGAAAATCTTTTTGCTCTGAAGAATACCGAAAAGATCGGGAAGGTCATTGGCAGCGGCTGCCGCGTATATTTTCTGCATATAGACATCGGGCGGGAAAAACGATTCGAATTGTACGGTTATACCGGTCTCGGCCTGGTACTCGTCGGCCAGGGCCTCGAAAGCATCCTGGCGGTCAGCCATCCAGTGCCAGATAACTATTTTATTTTCATCGCTTTGACGCGAGGCACAGCCGCTTCCCAAAACGGCAACAACGGCTGCTGCCAGGACTATCAAAAAAAACTTTTTAGAGAACATGTAAAATCCTCCTTTTAAACATTTACCGTACCATATTCTGGTCTGTTTTTCAACCCTATGCTGCTGCTATTTGAGAAAGGCTGAAAAGACTGGGGTCGGCAAGACGTACACCCGCATTCCATGCCGCATCAGCTGATTCCCGGGCCCAGACCACTCTGCCGCGCATGAGAAAAGATTTTCCCGCAGACGGACTGAACCGCAGACGGACTTCCTGGCCGCGCTTTAAATTACGCGATCCTTGTATTCCCACTCCCTCTCCGCTGATATCGACGGTATGAGCGTAAAGGACCGACGTTCCCGTGCTTATTTCTACAGGACAAGCGCAGGGAATACGGGTAAAAGCTCTCTTTTCCTCGAACATAACCCTTATGGGCATATTTTTATTATAATAAAGAGCACGGCTTTTGACAAATAAATAAACAGGTTATCTTTTACTTTCTGATTATTTTCAAAAAACGACGTTTACCGACCTTGAGCTGCAGTCCTTCGGGGGGGATCACCAAAGTGCGTTCCTCGATAATACTGCCCCGTTCGGTAATACCTTTTTGCTGAAGCAGCCGCCTGGCCTCATTTCGTGTTTTCACCAGACCGTTCCGGCAAAGGATTTCTATTACATCGATCGTATCGGTCGAACTTTCATATACCGGCATATCTTCGGGCAATTCTCTCTGAGAGAATACTTTTTCGAATGTTTCCCGTTCCTGACGGGCGCAATCCGGGGAATGATAACAGGACACCAATTCCTGGGCCAACCTCAATTTTGCTTCTTTGGGATGAAGCGACTTAAGCGGTTTACTGTCGATATCGGTAAGCAGGCGGTAATACTCCCACATCAATTCGTCGGAAATACTCATTAATTTTCCGAACATCTCTCCGGCCGGATCGGTTATCCCCACATAATTGCCCAGAGATTTGGACATTTTATTCTTTCCGTCCAGACCCACTAAAAGCGGCATGGTCATCACTACCTGTGGTTTCTGTCCGTATGATTCCTGAAGATGACGACCGACAATAAGATTGAATTTCTGATCGGTACCGCCGAATTCGATATCCGCCTTTAAACAGACAGAATCATATCCCTGGATCAGCGGGTAGATAATTTCCAGAAGGGAAAGCGGATTACCTTCTTTCAGGCGTTTGGAAAAATCATCCCGTTCCAGGATACGGGCTACGGTATAACGGGAAAGAAGGGGAAGAAAATCGCTCAGGGAAAGATCCTTATACCATTGGCTGTTGAAAATGATCTCGGTCTTCTTTTCGTCCAGTATCTTAAAAGCCTGGGAGGTATAAGTGCGGGCATTATCTTCGATCTCCTGGCGGGAAAGAGTGGGCCGCAATTCATTACGACCGGAAGGATCACCGATCTGGGCAGTAAAATCGCCGATGATCAGGCAGATCCGGTGTCCCAGATCCTGTATTTTACGCAATTTCCTGAGAAGGACCGTATGGCCCAGATGAATATCACGGGCCGTGGGATCAAACCCGATCTTTATCTTAAGCGGGCGGTCTTTTTCCAGGGCATCCTGCAGTTTTGCCCCGAGCTCTTCCTCACTGATGCAGTCTACAGTATTTTCCCTGAATATATTAAGCTGATTCTTCAGTCGGCTCGTCATCTAATTTGGCAGAGAGACCGATCTTGGCCGAAGCCGGAGTCATCTTGATCACTTTAACATTAAGTTTTTCTCCCGGCTGCAAAGCATTCATTTTTTCGCTCTCGATCTCACCGGAAAACACCAGCCCCTCGAGATCTTCTTCCAGCTTTACAAACACACCGAAATTAGTGATCTTGACCACTTCTCCTTCGACCACAGTACCGATAGGATACTTTTCCAGAATTGCCGGCCACGGATCATCGCTCATCTGTTTCAGGCCCAGAATGACCCGGCGATTGGTCCGGTCCACACCCAGAACCTTGAACTCATAAGAATGGAGTTTCTTGACGATCTCCTGGGCCCGGACGACCCGTTTAGTCCATGAAAGATCTTCGTTATAAGCTATACCTTCCAGGCCGTTCTCCAGTTCGGCATAAGCACATCCTTCGCCGAAACCGACTACTTTGGCCTTGATCTGGGAATCGACTGTGACCATAGTCTCTATTTCTTCCCAGGGATCTTTTTCCATCTGCTTAAGAGACAGGGATATCTTTCTGTTCTCGGGGTCGATGCTGATGACCTTTGCTTCGACCATATCCCCAATGGCAAACACCTCGTTCAGATTGATGAACCGTTTATTCCAGGATACTTCGCTGATATGAACCAGACCTTCGATCCCTTTTTCCAGTTCCACGAACACGCCGTAATTCTGGATATTTACGATCTTGCCGGTGACCATTGATTCAACCGGATACTTTTTCTCGATATCCATCCAGGGATCGGGCATGGTCTGTTTAAGGCCCAGCGAGATCTTTTTCTTTTCCTGATCGAAACCAAGCACCATGATCTGGATCTCGTCTCCCACAGCCACTACTTCCGAGGGATGAGACACTTTTTTCCAGCTCATATCGGCAATATGCAGCAATCCGTCCACTCCGCCCAGATCGACAAAAGCCCCGAAATTGGTGATGCTTTTGACCTTGCCTTTACGCAACTGGTCGACTTCCATGCTTTCCCAGAGTTCTTTTTTCTGGACTTCCCGTTCCATGCGCAAGGCGTCGCGGCGGGAAAGGATAAAATTATTTTTCGCTTTGCTGAGTTTGAGGATCAGAAAATGGAACTTCTTTCCGATCACGGTCTCTTCGATATTACGAAAAGTGGAAAGGCTCTGAGGAAGAAACCCTTCTACCCCGAATACATTGACCATATAGCCGCCTTTGACCTTGCGGCTGACGATACCTTCGACTACATCGCCTTCTTTATGTTTATTTATCAGCGTGATCCAGCCCCGGGCCTCGTTGGCCCTGCGGTAAGAAAGGACTATCCGGCCATCTTCGTCTTCGACGTTTTCCACATAGACGTCGATCTTGTCCAGATTTTCCAGGTCTTCCACACCGACAAATTCATCGCGGATGATAATGCCTTCTGACTTATACCCGACATCGACAATCACTTCGCGCGGATTCACGGCGACGATCTTGCCGGCAACGATCTCCCCCTCCTTTAATTCTTTGATCGAATCATAATATGCGCTCTCCAGTTCCGATAAACCATGTTCCACGTGCGTATCCTCCTTTAAATAAATTTTTTCAATTATCTCTTAATTGCCTGCCTTTGTCAACGATAAAACTTAGATTTTTATGCGGTCAAACACCTTGGCAGTGATCTGTTCGTAACTATCGGAGGGACATATATTATCGACGACGGAATAACGCACGGAAACCGGCCGGCAGCGGACCATTCTGGCGCCGCGCGGCAAAGCCCGGTCAGTACCGCTGATCCTGGCAGCTATGACCGGGACCCCGGCTTTACTGGCCAGAAAACCCACACCGGACTTGATTGTATCGGTCCGGGCTCTCTGGCCCTGAGGGAAAATACCTATGGGCCGGCCCTGTTTCAAAATGGCCAGGGCGGTTTTCAAGGCCCGGACATCACTGCTGTTACGGCGCAGGGGAACTACTCCCCAGGCCGACAGGATCCGGCCCAGAAGCGGCAGGGCAAACAGTTCTTCTTTGGCCAGAAAACTGATCTGACGGGGAGAACCGATCCCCATGATAATAGGGTCCAGATAGCTCACATGATTTCCGGCAACGATAAAAGCGCCTTTATCGGGGATATTCTCCCGGCCCTCTACTTTAAACCGAAACAAAAGGCGGCAGAGAATAAAGAAAACCGATTTTCCGATATTATAAAGCATTGATCATTTTAGTTCCCAGAGCCAGCAGGGCATCGCGCTCTTTTCTGGTTCTGGCCTCGGCATAGATCCGCACGATCGGTTCTGTACCCGACTTTCTGAAAATAAGCCAGCTGTCGGCAGTCATCAGTTTTATTCCGTCACTGCGATTGATCCGCTCGACCTTTTTATTGAGCAGACGAGCCGGAAGCTTCATGTTGTCCAGGCTTTTATTCATTTTTTTCAGGGGCACTGAAACCCGGTCATAGAACCAGCGGCCGTACTTTTTGTGCATATCGGCCATCAGGCGGTCAAAACTCTTTTTTTCGCAGGCGATCATCTCCAGGATCATCAGCAGAGACGCCGAACCGTCCCGTTCCGGGATATAACCCCGGTAGCCGATGCCCCCGGCTTCTTCTCCGCCGATGGCAATAAGACCTTCTTTAAACAAAGCAGAAATATATTTAAAACCTACCGGGGTCTCAAAACAGCCTACGCCGAAAGAAACGGCGATCACATCAATCAAATTGCTGCCTACCACTGTCTTACCGAGACCGGCTTTTTCTCCGCGGTTCTTGAACATATGGATGGCCAGGAGGGGAAGTATTTCCTGAGCAGTTATCACCTGCCCCTTACTGTTGACCACAGCAATACGGTCGGCATCGCCGTCCAGGGCCACGCCCAGATGGTATTTCCCTTTTTTGACCCGGCGGATAAGTTCCTGCAGATTCTTTTCTACCGGCTCGGGGTGTCCGCCGCCGAAAGAAGGGTTATATTCGTTGCGCAGATAATCGAACTTGAGCGAACCCGATCCCACTACATCCTCGGCAAAAGTCCCGCCCGAACCGTACATGAGATCCATCAAAATGTTCAATTTAAGTTTTTTTATTTTTCTGGTATCCACGAATTTTTTAAGGAATTCCCGATTGGCTCTGGCCAGATCTGCTTCGCTAAACAATTTCTTCTTTTCGGCTTTTTCCCGGTCCATCGTTTTGGGTTTATTCTTGTAAAACAGTTTTTCGACCAGATCAGTGACCTTTTTATCGGCTGATCCGCCGTCACTGGTCTTGATCTTCAGACCGTTGAACTGGCCGGGATTATGGGAAGCAGTGATCATGATACCCAGATCGAACCCCTTATACCGACAGTTGAAACTGACCACCGGGGTAGGGACCTGACTGTCGGACACAACGACCCTGATATTGTTGGCGGCCAGTACCAGGCCGCAGCAATGGGCGAATTCCCGGGAAAGAAAACGGGCATCATAGCCGATCACGACCTTTCTGCCTTTTGTTTTTTTCAGATAATCGGCAATGGCCTGAGCCACTACCCGTACATTGTCAAAAGTAAAATCCTCGGCAATAACTGCCCGCCAACCGTCTGTCCCGAATTTGATCATCGATATACCTCCCTTAATTAGCTCTTAGACAAATGTAAGACGTCCGCCTTCCTTTTTGCGACGAAGTCGCAACCCTAACCGCTATCCGCTTGTCCTGAGCGTCTCGTGCTGAGCGGTTCGACAAGCTCACCGTAAACTCAGTCGAAGCATGGCGAAGGGCTAAACGCTATACCCTGTGTTTAGCGCGTCAGCGCGAATAAAGCCTGTGTTTTTCGATATAACCGGCCACTGCCGGATGAACTAAATATTTTATGGATTTTTTCTCTTTTATCAAGTTTCTTATCAGCGACGAAGACACTTCCACTGTCAACACCTCGATTGTGGCAAAAGAATCGCGGTTGTCAAAAGAAAACCCTTTGCGGCAGGCAACGATTATCTCGGCAAGAGACATGATCTTTTCAGGATATCGCCAGGAAGAAAAATTACCGGCCAGATCAGAACCGATTATCAGGTAAAGCTTATCGTCCGGCCTTATTTTTTTCAGCCGGGCCAGAGTATCCACAGTATAGGAAACGCCGCCTCTTTCCAATTCAATGTCCAGGACAGAAAAAGCAGGATTGTCCTCTACTGCTGCCCTGACCATAGCCAGGCGATGAGTTGCCGTTGCCAATTCAGTCTGTTTGTGAGGCGGTATATTGGTCGGTATGAATATGACCTCATTCAGACCGGCTTTTTCCAGAACCTGCTGGGCCAGGATCAGATGGCCGATATGAGGAGGATTGAATGTCCCGCCTAAAATACCCAGTTTCATTTTCTACCTTTCCTTACCGCTAACCATTACAAGTTACAAGTTACATGTTACATGTTACATGTTACATGTAAAATTAAGGAGTGGTGTTAACACTCCGACAGTTCTTTGAAAAAAAGAGGTC
>CAZVRU010000004.1:0-32353 GCA_964629785.1 uncultured Planctomycetia bacterium
TCTTTTTGAGAGGCGGGTTTTTTTATTGCCTGGGGTCTGGGTGAGAACCTATTCCCCGCAGAAGACCTGGGTTCGATACCCGATTTATTCAGGTGTCTTTTTTCCTTCTGGATTGCCGCTTTTTAGCATACTTTAAGATCAATGTCTCGATTTCTTTTTTGTCCTTCCGGAACTCATCTATTATACGGTCATGATAAAGCAGGATCGAATCGAATTTATTTTCCTGGCCGATCTGCCGGTAGCAAAAAGCCAGACTGAACCAGGTTTCAAGATCGACAGGATCTATTCGTATGGCTTTTTTCAAACAGCTTATCGCTTTTTTAAAATCACAATCTATATAATAAATATATCCCAGAACAGATAAAAGCAGACGGTTTTTGCTCTTTTTCGAGGCAGGCTCGAATTTTTCTTTAAGACAATAGAAAGCCTGCCTTCTCTCTAAAAACAACCTGGAAACTATTTCAAAAATAGTCTCGTCTATTTCATCCTGTGAACGATAATCCGTACCGCGTTTCGTAAGATCAAAACCTGTCGTCTCCTGGAAAATTTCCGCGCAGCTTTTCACTTCTTTTCCCTGAATTTTATGACGAACGGCTGAAACCGTTGCCGGGCAGAAAAGAGATGTTCTTTTTCCCTATAGACTGAGATCATATTGCGATTTGTTTTAACCCTGTCGCCCCGGGCCAGAGCCGAATCCAGTCCGGCCGCGTTGGAAGCAGCTGTACCGAGAAAAACAAATTTATTATATATTATCTCCTGTTCCTGTATCTCACCTTCAAAAATATAGGAATTCTGTTCTCCCAATACTAAAAAAGGCCGGGCAAGCATTTGATCGGTAAGTCTGACCAGTTCAGGCTCAAAGCGCGACAGCTTCTCTCTTAATCTGACGACATATCGTTGGGTCTGAGCACAGTCATAAGCGCAGGGCATATGGTAAATATAGGAAAAAGTGTGGTTTTTGAGCAAGGGATTGCAATAGATACTGGGTTCGGATCTGGTGTTTTTCAAGGCTTCAAAAAGATAGCTGTAGCGAAAATGATTATTATACTTCCGGAAAAAATTGAGGCAGCAATCCGGATAACCCAGAAAATAACCAAACCGCGCATGATCTATATACGGTTTGTGTACGGCTCTGTTTTTTATGATCAGGGGATACCAGCCGTTTCTAAAACACAGCTCCAGGTCTCTCTTTGACCTTGAAAAGAAAATGTGCACAGTGGCCCCGGCAACATCTTTGAATTTTCCGGAAAAGGGGAAACCGAGCATTTTTGTCGTCGGCAGTCTCCCCGCCCCGCTGATCACCCTGCTTACGTCCTGCTTAGGGACAAAAATCCAGTCAAATTTATAGTACAATCCGTACTCTTCGCAAAGTTCTTTTACTTTTTCGATTTTCTTTAAGGGAAACCAGTCATCATAAGCCTTCTTGAGGCCCAGGGCCGTAGCCATGAACTGGACGAGCTGAATGCTGCTTTCCCTGGCGTCGATGTATTTTCGGCAAAATTTTTTCGGGCTGTAAAAAAATTCGAACATTGCTCTACCGCGATAAAAATATTTTTATTAACGAATTGCCGGTAAGCAGGGTGATAATAACCGCGCCGAACATTATCGGGCCCAGGGGCAGGGTTTTATAAACCTTAAGAATTTCATCTCCCCGGCAAACTTTTTTTATGATCTTTATCTGGCGTGGGTGCAGGCCGTAACTTTTCGTTTCATTAAATTCATTTGTATCCTCTTTTGTTAACGGCACTGCCTTCTCCAGCTCTCCGTCTACCGGCACTTGTCCGCTTCTCAGATCTCTGACTTTGACAGGGATAATTTCGCTGTGGTCGATATATACATTGAACAGGTAACTTATCGTTCCGATCGCTCCCACATAGAGCACGGCGCGGAAAACTACGGCCCGGGCAAAAGCAGCCTGAAACAAAAAAAGCCCGGTCAGAACAAACAGGGAGACTATACTCAGAACTTTGGATATCCTGTCGTGGGCAAACAGCGGGCCGAATAAAAAGAACATGATAAAGAATACTGCCAGATTGTTGGAGACCACCGGAAGCAGGAAATTTATCCGGGCCGACAGGGTCAGCAGATAAATGACCAGACAGAAGATCGCCGCGGCCTTGACCAGATTAAAAACGACCGCCCTGCTTATTTTTCTTTTGATCAGATCGCAGCTTTTTTCCCGGCTAAAAATATTTTTGATGACAAAAAAAACGACATTGCCGCAGATAAAAATAACGGCGATAAAAAAAGCGTTTACCAAAACATTGATCGAAGGAAAAACTTCTATATAATTTTTCTGATAATAGCTCAAGGGGATAAAAAAAGAAAAAAAAGCAAAAAGCTTGGCATCGCCGGCAGACCATTGCCCGTAAACCCAGAGAAAATATCCTGTAATCAGCGATAAAAATCCGTTGATCAGAACTTTCGCAAGATAGGCCCCGTCGAAAGACCTGCCGTAAAAACCGGTCAGGATCAGGAACCCGGCGATAAACCCCCAACCCAGGATTACATTAAAGATCTTACCGTACCGTAGGTCTGTATAGCTGGAGACCGCTCCGGTAAAAAGTATATTGGCAATGGAAAAAACCAAAAAGTAGTTCATCGGCTCGCGCTTCGATAAACAGCCCCTTTGTCCGCTTTCCTCTGTAACTGCTATACAGCCTTGACCGGCTTGAATTCCTTCCACCCGAATATTTCCGGATATTCCCGCCACGGCCCTTCACACACCTTATAGTAGGCGCAATCTATGCATTTTAACCCTTTTATCTTTCCCTGTTCTCTTCTCATTTTATCGAAATCGTCTACAACGATCACTCCCTCTATAGATGTTTCCGGAATAAACCTGTCTGACAAATATTTTTCATAACCCCGCATAAAACAATAAGGCACGGCCTCGACCATTACCCGGATATTGTTATCAATGCCGATCTGGAGCCCCTGTTTAAGGTACTTTTCCACGGCCGATTTACGGGGAACGATCTTTTCTATACGTTCGGGGGAATTTCTTATTTTTTGATTTATGTGTATAAAGGCGAATTGAAACTGTTCTACTCCGAGAGAAGAGAACAATTTCGCTATCTTGGGCAGATCCTTATAGTTGGGTTTAGAGATCACGGTGTTCATCAGAACCAACTGGTTTAGTTTTTTTAGATTCCTTATTCCCTGAACTGTCTGGTCAAAACTGCCCGGAGCACGGGTAAGCTTATCGTGAACAGCTTTTGTCGAGCCATGAAGGGCCAGTCCAAAGCAATTAGCTCCGGCTTCGATCGATTTTTTACAAAATTCTTCGTAGGCAAACATCCTTCCGTTGCTCTGGATCATAATACAATTATATCCCATTGTTCTGGCATAACGGACCAGGCTAAAAAAATCTTTTCTGATAGTCACTTCGCCGCCGGTAAAAACGACTTCATCATTGTTCTTCCGCCGCTTTTCCAGTATCTGTCTTATTTCCTCAGTGCTTTTTTCAGGATACACCCCCCTTATATCCTCCTGCACGCAGAACCGGCAATGATTGTTGCAGCGGGATCCGACTTTTAGATCAAGCCTGTGTCCCATATAAAATCCTTTCCTGTTCCAAGATTATTTAAAAACGTTCCTCTGCCAAAACACTTTTGACAATATTAATGCTGGTAACCATTAGTATGATTATTATGTTGCAGATGTTTTCCCGGCGGTATATTGCCGCTTAAATGATTGCCGTGGTTGCCGTGAAAATTTATATGTTTGCTGTGAGCGCTGTGGGCGCTGTGGGCACTGTGAGCACTGTGAGCGCTGTGGGCACCGTGAGCCCCGTGGGCACTGTGGGCGCTGTGAGCGCTGTGGGCACCGTGGGGACTATTGTTGTTATGAACGCTGTGGACACTGTGATTACTGTGATTGCTGTGGGCCTGGTGCGAAACATGCTTTCCCTGATCCTCTGTGTTCATAAAATAGCTGGTGTGGTCAGGGTGCGGTTTGGGAAGCACCGGGTCAGGTGCGCTATCGTTTGAAGTATGGCTTCCTCTGTTATTGTCATTGGAAAAAAAGCTGGAATGGGCTTCAGCCGAACCAGTCAGCATCGACCCCAGAATGACCAGGGAAATACCAAGGTTAAAGGCATCCTTTTTGCTTATAGCCGCTTCTTCTTCGTTAAGGAACGCCTCTATGTCTTTTCTGATCGAAGGCAGTTTCTTTTTCTTGTTTTTCTTTTTCATTTTTTTCCGGACCCGATCCCGTTTAAAAAAATCCGAAGGGCGGATTAAGAGTCCTTTTCTCTCCTTATAAAAAACTGTCCGGCCTTGAACCGGTTATTTTGATTTCAGTTTTTTTCCACCCATTCTTTGAAAATCCTGACAATAGAATTATACCTCATTTTTTCAAAAATATAATCGAGCATCGCCGAGTTTATCTTGCAGTTATCGGTGGAACGTATCTGGGGGAAAAGGGTACCGTAACGTACAAGATTGACGACCGGGCAGGTACCGCAATACGGTTTATAAACGCACTCGTCACAGGAAAAATTTTCCAGGGTCGAAGACAAAAGAACTGTTTTTATTCTGGGGCTGGACGCTATCTGCTGATAATCCTGCTGATTGGCGTCTCCCAGTAAAAAGGTATCGTCTTCAAGCATCCTGGCCTCATCGCAGGTATAGACTTTTCCATCGTAATTATAGGCCATCTGACCGATGCCGGCACCACAGGGCGATCTCAGATCCAGAAACCCCGGATCGCAGGGAGTTAATATCTTTTGCAGGAACACCTTGGTTAACCGCTCAGTAAAGAACCTGCCCCTTTTATTTATATCAAGTATATACTCCATGGCGTCGCGCCAGGCCTCGATAAACTCTTCGGCAGTATAGCCTATTTTCTTCTGGACCGCACCCCCGGAAAGTCCCAGATAACTGACCGGCCTCAGACAAATATTCCTGAAACCAAAGGCAATATACTCATCGATTGTTTTCCTCAACTCCTGCAGCGAACTTCTGGTAATGGTCAGCAGAGCATTGACCCGGTGGTCGCGTCCGTTATTGCCCGGTTCCCTTTCTTCTTTTTTCCATATTTTTTTTATCCATTCAGTGGTAGCTTTATAGCTGTTCCGGTTGGGACAGGGGCGGTTTTGATTGTGTATCTGTTCGGGTCCGTCTAAGGACGTACAAATCGACACGCCGTGAGATATTAGAAAATCATAGATATCATTGCTCATTAAGCTGAGGTTGGTGACCAGGGCAAGAAGCAGATCTTTTTTTTCTTTAATATTTTTTTTCAGCGCATATTCGACAATGAATTTGATTACCGGCCAGTTCATAAGGGGTTCGCCTCCCTGAAATTCGATAGTAATGCTCTTAGCCGGGCTTTCAAATATCCTGTCCACGACATTTTTGGCCGTGGCTTTTGTCATATCGTACTCGGTTAGATCGGCATCGCGCCGGTTGGCCTGGCAATAAACGCACTTATAATTGCAGCGCAGGGTAACGACCACGATGTGCAATGTCGGCCCGCACAATAAATACTGATAACGCTGCCGGTAGGCCCGGGCCGAGGCCTGCAGATCAAGGCGGTCGAAGATAAAACTTTTTTCTGCCAGACGGTTATAGACCGGACTTTTTTCGTCCAGAGTCCCATTGATAAATTTTTCGAACTGACGGTCGGTAAGCGCGCAGAAATTCCCGGTATCGTTGGTAATAAGATACCCTTTGTCTCTTTTTTTGAATCGGAAAAAACCCGTCCTGTTTTTATTGTCTTGCTCTGTTTTTACCATGCCCGGGAATACCTTCTATAAACAATACGTAATTAGCAAACTCTTTTTCCAGATTACCGGCGATCTCTTCACTGAAATCAGACAAAACAACTTCGATGGCATTTTTCCTTTTTTTTATCGTGAATGCCGCTGCCCCGGAGTAAGCATCAATGCTTTTCCGGACAGCTTCCAGGCTGTAAAAAGCCGTATTAAACCTTACCCGGAGAGCTCTTTTCATATTTTTCTTCCCAGGAAACGCCGATGCCCAGCGGGTCATCGGTCCTGTCTTCATCAGGTTGGCTTGTTTCTTTCTTTCCCGCTTTATTACGCTTGTTTTTCAAGACCGTTTGATCGTCTCTCCGGGCCGGCTTTGGAACACAGCCGCACTCATTCTGCGGATAAAAATCTCTTTTCTCAGTAGCGCTCACCAGAGCTGAACCGACAATAAATTCTCTTATTTTCCTGTTTTCTTTCGAGATCTGGTAGCGCAGAGAAGCGTTTAAAAGTTCATTTTTAAACTCTCCGGCTATTTGTTGGAGGTCAAAACCGTCTTTGGGCGTGATGCTGACCAAAACCTCTTTTTCAGGATCGCCGTCTAAAAATATGTAGGCCTTGTCCAGAAAAAGATAACTGCTGCTGTAAATGACCCGCAAAGGATATATGCGGGGGTTTATCTTTATCTGCCGGGTTTTTTGTTTCTTTTCAGCCATTTATCTTTTTATTGTCTGTTACTTCGGGGGATTGGACACTGTGCAACACAACATACGGCCCTGTTTCTGCACAGAATAACCGGGCCAGGTAAAATATTTTTCCGGGCACTCTGTAGGGGTATTTGTAGCGTTAAAAGGCTTTATTTTGCAATCTATTCCGCCGAGCGCAACCCACTTTTCGTCATCACGATATCTGAGTATATGTTTGTCGCTGTCATAATACATCAGGCCTTCTTCAACACCGCTAGTCGGTTGATCGCTGGGGTGTAGCAGTAAATTTTTATAGGCGCCGTAAGGAGAAGGGTAATAGGTAGTTATCGTTATCTCTTCGCTGTTACTGGTCTGGGCAGGGCAGATACCGCCGAAAACAAGCGCGAGCAGTAAACCAATAATCACGGCAAACAGTCCGCGTCCCATATTCTTCCTCCTCTTTATAATCCTCGCCAGCCTTTACTCTCTATCCCGGAAAACAGGCGAACCGGATATTCCCTGATATTTTTTCTAATAATCAGATCTTTTCTGCGCAAAGACCTGGGCCGGCAGCATAATCTATAATAATTATACGTCCAATCATCTAAGCTATCAAATCTTTCCTTTTGCCGGGACTAAAGGCCCGCTGCTTAGGCTGAAGGAGCTTTCAGTTTGAATCGTGGAAGCGGCGCGACAGCGCCAAGGGCTGGTTAATGCTCTTTTTTTCTTTAGCTATAACTACTTATGTCTGCATCCCGGCTCTGGCAAAAGCAAAAGGTCTATAGCTGTGAAGTTCTTCTCTGCTTCTCTTCGGGGAGTGACAAGTGAGGCGTGTTTCTGATATTCGAAAATAGAAATTAAACCGCAATTGAACCGTTCTCTTCTATTGTTCTATTCTCTATTGCTCAATTGCTCTGTTTTTTCTGCTTGCGCAGACAAAACTGGTGGGCGGTACAGGGCTCGAACCTGTGACCTTCTGAATGTAAGTCAGACGCGCTCCCAGCTGCGCCAACCGCCCGATGATTTATTAAACGAATTTATGTTGAGGATTGTTTTTTGAAAACCTGTGACCTCCCCGACGTTACGTCGGGGCGCGGCTTTCAGCTGCGCCAACCGCCCAATATAATTCGTTGTTCACAAACTATTTTTTCGAGAATCGATCTATTTTTCAAACGTTTCAATCTTTGTTCTATACTTCGTGCCTGTGCGATATCGTCATACTCTTGAAAAAAAACACACTTATACGGCAGTTGGCCTTTTGTTGCCCGCACTTTACCTGTAGCGTGCTGTTCAATCCTTCGTTCTAAATTATTTGTGCTCCCAACGTAGTATCGGTTTGTTTTCTGACTTTTTAAAATATAAACTATCCCTTTCAATCGCATTGAACCTGTGACCTCCCCGACGTTACGTCGGGGCGCGGCTCCCAGCTGCGCCAACCGCCCGATGATTTATTAAACGAATTTATGTTGAGGATTGTTTTTTGAAAACCTGTGACCTCCCCGACGTTACGTCGGGGCGCGGCTTTCAGCTGCGCCAACCGCCCAATATAATTCGTTGTTCACAAACTATTTTTTCGAGAATCGATCTATTTTTCAAACGTTTCAATCTTTGTTCTATACTTCGTGCCTGTGCGATATCGTCATACTCTTGAAAAAAAACACACTTATACGGCAGTTGGCCTTTTGTTGCCCGCACTTTACCTGTAGCGTGCTGTTCAATCCTTCGTTCTAAATTATTTGTGCTCCCAACGTAGTATCGGTTTGTTTTCTGACTTTTTAAAATATAAACTATCCCTTTCAATCGCATTGAACCTGTGACCTCCCCGACGTTACGTCGGGGCGCGGCTCCCAGCTGCGCCAACCGCCCGATCCTGACAAAGACAAAGACAAAGATCAGTTGATAATACCAGATATTCTCAAATTATCAAGTGTTTATGCTTTAGGCAATGCCGTCATACAAAAAACCATGACAAACAAAGCCACGGTCTCGATCACCCCTAAAACCATGATGTAATTACCAAACCCTTTTCCGGTTTCAGCCAAAGCGTCTGAAGCCCTGGCACCGGCTTTACCCTGCATAAAGGCGGAAAGACCGATGGCAACGCCTCCCACCAGGCCGATTATCATCTGATAAATATAGCTTTCCGGGGGAAGGCTGGCTGCTTTGATAGCATTGCGCAGAATCATGCCGTAAATAGTCTGCGACAAAGGCGCACCGACAAAAGCAACCAGGATAAAGGGGGCAGCTTTATTCTGGGCAAACGCCTTTTTCCAGGCACCGATAGCGGCCATACCGGCAACACCCGTTCCCAGAGCAGAACCCATTGCCGCAAACGTCAGAGAAAAATTCATATCACCAAGACCTGGTACCATATCAACCTCCTTTGCTGATTCACATTTTTTTATTATTACAGGCTCGAGCTTATCTCTGCTATTCCCTGAACGGTTCGTATTTTTTCCCTGACCACTGCATATTGAGGTGGCCGGAAAATTCAAGCATGTTAAGTCGTATGCCGTGTACGATTATAGCCATAAGCCCCAGAACTATATTTAAAGCGTGTCCGGCGACGAGGATCAGTACTGCCGGGATACCGTGAGCCATCTCGTTAAAACTTACGGCGACTATAACCGAAGCATAGCCTACGGCAAACAAACGCAAATAAGAGACAATGTCGGAAAAAGAACTGATCACGCTCAGGGGAAGATCGGCCAGAGAGGTCAGAACTCCTTTTAATACGTTTTTCTGCGGGTTGGAAAAAAATAAAACCAGGCTTGCCCCGGCAACAAGCAGGGGAACGGTCAAGGACGACAAAGGCCGGGCCAGGACCAGATTCCCGGCGACAAAGAACAATCCCCATAAAATACAGATCCAGCCTATCTGGGAAAGAGCGCGCAGGTTATTGATCCAGCGCAAAGCAATAAGACCGTGCGCTATGGAAAGATGGATCACTCCGATAAGAAAACAAAGCTGCATCATAAAATCCTGATTATCCGGCCCAAAGCTGGAAATAGTAGGGATGACCAGAGACCGGAACAAAGGAAGCTGAGCTATCTTTTCAAAACCGAACCAGGTCCCGGTTATGGCTCCCCAGAAAAGAGTTGCTCCGCCCAGGACATAGGTCAATATAAACGGCTCGCGGGGAGCTGTTTTAAATTTTCTGCGGCTGATATGCGCAGCAGCCAGAAAAACCAGGCCGTATCCGGCATCGCCGATAAGCATGGCAAAAAACAGACTGAAAAACAATAAAAACCAGAAACTGATATCGAATTCATTGTAGCCGGGCACGGTTCCCATAAACCCGAACACCGGCTGAATGATCTTCAGCCAGGCCGGAGTCCTGATCAGAGTAGGTGTCTGCTGAGGATCATCCGGCTCCTGACTTACCAGGCCCCAGCCCTGCTCTCCGGCCTTACGGCGCAGAGAGGGCAACGTTTCCCCGGGACAATATCCCTGGACCAGAGAAAATCCTTTCTGATGGCGCATGCCAAAACGCACTTTGAAGAATTCCAGGTGTTTGAGCAGTTCCTGACGATAAGTCATAAAACAGTGCCGGCAGCCGCAAAGCGTATTGATCCATTTATCAATAGTCTCCAGGGCTCCTCTGGTAAGTTCGATCTTTCGTCTGGTCTGATGCATGTCGCCGTGCGGCAAAGCGATCGGCCGGCCTTCGAGACTGTCTTCAGCTGATCGGCTGATCAAAGCGCATAACACATCGTTACCGCGCCGGGATACGATATGAACAAATTTATTGCCGGATACTTTTTTTAATACCGTACGGTCGCATACGTATAGCTTTACGTATACGCCTCTTTTTTCCATGTCGGCCAGGGTGTGGGCGGAAATATCGCCCCATTGTTCAAACCAGGCCTGCCTCCGGGACAGCTCTTCCAGACGGGAAAGAAGAGTCTGCCTGGCTTTATCCAGAGAAAGAAGTTCGTTGATACAGGAAGAAATCTCTTCTTCTTTCAGGGTACGCGGTTCGGCCTGGACATCACCGACAATGTTCAAAACCTTGTCCAGGCGGTTCAGGCGGTGCTCCAGGGCGGTTATACCTTCGGCCGAAGGCGGTTGAACATGTTCGACATGAAGTACCCCCAGGGACCGCAGGGAAAGCAGGGCCGGAGAAAGCTGTTTCTCCGATATCAATAAGACAACCTTCTGCATGGGTACGATCATGCTACTGCCCCTTGTTTTTTCTTTTCTATTTTTGCCTTGGCGATCTTGCCCCTGACCACACCGGCAGTCTGAAGATCGCCCAGATATATCTTTATGACCCTGATGTTCTCTTTTGCTTCGGGTATCTTTACTTTTTCAAAAAGATTTACCCGCTGATTGGTGATCCGCAGTTCCTCTTTCAGAATATGTACCTGGCGGCGGCATATTTCCTGACGGGCCCGCAGGCCGATCATCTGAAAACAGACCTGAAGTGCCGTATCGATCCAGAGAGGCTTGTCCCTATAGTCATATTCGACCTGTTTGAACGACACCTTATCGAACACCGGAATATCTATACCGGCGATGTTGCCTTCCACAGTATCGATCTTTTCTATTTTCACCAGATCTGTCAGGCCTGCTCCCTCGGCAAAAACATCGACCCAGGCCATGATCCGGCTGCGCAGTTCGTCTATTTCCAGAGAAAGCTGTTCAATGAGCCGGTGGATCTTGGCGATCTCCATCTGCAACTGCTGTTTTTTCAGTTGCAGGGTAGGCAGATAACGATTGAACCTCTGCAGCGATTCTTTCTGCTTTTTCAGTTCGTTTTTTGTCAGTTTGAGTTTAGCCATAAGCTGATAAAGATCGTTTTTCCGGCTATCTCAGACCGCGGAAGTCTGCGGCCAGAATTCCTTGATCAAATCCGTGCGAAAACTGGTCTCTTCCGGTTTAAAACACTGGGCCAGTATCTTCCAGCCGTTGTCCAGGGCGTCTTCCAGAGAGATCTTCACTGAAAGGTCCATCATCTGGGCTTCGAACAGTTCACCGTATTTAAGCAGTTTTTTGTCCCATTCGCTCATGCGAAAACCCATGGCCCTTTTTTCTTCAGTCTCTTTGTACTGAGCATACAACTGGATCATCCCGTCCATGATCGCCCGGTGGTCTTTTCGGGTGGCATCGTTGACCTGCTGTTTTAACCGGCTCAATGACCCGAAAGGCTCGATCCGTCCGTTACGCAGATAGAACTGACCTTCGGTAATATAACCGGTATTATCGGGCACGGGATGAGTCACGTCATCGCCGGGCATGGTCGTCACGGCCAGTACCGTGATCGAACCGGCCTCTTCGAAATCGACTGCTTTTTCGTAACGGGCTGCCAGCTGGCTGTAAAGGTCTCCGGGATAACCGCGGTTGGAAGGGACCTGCTCCATGGTAATGGCGATCTCTTTCAGGGCGTCGGAAAAATTAGTCATATCCGTAAGCAAAACCAGGACGTCTTTTCCCTGCAAAGCGAATTTTTCCGCTACGGCCAGGCAGAGATCCGGGACCATCAATCCCTCCACGATCGGATCAGAAGCCGTATGAATAAAAAAGATCGAGCGGGAAAGCGCCCCCCCGGACTCGAGAGTGTCCTTAAAATACATGTACTGATCGTATTTAAGACCGATGCCGCCGAGCACGATCATATCCACCTCGGCCTGAAGCGCGATCCTGGCCAGCAGTTCGTTATAGGGTTCTCCGGATACGGAAAAAATGGGAAGTTTCTGCGAGACGACCAGGGAATTAAACACGTCGATCATCGGTATATTGGTGCGGATCATGCGTTCGGGAATGATCCGTTTGGCCGGATTGACCGAGGGCCCGGCAATAGAGATCAGGTTTTCGGTCAAAGCCGGACCTTTATCGCGCGGCTGCCCGCTGCCGTCGAAGATCCTGCCGATCATGTTTTCGGAAAACGATACCTGCATGGGGTGTCCCAGAAAGCGCACCTCATCTTTTGTGGACACGCCGCGGCTGCCGGCAAAGATCTGTAATGACACTATATCGTTGTCCAGTTTAATAACCTGAGCCAGGGACTTGCCCCGCGCTGTTTTTATCTCAGCCAGCTCTTCATAACCGATGCCTTCGGCCCGGACAGTAATGACATTGCCCACGACACTGAGTATCTTACTATGTACTTTTTTCATTTTCGCCTTCCTCACCTGCAAGTTGTCCGCTGCCGGCGGCAACGACTTCTTCTGTCGGATCATTGCTGTGCCGGGCAACAAACTCTTCTATTTTCTTTTCCTGCGCCTTGAATTCTTCTGATTGAAATTCCTGATAGTTCCAGTCAATGCAGACCTGTCTCAGTTCATAAAATGCTTTGCGGGCTTCTTCTTTACGGGAAAAAGAAAAGAAAGAATCGAGAATAGACACTATCCTGCCGAAGACATATTCCTGACGCTGCCGGTCAGTGGCCGCATCGACCTTGTCGAAACCGTTCTGCTGCAAATACACGGCATCGAGAAACTCGGCTTTTAAATAGACAACAAAGTCTTCGATAGAAGTCCCTTCTTCTCCCACGACTTTCATCATCTGGTCTACTTCGTTGCCTTTGAACAAGGTCTCCTGGGCCCGGCGCACAAGGCCTTCTTCGATGAACGGAGCATAGCGGGACCAGCTGTCCAGAGGATCGATAGAAGGAAAACGGCGGGCGTTCGATCTTTCCCGGGACAGCCCGTGAAAAGCTCCTACCACTTTAAGCGTGGACTGGGTTACCGGTTCTTCGAAATTGCCTCCGGCCGGACTGACTGTGCCGCCGATGGTCAGGCTTCCTTTTTCACCGGAAAAAAGTTCGACCAGACCGGCCCGTTCATAAAACTCGGCAATACGCGATTCCAGATAAGCCGGGTATGCTTCTTCGCCGGGTATCTCTTCCAGCCGTCCCGATACTTCGCGCATGGCCTGGGCCCAGCGGGAAGTAGAATCGGCCAGCAGCAACACATCAAGCCCCATCTGCCGGTAATATTCTCCCAGAGTAGCCGCAGTATAGACAGATGCCTCACGGGCAGCAACCGGCATGGAACTGGTATTACAGATAATAATGGTTCTTTCCATCAGCGAACGTCCGGTCCGGGGATCGGCTATTTCGGGAAACTTACGTAATGTTTCCACGACTTCCCCGGCCCGTTCGCCGCAGGCCGCGATTATCACGATATCGGCTTCGGCATAACGGCTGGTAAGCTGCTGCAGTACGGTCTTGCCGGCGCCGAAAGGACCGGGAATGCAATAAGTCCCTCCTTTAGCCACAGGAAAAAAGGTGTCGATAATGCGCACCTTGGTTATCAGCGGTTCGCGGGGAGTAAACTTTTCCCGATAGGCAGAGACCGGTATCTTTATCGGCCAATCAAAGACCATGGTCAGATCCAGCACGTTCCCTTTACTGTCTTTGAGCCTGGCTATCTGGTCGTTGACAGTATAATCTCCTTCCCGGGCAATCGATTCCACTGCGTATTCATCCTGCCAGCCAAAAGGCACCATTATATAATGTTTAAAAATTCCTTCTTCAACATACCCCAGGGCCATACCCCGGCGCAGGCTGTCGCGGCCTGCTTCAGTAAGAGGATAAAAATGCCATTTCTTTTCTCTGTCCAGAGCCTCTATGTCGACTCCTTTGGGCAGAAAAAATCCGTGTTTTTCAGCCATTTCCGGCAGAGGGTTCTGCAGCCCGTCATAGATCTGGCCCAAAAGGCCGGGACCCAGTTGTACTGACAACATTTCCCGACTGAACTCTACTTCATCGCCTACCCGCAGGCTTTTAGTGCTTTCAAAAACCTGCATAAACGCCACGTCCTCTTTTATGCGGATGACCTCGGCTTTAAGCCGTTCTTTACCGTAAAGCACATAGCCCACTTCATTCTGAATAATACTGTCCGGACATCGTACCGAAATCATGTTTCCGTTAATGGCAATGATCGTCCCGTTCTTTTTATCCATGCTTTACCTCACAGACTGCATCGAACATTTCTGTTCCTTTTTGTTTGTCAAAAACACTCAACCGTTCCAGGATCTGAAGTTTTAAATAAAAAGCGATCAGGAATTCCAGATCGAAATAATGCCCCGCCTCCAGCTGATCAAGCATGCTCCAGCGCAGGCGGGCCAGATTTATTTCCGCCTGCAAAGGATCGGCTTCGCTGATCAGCGAAGCCAACCAGGGCAAAAGACGGCTTTCCTGCTGAGCTGCCCTGGCCTGCCGCCAGCCGGCCAATTCGCTGCTCAGCTCTTTTTCGAAAATCTTGTATTCCCGTACTAAAAAGGGGTCATCAGAAAAAATCTGTCTGGCATCGATGTTGCTGCGGGAGAGAAGTAAAAACTCCCCTGAAGACATCCATTTTCGGGCTTCTTCTAAAAACGCCTTCCTCTCCAGGGCCGGCGGTTGTGCGAACTGCAAAAAGGGAAGCTGGGCCGCCAGATAAAAATATCGGTCCATTTATTATCCTGCCTTTTCCATTATCCGGGCCAGTACCGGATTGACCAGTTCTTTCAGGGATTCAACGATGCTCTCATTGCTGAAATCGTAATAGATATCTTCTCCTTTTTTGCCGATGGTAAAACCCTGACTGAGCAAAGGGTCGGTTTTCAGCACTATTTTTTTTGCCGCTTCTTCTCTGGCCCCGGAAACAATCAGCTGCTCGATCTTTTCCCGGTCAGCGGGATTTATTTTGACTTCTATAAGTTCTCCTTTTTTAAGAGGCCAGGTCTCGGCCAGGCGGGCGATCATATCGGCCAGAATTTTCGGTGTCAGAGCCTGGGCGAGTTGCTGTTTGAACACCGTATCGCAAAGCGCGCTCAATTGCTCGCGCACTTTTAAAACAAGGTCCCGGCCGGCCTGTTCTAAAGACGCTTCGCTGTTAGCCCTGAACTGCTCGCTGTCTTTTTTGGCTTTGCTGCGCAGATCCTCGGCTTCACTGCGGGCCTGTTCAACTATCTGCCTGGCTTCCTGACGCGCTTTATCGACGATCTCCCGGGAACGACGTTCGGCTTCTTCCACCCCTTCTTTTCTGATCTGCTCTATCAGATTTTCCAGTTTGACTTCCATATACAAAGCCTCCTTTATTATCTTTTTATGGAGATCTGCCTGCGGATAAGGCGCGTTCTGAATCGATATCCCCTCGTAATATCATTATCGGATCTGCTCCAGCAGAGAGCAGGAAATACCTATATCATTAAGGATTATTCTACCACAAAATTCCAGTCCCCGCCCAACAAAAAAGCCTGTCTTGGGTGCGATAAAAGTTATGGTACAGTCCGCGCGGATAGTTGCGCCGCCGCCGAATCCCTGATCAGGCGAAAGTCCGCTGGGAATATCGCAGGCAACGATCTTTTTTCCGCTGTCATTAAGTATTTCTATGGTCTTCTCTGCCAGTCCTCTGGCCTGCCCTTTAAGACCGACGCCCAGAAGTCCGTCGATAACGAAATCCCGGTCCCTGACCAGATCTTTCAAAGAAAAAAGCTGTTGTTCCCGGCAAATGCTCTTCAGAGAAACGATCTTTTCCAGGATGCCGGCCTGAAAAGACAGCTCCTGATTAAAACCTTTTTCGCTGACCACAACAGCCTTTACCTCGTAGCCGCGGCCGGCAAGCTTACGCGCGCAGCTCAACACATCGGCTCCGTTATTGCCGCGGCCGGCTACTGCCAGGACTTTTTTACCCCAGCCCAGACAAGATATGCTGGCAGCCATATTCGAAGAAGCGTTCTCGATCAATTCCCGTTCGCTGAACCCTAATTTTCTGGCGTTATTGTCTATCTTTTTCAGGGCCGCCGCATCTTTCTGCATCAGCCAGAAGCGGCAAATTTCCTTGGCCTGATCAAAGGTATCTCTGGTAAGTTCGATCACACAGGCATTGTTCATCTCTCTTATTTTCGCCAGCAACTCTGCCTCTTTCGAATCCGGGATAGTAGCGATGACCCGGCTGCAAGAGAGAAGTTTTTCCACTGCCTGACAAAAGGCCGGAGACAACATTTCCATTTTCCCTATTTCGTCGATAACTGTATAAGAACTGCCTGTTTCCAGAGCCCGGATAAGTTCGGCTGTGGCACAACGGTCAAAAGCCTCGACATTTACACCGTAACCGGAAACCGAAACCGGGCTCTCTATCCGGGTATGAGCGAACAGGCTCTCTTGGCCATCTAAAGTCTTTATCCTGAATCCGGTGCGCTGGCCGTTTTCGCGTACTTCCTGAGTATAAAAACCGCGGGCCTGGGAAAGGTACTCAAGGATATTCTGAATAAGCGTGGTTTTTCCGGAAGCGGGTTTTCCGGAGATAAAAAGATGCATTGATCAGTGATTTCTTTTTTGCCGTCTGGTCTTCTTGAACAGATCAAGAAACCTGTCTTCGTATTCTTTGTATACGTTCCAGCGATCAAGCTCTTCTTTCAGTTCGCGGGCCTGAGAAATATCTTTTTCAGCGCGTAAAAAATATTCTTCGATCTTTTCCCGGGCAGAATGGGGAAGCTTGGTATAGGTAGCCAGGTCTTTTTTTATTTTCTCTATATCCTCTTCGCTCAGGGGGGACGGTCCCTGAGGAGCCGCCTCGCCTTTAAGATAGGCAATAAGTTTGTCGATCTCCTCTTCAATAAAACTGGCCCGTTCATCGAGCGGCGCCAGGTCAAGATTAAGACAAAACAGCTGATCAACGACCTTCAATATCTCCCGGCTGGCTTTAGGATTTTCTATCTGCACAGTATAAAAGGGTATTTCGCCGAGCAGGCAGGCGCCTTTCATGCTGTGCCGTTTGGCTACTCCCAAGATTATACCGTTGAGTCCGCTGATCTGCCCTTCGGTCAGCACCTTTATTTTCAAAGCACTCATCTTTTTAAGCAGCTCGTTCTGCGTGGCCACCACCCATACTGCCGAATTGTTTTTATGGTCGATCGGTTCTGGTTTGGCAGCAAAACTCAAGACCATCTGGACCTTGTACTTCTTCACGTATTCGATTATGGCCAGAGCCAGTTCTTCGGCCCGGTCCAGCGGCGGCTGGGCTTCGCCCAGGAACAAAATAATATCCTGTCCGCCTGATTTGGCTTTGAAATAATAAAAAAATCCGGCCGGTACCACCGGCATATCGGCTATGCCTTTTTCCACTACCACTGCGGCCGGTTTAAAGAAATCTGTTGCTTCCAGCTTGGCAAACATCTTGCAGCGCAGGGCCTCTTTGAGAAAAAGAGCCGATTTATAGGCTACTTCGCCCATGCCCGGCCAGGCGACGATCAATACGGGATTTTTCAGTTTGGGTGCGGTTATTTCCTTGATCATACTTTTTTTACTTTATCATATATAACAATAAATGCAAGGCCTTAAACAGCCTGTCTTTCAGCCGGAGCGGTTATCGATGACCACGGTCACTTCGCCTTTCAGTTTTCTTTGACTGAGCAGATGCCTTACTTCCTGTACTGGTCCGGCAATGACCTCTTCGTGTAATTTGGTCATTTCCCGGATTACCGCTATCTGGCAATTACCCAGCATTTCTTCGATGTCTTTTACCAGGGCGTTTATCCTGAACGGCGATTCATAACAGATTATGGTTGTCGGCTGATCTTTAAGCCGGGCCAGTTTCTTGCGGCGCTGACCGCTTTTTCGCGGTAAAAAACCGGTAAAGAAAAACGAGTCTGTGGGCAGACCGCTTAAAACCAGGGCGTTGATTGCGGCACAGGGTCCGGGAAGGGAAGTTATCTCTATACCCTGCTGCCGACAGGCCCGGATCAACTTATATCCCGGGTCTGATATGGCCGGTGTACCGGCAGTCGATACCAGGGCCACAGACCGGTTTTCCTGCAGCTGATCGAGAATCTCGTTAAGCCGCCGTTCCTCGTTATATTCATAAAAACTGATCATCCGTTTTTTGGAAATACCCAGCCGTTTTAAAAACATCCCGGTTTTTCTCGTATCTTCGGCAAGAATGCAGACCGCCTCTTCCAGGATCGCCCGGGCCCGTAAAGTGATATCGTCTTTATTGCCGATAGGTGTAGCGATTATATATAACATTCTATCCTCTTTCTAAAACAGGTAAAAACCGCGTAAGGATAAAGCCGGTTCGCTGATTACGAGCTCTCGTTTTCCTTAAACCACTTTTCCACTTTTCGATCGGTAAAATATATTATCATGGCCAGCGGGTAAGCGGCATTGAACAGACTCTGGCCGATCATTGACGGCTGGGCCAGCACCGATATCAAAACCAGCAGCAGGAGAGCGAAAGAAAAATATATATTTATCCGCCGGGCCTTTTCCTTACCGCGCAACAGACCTAATCCGCAAAATATGTAGGTTGCCGAGATCAGTATCTGGGCCCAGCCCAGGGCTTTTATCTGAACCGGTGATAAGGAAGCTGCTTCTGTTTGAGCGGCAGCAACAATAAATTTCTCAGCCACTGCCGGTACAGTCACAAAGATCAGGGCTGCTGCCAGGCTGACAGCCCCGAAAAGACAGATGTTCAGACCGCTGAAAATATAGACACCCAAAGGTTTTTTGTTATTTACTGGCGGCATGGTGCGGGGAATAATTTGGCGACCCCAGCCGGATTTGAACCGGCGCCGTCGGCTCGAAAGGCCGATATCCTAACCGGGCTAGATGATGGGGTCGTGTTTTACAATTATAGTGATAACCGCTTTCTTGTCAACAGTATTTTGCTGTCCCGGCAGCAGATCATACGCTTTCTTCTTCGGAAACGATACTGGCTATGGTCGCCAGTTTATCCTGCTTATCCAGATTTATGATCTTGACTCCCTGGGTCGCCCTTCCCGTGCTCCGGATATCTTTGATCTTGATACGGATAAGGATCCCTTTCTGAGAAATGCACATCAGTTCATCCTGAGACGATACCAGAGAAGCACCCATCACTTCCCCGATCTTGGAAGACAATTTGATATTGATCACTCCCTTGCCGGCCCGTGACTGGATGCGGTATTCTTCGATATCGGTCCGTTTGGCAAAACCCAGAGAAGTCACCGTGAGAATGCTCTGGTCCAGTTTTTTAATGCTGGGGGAAAACTGCACCATTCCTACCACGGCGTCTTTTTTACTCAGATTTATTCCCCGGACGCCCTGGGCCTGACGGCCGGTAGGACGGATGGTCTTAAGTTTGAACCTGATGGAAAGACCGCTTTTGGTTATCAACACTGTCTCGGCGTCATCGCCGCAGATCGCAGCCCCCAGCAGCCGATCTTCTTTATTAAGGGTTATGGCATAGATGCCGTTCTTGCGCATATTGGAAAACAGGCTCAGCTTGGTCCGCTTTACATAGCCCTGAGCCGTGGCCATGAACACGCTGTCAGTATCCGTGAATTCTTTTACCGGGACAATAGCCGTGACATTCTCTTTCGGCGAAAGGTTGAGCAGGTTGACTATGGCCCGGCCCCGGGAAGTACGCGATCCCACCGGTATCTGGTAGGTCTTCAGGGCAAAAACTTTTCCTTCGCTGGTAAAAAAGAACAGAGTGTCTTTGCTGGAAGCGACAAAAAGATGTTCGACAAAGTCTTCGTCCTTGGGCGTGATCGCCGTCACTCCTCTGCCGCCCCGGTTCTGGCGACGGTAACTGGTCACGGGCTGACGCTTTATATAGCCCGAATGGGTGACCGTTACTACCACGTCTTCTTCCACAATAAGGTCTTCTACTTCTATCTCTTCTTTCTGGGCGACGATCTCGGTGCGCCGTTGATCGGCGAATTTATCTTTGATCTCCTTCAGCTCGTCCTTGATCAATCCTTCCTGCTTCCGTTCCGAAGCAAGGATCGAATTGTAGTATTCGATCTTTTTTATCAGCTCCAGGTATTCTTCGTCGATCTTCTTGCGTTCCAGGGCGCAGAGACGCTGCAACTGCATTTCCAGGATGCTCTGGGCCTGGATATCGCTGAGCTTGAATTTTTTTATCAGTTTCTCTTTGGCTTCCTGCGGTGTTTTGGATTTTTTGATTATCTCCACCACTTCGTCGAGATGCTTGAGGGCGATCTTCAAACCCTCAAGGATATGAGCCCGGCGCTGCGTTTTTTCCAGTTCGAACCGGGTCCGGCGGACAATGACTTCTTTACGGAAACGAATATAGTGATTAAGTATCTCTTTGAGATTCAATATCTGCGGCCGGCGGTTCACCAAGGCCAGAAAGATTATTCCGAAAGTCGTCTCCAGGTTGGTATGTTTATAAAGCTGATTTAAAATGACCTGGGGCTGGGCGTCCCGTTTCAGCTCGATCACGATGCGAATACCTTCTTTATCCGATTCATCGCGCAGATCAGAAATACCTTCCAGTTTTTTATTATTGATCAGATTGGCTATGGCCTCGATCAAGGTGGTCTTGTTCAGCTGATAAGGAATTTCGCTGATGATTATATAATCCCGGTTTTTTTCGTGCTCGATAGTAGCCTTGGCCCGCAGAGTAAGTTTTCCCTTACCGGTCGTATAGGCATTGCGGATCCCCTCTTTTCCGCAGATAAGTCCTCCCGTGGGAAAATCAGGGCCTTTTATAAAACGGTTCAGTTCTTTTATGTCCGCCTCGGGACTATCGATAAGATGAACCAGGGCATCGCATACTTCGCCCAGGTTATGCGGCGGCATATTAGTGGCCATGCCAACGGCAATGCCGCTGGCCCCGTTGACCAGAAGATAGGGTATGATTGCCGGCAGTACTTCCGGTTCGGAAAGAGAATTATCGAAGTTGGGGAAAAAATTGACCGTGTCTTTATCGATATCCTGAAGCATATAGTCGGACAGCGCCGCCATTCGGGCTTCAGTATACCGCATGGCTGCGGGCGGGTCGCCGTCTATTGAGCCGAAATTACCCTGGGCATCGATGGCCGGATAGCGCAGAGAAAAATCCTGGCCCATACGTACCAGCGCATCATAGATCGCTCTGTCGCCGTGCGGATGATAGCGGCCCATGCAATCACCGACGATACGGGCGCATTTTTTGTAAGCCTGATTATAGCGCAGATGCAGACCGTGCATGGCATAGAATATTCTGCGCTGTACCGGCTTAAGCCCGTCCCGCACATCAGGCAGGGCCCGTCCGGCAATAACGCTCATAGCGTAAGAGAGATACGATTCCTGCATCTCTTCTTCCAGATATTTCTTGATTATTTTTTCTTTTACGTTAGGATCGGCCATTTGCTTATTTTTCAGATATCAAGGTTTTTAACTTCATGAGCGTGCTGCTGCAAAAACTCGCGGCGCGGTTCAGCCAGTTCTCCCATGAGGATCGTAAAGATCCGGTCCGCCTCCACCGCGTCCTCCAGGGTCACCTGAATCAGCGTCCGCTTTTCCGGATCCATGGTGCTTTCCCACAATTGCGGCGGGTTCATCTCGCCCAACCCCTTATAACGTTGTACATGCATACCTTTGGTTGCTTCTTTGCGCACTTCCTCCAGGACTTGTTTGAGAGAAGAACAGCGCATTTCGGTTGCCGTGCCCGGGACAGCAAGAAGGAATTTTTCCTTGTCGCTTTCCGGATAATCTTTCAGAGATACCCCTATCGACTCCATTGTTTTGCCCAGTTCTTTTATGCGGTGCGATTCGAATATCTCCAAAGCGTTCAAATCCTCTTCCCCGTATTCTGCCAACTCCTCTTCGCTGTGCAAAAATTTCTGATCGCTGTTCACATTGACCAGGTAAAAGGGATATTTCTGCTTTTTCTGATCGATCGCCCCGAGATAATCGACCAGCGAAATACTTTTCTTTTCCAGACCGAGAGCCAGTCTTTCAAATTCGATAAGACATTCGATCAATTTTTCGAAGTTCTTGTCGGTCAGGGTCTCGCTTTTTTTCCTGTCCAGCAGGGAAAGAGCCAGGGCCTTGGTACCCATCCGCAGAATGATCTCGTTCATCTCTTTTTCCGTATGTATATACTCCTGCACTTTCTTGCCCCAGATCCGATAAAGAGGCGGCTGAGCAATATAGATATTCCCCTTTTCTATCAGGTCGGGCAGCTGCCGGTAAAAAAAGGTCAACAGCAGAGTACGGATATGCGAGCCGTCGACATCGGCATCGGCCATGATAATCGCTTTATGGTAGCGCAGTTTTTCGATATCGAATTCCTCGCCGATACCGGTCCCCAGAGCCGAGATTATGGTGCGGATCTCTTCGTTGCTCAACACCTTGTCCAGACGCGCTTTTTCCACATTAAGGATCTTTCCCTTGATCGGCAGAATGGCCTGAAACATCCGTTCCCGGGCCTGTTTGGCGCTGCCGCCGGCCGATTCTCCCTCGACAATGAACAGCTCACTGGTCAAAGGGTCTTTACCTGAACAGTCGGCGAGTTTGCCGGGCAGATTGGCCGAATCCAGAGCCCCTTTGCGCCGGGTCAGTTCCCGGGCTTTCCGCGCCGCGGCCCTGGCCCGGGCGGCAACTACCGCTTTATCGATGATCTTGTTGGCAACTGAAGGGGTTTCCTCAAAAAACGAGCTCAGCGATTCGAAGACGATCGAGCTGGTAAGGCCGTCGATCTCGGAATTCCCCAGTTTGGTCTTGGTCTGCCCCTCGAATTGAGGATTGGGAAGCTTGACGCTGATCACCGCGCTCAACCCTTCCCGCACGTCTTCGCCGGAGATACCGCTGATGTTCTTCAGCATATTTTTTGTCCTAGCGTACTGATTGAGCGCTCTGGTCAAAGCGGTCTTAAATCCGGTAAGGTGGGTCCCGCCTTCTATTGTATTGATGTTATTGGCAAAACTGAAGATGGTCTCCTTGTATCCGTCGTTATACTGCAGGGCGCCTTCCACGAAGATCCCGTCCTTTTCCTTGCAGAAATCGATGATCTTTTTATGCAGCACATTTTTGTTATTGTTGAGATATTCGATAAACGATACCAGGCCGCCCTTGAATTTGAATACCGCTTCTTTATCGTTGCGCTCATCGGCCAGTTTGATCTCGAGATTTTTATTTAAAAAAGCCAGTTCCCGTAATCGCTGAGAAAGATAATCGAAAGAAAAATCGGTCTTGGGAAAAATCCCCGCATCCGGACTGAAAGTTATTTTGGTACCGGTATGTTTTGCTTTACCGATGACTTTCACTTTTGTCTGGGGATTGCCTTTCTCATACCGCTGATGATGAACTTTTCCGTCGCGGCGCACTTCTACTTCCAGCCAGTCGCTCAAGGCATTTACACAACTGACCCCTACACCGTGAAGACCGCCGGCCACTTTATAAATACTGTTATCGAATTTACCTCCGGCATGCAGCGTGGTCAAAACGACTTCCACTGCCGGTTTGTTAAGTTTTTTATGCGTGTCCACGGGGATGCCGCGGCCGTTATCGTCCACTGAAACACTGCCGTCGGTATGGATGGTCACGAATATCCTGTCGCAAAATCCGCCCGACGCCTCATCGACCGAGTTATCGACAACCTCGTAGATCAGATGATGCAACCCTCTGGTAGAAGTATCGCCGATATACATAGCCGGGCGCTTTCGCACAGCTTCGATACCGCCTAAAACCTGAATTGTTCTCGCGTCGTATTTTTGTGCCGTCATTATTTATTACGGATTTTGATCGTGATCGTACGGATATTTTTATCTAGCGCGCGGAGTTTATCAACGATCCCGGGTTGAGACAGATAAATCTGATAGCTCCACGTGGATGAATCTACATATACGATCAGTTTATTTTTATATTTCCTGTACCCTGTAATATGCCGGTACGTCTTTTTATCAAGGCTGTCTTTAAAAACCTGTGTTACCGCCTCACTCTCTGTTCGTTTTGTATCTAATGTATTCAGATATTGCGAAAGTGATTTCTCTATATGTTCCGGCACATCAGTCTTCTTTTATCTTCAGAGGCATGATCATATATAAATAATCATCTCTTCTCATTACCATCGGTTTTACCGGATCGCTTAATTCGAAACTGACGGTATCGTCGTCTATACTTTTTAATCCATCGATCAGAAACAGTGTATTAAACATCACCGTAAGGTGTCCGCTGTTATACTGGGCCGGTAAGGATTCTTTCACCTCCCCTAATTGCGGGGTGGATTTATAAATATTCATCTCTTCCTTTTTTAATTCCAGCTTAACCGCTTTATGGTCGGGACTGGAAAGTAGTTCGGCCCGCCGTAAAGCGGCGAGGAATAATTTTCTCTCCACTACCAGCTTATTATTGATCGGCTGGGGTATGATCGCCTCAAAATTAGGGAATTCCCCTTCGATAGGCTTGGAAATAAAAACCGTGTTCCGGAAATCAAACCCGATATTATTTTTTTCCAGAAAAAGAAATATTTCTCCCTGGTAATCTTTTACTATTTTAAAAAGTTCATTGACGCTTTTTAAAGGCAGTATAAATTCTATCTTGGTGTTCAGTTCGGACTGGGTTGCCGGTAATTTACTGCTGGCACAGGAAAGTCTCCGGGCATCGGTTGCCACAAGCTGAATAGTATTTCCGTAAAGCTGAAAAAGTATTCCGTTCAAAACATAGTTGCTGTTTTCGGTTCCGGCACAAAAAGAAGTAAGCTTGATCATTTCGCTTAATTCCTGAGCGTCGATCTTTATCAACGTCTTCTTTTTTTCTTCGTTTACCCTGGGAAATTCCTCCGGGTCCATGGTGCTGATCTTGAACTCAATTTTTCCACATTTTATCAACAGATTATTCTTAGTTAATTCAAAGGAGATGTCCTGACGGGGAAGTTCGCGGATGATAGGAATAAAATGTTTTGCCGGAACAGCTGTTTTTCCTTCTTTTTTTACCGAAGCCTCTATATATGAAACTATTGTGATATCCAGATCCGTGGTGGTAAGTTTTATTTTTCCTTCCACGGTTTCCATTAAAATACAGTTTAATACCGGAAAATTTTGTCGAAAAGACGTGGGTCCTTGGAGTTTTTGGAGAGCGTCTATTAATATATTTTGATTAATATCAAACTTCATGTTAGTAGTTGTATTATTAGTAAGGGCTGTGCATACTGTGAATTCGTATTATTATACCAAAATCACGAGTGAAAACAATGCAAAATATTCACAATAAGTGTTGAAAAAAATGTGGATAAGCGCTGAATCGTTGTCAAAGCATGTGAATAAAAAAAAGATGCTTTTCTAAAGGCTTTGAAAAGAAACCGTGCGCCTCCTTTTTCTTTTCACAATTGTGCATAAAATGTGAATACAGTGAATGAAAAAAAATAAACCCGAGAGATACATTTTTATAACTAATTAAAAAACAAGAAGTTACATTGATTACCTTTGAATTATCTGAGTAAGATGCTGGACAGTGGATGCCAGATTTTTATCGTTTTTTAAAGAAGCTTTTATTTTACGGTGGGCATAAAGAATGGTGGTATGATGCTTGGCACCGAAAAAAGACCCGATCTCGGGAAGGGAGAGATCGGTCAATTCTCTTATAAGGTACATGCTGATCTGGCGCGGCAGCACCAGATTTTTGTTTCGTTTACCTTTTTTAACATCATCGATCGGCAGATTAAACTGTAAGGCGACGTTTTTCAGTATCACGTCGGGAGTTATTCTTTTATATATTTCTTTGACCATGTCTTTCAGTATATCCTGGGCGATCTCCAGACTGATCTCTTTATTCTCCATTAACGAATAAGCGATGATCCGCACCAGAGCCCCCTCCAACTCTCTGATATTGGTAGTTATATTCTCGGCCACGAAATTTATCACTTCTTCGTCTATTTTGATCGGCTCGTTTTCCAGTTTTTTTTGCAGGATAGCTACCCGCGTTTCGAAATCAGGGGGCTGGATATCGACTACCAGTCCCCAGCTGAAGCGCGAGATAAGCCGGTCTTCCAGTTTGGGGATTTCTTTGGGCGGTTTATCGGAAGTGATGACAATCTGTTTATGATAGTCGTACAGCTCATTGAAAGTATGAAAAAATTCTTCCTGAACCGCCTCTTTTCCGGACAGGAATTGTATGTCATCGATAAGAATAGCGTCGAGACCGCGATATTTATTGCGGAATTTCGAGGTGGTTTTATTTTGAATGGACATTATCAATTCATTGGTGAATTTTTCCGATGAAATATACTTTATTCTGGCCTGATTGTTCTGGGAAAGAATATGATTGGCAATGGCCTGCATCAGATGTGTTTTTCCCAGCCCCACTCCTCCATAGATAAACAGCGGGTTGTAGGCTTTGCCTGGTGAGCGGGCTACGGCCTGGGATGCGGCATGAGCCATGCGGTTGGAGCCGCCGACAATAAAATTATCAAAAGTGAAACGGGAGTTCAGGCGGGGTGAATCCTGAGGATAATCCTGGAAACTTTTCTGCATGCTGCGGAAGATCTTATTGGTCTTCTTTTTCAGCAGATTGGGGTTGACCAGAAAAGAGACAGTATATTCTTTGCCAGTGATCTTCTTCAGGCAGTCTTTGATCTGCGCCGAATAATTCGATTCCAGCCATTGTTTAAAAAATATATCCGGAACTTCCAGGGAAAGCCTGTCGGCTTCGATCGTTTTAGGTCTAAGCGGTGTTATCCATGTTTCGTAGGCGATCTCGCCCAGAGAATTTTTTAAAGCATGAAGGCATTGTGTCCAAACGTCAGTCATAGAAACCTCTCAGCAGGAAAGTTTTTCTGAAGTCCCCGGATCGACGATCCGGAAAGAGACGAGCTTTTGTCCGGAAGCGCATTTAAAAAACGGCATAAAATAAGGCATATTCACACAAATCACAGGCTATTCACATATAAGGGAAAGTAGTATAATTATACCCATCCCGTTATTTTTGACAACATTTATTTTTGTAATTGACAGTAGAAGTTATTTTATGTAGAATTGAGCCTATGAAAAAAAATGCTTCGCGCCCGACAAAAATCAAAGGTAAGAGAAAACACGGGTTTCGTAAAAGGATGACTACTGCCGCAGGGCGGGAAATCATTAACCAACGCAGAAAAAAAGGACGGACCCGGGTTTCTGTATGAAAAGATTTTTTCTACAGATGATCCTGGTCTACCGTTCAGTAAAGTTCCTTTTTCCCGTAACCTGTAAATATTATCCTTCCTGTTCAGAATATGCCTGCCAGGCATTGGACAAATATCCGACAAGAACAGCTTTGCGCCTGATTATCGTACGCTTGTTCCGTTGTCATCCTTTTAGCCGGGGCGGACCGGATATTCTTTTATAACATTTTGAATGTAAAGAGTTTATGGAAAAAAAATTCATTCATTTCTTAATAATAACCGGGCTGTTGTTTTTCGGGTATTCATTGCTGCTCAATAAATTAGTGCCCCAGCAATCGGGCCCGCAGGACAGCAGTGAACAGCCGTTAACCAAAGCGATCGATGTTGCACAAGAGCCTCTTGTTCCGGATCAGGATATTGTCAGTGAAAATGAACCGACAGTTTCGGTCGAAACCGGAGAATATATTGTAACATTTTCTCTTACAGGAGGATACATAAAAAATCTTTACAGCAAGATTTTTAATGAGGATCTGTTATACCATAAAATCGGGATTACCCCTGATCACCTTTCCCTGATTTTTTCCCTGCGTGAAGATAAAGGAAAAATCATTCTTACCTCGTCTGATCAGACCGTGAAGAAGACCTTTCAGATCGACCGCTATATTATAACCTGCACAGTGATGTCCAACCAAGAAAAGCATAAGATAGCATTTTATAATTCATTGGATACCAATAGGTTATATCAAAGATATCAGGAATTTTTTTACCGGCCTCAGGGCCAGGATCAGAAGCTGACAAGACATAACCTAACAAAATCAGTAACCCCCTCCTCTATCGTTTCTCTCGCCGGGTTCCGGGACAGATATTTTTGTTGTGCGTTTATTGACCAGCCCCTGACTGTCTGTGTCGATAAAAACAAGACAAAGCAGGCCGGTACCAATGTGTCGATTCAGACAGTTGTTTTCTCGGGCACACCGCTTTCCCTGTATATCGGACCCCAGCTAAAAGATGAGCTGGAAAAGGCAGACCTGCAGGAGGTTATTTATTACGGAACATTTCATCCCATCGCCACTGTTTTGCTTAAATTGATCACTTTCCTTCATCTGATCACCAAAAGCTGGGGAATCAGTATAATTATTCTGGCATTGATTATTTACGCAGTATTGTTCCCTTTTACGGCCAAAAGTACCCGCTCAATGAAGCAGCTTCAGCTGCTTCAGCCTAAAATGAAAGAAATGCAGGAAAAATATAAGGACAATCCCCAGAAACTGCAGAAAGAAATGATGGAGTTTTACAAGACCCATAAGATAAATCCACTGGGCGGATGTCTGCCGATATTTTTTCAGCTACCGGTATTTTTTGCTTTGTACCAGATATTATTTCGCTTTGTTCCCTTAAAAGGGGCCTCCTTTTTGTGGATCAAAGACCTTACTCTGCCGGACAGAGCTTTTATGCTCCCCTTTTCGTTTAGCCTTCCCTTGATCGGGACCATCGAAGCAATCAATATTTTGCCCCTTTTGTTTGTAATATTGATGCTGTTTCAGCAGAAGACCATGAGCATGACCTCTTCCCAGGAACAGCAGAAACAAATGATGTTCATGCCTGTGCTGTTCGGGCTGATTTTTTACAATTTTCCCTCTTCTTTGAACATATACTGGCTTATGCAGCAGATACTGACCGTTACCTACCAGTACCGCATTTCCAAGGCGGATTCAGCAGAATAATTACCTATGATATTGGTTTTTTCCGGGTTTTCACGTGGAAACATCTATCTTGTCATGACTTAGCCAAAGAGGTTAACAGGCGCGGCCCGGTAAAAGGCCGGTCACATTGACTGGGTAAAGCAGCCAAAATAGCTGCTTCTGAAAAAGTTTTCACGTGGAAACTTTACCGGCATCCTTGTTGACCGGCATAATGACTTTGCCTGATAACAGATTTATTGGGCAGCGGAAAAACAGGCAGAGAGAGCGACCAGGGCCTTTTATGCAAAACAGGTTTTCACGTGGAAACATCAGGCGACATATTCATGATACGGTTTTCTTGACAGGCGTACAAAAAAAATATAGAATAGAGAAAACCCGAGGCAAAACAAAAAAAGACATGGCTAAAATAATCGGTGTGTGTAATCAAAAAGGGGGCACGGGAAAGACAACGACAGCTATTAATCTAAGTGCTTTTTTTGCCCTGGCCGGAGAAAAGACTTTGCTGGTCGATATGGACCCGCAGGGCAATGCATCCAGTGGCGCCGGAGCGGAAGTAATTGAAAATGAAAATATTACGACAATATATCAGGGGCTTATCCAGGGAAAAACAGATCAGCTGGTTCGTTCCACTCAATGGGCCAATCTTTTTCTGGTTTCTTCAGATGTGGCTTTGACCGGAGCCGAGATCGAGCTGGTCAGTGCCAGTGACAGGGAACACCGCCTTAAAAAGATACTGGACGATATCGGCAAGGAATTTTCCTATATTGTCATTGATGCGCCTCCTTCCTTAGGGCTTCTGACCTTAAACGTGCTTGTTGCAGCGCGCTCACTGGTCATACCGATACAATGTGAATATTATGCCCTGGAAGGAGTATCAAAACTGGTCAATACTATTGAGCTGGTCAGAGAACGGCTTAATCCAAAACTGGAGATCGAAGGCATAGTCCTTACCATGGCTGATTTTCGGACCAGGCTAACGCTTCAGGTGATAGAGGAGGTAAAACGATTTTTTGGCGAGACAGCGTTTAAAACGATCATTCCCCGAAATGTCAAGCTTGCCGAAGCCCCCAGCTTTGGCAAACCCATATCCGAGTATGACCTTAAATGCGTAGGGTCCAAAGCCTATCTCAATCTTGCCCAGGAAATTCTTAAACGGGACATTGTTCTGCCTGAGCAAAGCAATGTTTCTCTCACAGGAGGTAATTGATTATGGAAAAAAGAGTACTGGGAAAAGGCCTTGATGCCTTGATTCCCAAAAAAGTTTTGTTGCAGACCAGGGAAAACGATATGGTATATGTTCCGCTTGAACAGATACAGCCGTCAGGGTATCAGCCCAGGCTGGATATGGACGACAGGGAGCTGGCAGAACTTAAGGAGTCGATCAATAAGCAGGGGGTCATTCAGCCCATTCTGGTTAGAAAAGCGGGGGAAAAGTATGAAGTAGTGGCCGGACATCGCCGGTTTCATGCATGTAAGTCCTTGGGAATCAAAGAGATACCGACAATAATCAAGGAACTCAGTGACCAGGATACATTTATTTTTGCCCTTATCGAGAATCTCCAGCGTAAAGATCTCAATCCCATTGAAGAAGCCATTGCCTATAAAAGACTTTACGATGAATTTGAGCTTACTTATGAGACGATTGCCCGAATGGTGGGCAAAGACAAGACCTCAGTGGCCAATTCTCTGCGCCTGCTGCGGCTGCCCGGGGAAATACAGGATGCCGTGCAGAAAGGATTGCTTACCAGGACACAGGCAAGAAGCATATTGGGCCTTGAGACCGAACGCCAGCAAAAAGAACTTTTTTATAAGATACTGAAAGAAGGCCTTTCGGTGCGCGATATCGAAACAAAAGTAAGACGGGTTTCCGGGAAAAGACGTGACCGCTGTCCTTTTGCCCGGGAAATGGAAGAAAAGTTCAAACGCAGCCTGGGAACAAAGGTAAATATACAGAATAAGAAAAATAATAGTGGAAAAATAATAATTGAGTATTATAATTTAAATGATTTAGAGCGCATTGCCAAAAAGGTTATCGGTTAAGGTGCGCTGCAGGCAACAGATAAATAATAGTACAGGAGAAGCGGATGAGTGAGATAAAAAATCAGGCTACCCTGGTGATCATCAAGCCGGACGGGCTGAAAAAATCCCTGACCGGGAATATTTTAAGCCGTCTATCGGCATCGGAGCTCAAGATAATAGGCGCCAAAATAATCGCGGTAGAGGAAGATCTGGCCCGGGCCCATTATAATCATCTTCAGGAAAAACCTTTTTTTGTTGAACTGCTTGGTTATATACGAGGTAAAATGCACGGCGAAAACCGGGTTATGGCTATGGTCTACTATGGCCCGGACGCGATAAACAAGATCCGAAAAATAGCCGGCGCTACCAATCCGGAAGAAGCGGCGCCTACCTCGATCCGCGGAGCCTATGGCCGGATACTTACCAGCGGATTGTTTGAAAATGTCATTCATGCTTCGAGTTCGGATGACGAGGCCGAGCGAGAGATCAAACTGTGGTTCGAACCGGAAGAGATCGTCTATGATCTTTATCCCGCCAAAGAAATAGAACAGGTCACTACAAAAAAACGGGTTTGGAAATGAGAGCAATGACCTCTTATGCCTATGTTCGGGATGTAAAGGGGGCCGAGGTTGTGGAGGTCTCTGTTAAGACGTTGAATTCCAAATACCTGGATGTATATATCCGTCATCTGCCGCCGGAAAACGTGCTTCTGGAGAGAAAGATAAAAGAGCTTATCGAAAATGTCATACATCGGGGACGGCTTGAACTTAATGTAACCGTACGGTCGGCAAAAAGCGATAAGACCGAGATCAACAAAGATCTGCTGCGGGAATATTATGGCCAGATAAAAAAAATAGCCCGCCAGATGCATTTGCCGGAATCCGTGAGCCTGCGGGATCTGCTGACCTTACCGGGTTTGATTTCCGTGAAAAGCACCCGGAGCATTAACGAAAAACTGGTTCTTCAGGCAGTGAAAAAGGCTTTGAATAAAACAGTTTCGTTCAGAGAGAAAGAAGGCCGGGCCATCAGGAAAAAACTTATTACCCATCTTCGGGCTTTAACCCGGGCCCTGAAAAAGATCGAACAGTATAAACCGAAAGCCGGCAATAGCGAATTAGGCAAAGAAGATATCGACGAAGAAGTTTCCCTGCTGAAATTTTACGTGAAAAAGCTGGATAAGATCATGCACGGCAAGAATAAAGCAGTATCAGGAAAGACCATAGATTTTCTGGCGCAGGAGATCCTGCGCGAACTGAATACCAGCGCCAGCAAATCCAAGAAAGTTCATTTGGCCTCGGTCATCATCGAAGCCAAGAATTACACTGAGCGGATCAGGGAGCAGGCTCAGAATATCGAATGAAAAAGCCACTGTTGTTTATTCTTTCCGGACCTTCCGGGGCAGGTAAGACCACGCTGTTAAACCGGGTATTCAGC
>CAZVRU010000004.1:32363-90026 GCA_964629785.1 uncultured Planctomycetia bacterium
AGGAGAAGCGGAAAAAGAATTTTTTTCTGGAACATCAGAAAGTGGCCGACGAGTATTACGGGACCCCGGCCTGTTTTCTGACCCGGGCCCGTAAGGAAAACAAAGGTCTGATACTCTGCATTGACGTCAAAGGAGGACGCTACCTGCAGAAAAGGGTGAAAAACGCCGACATTATATCGATTTTTGTCAGCGTTCCGGACCAAAAAGAACTTTATACCCGGCTTAAAAAGAGGAATGAGAGCAAGGCGGTCATAAAGAAGAGAATCGACCTGGCAAAAAAAGAGTTGCGCTATTTAAAATATTATGGTTATTTAATTATTAATAAAAATCTCGGCGAAAGCGTAAAAGACCTGGAGGCTATTTTAAGAGCAGAGAGGATGAAGCAACGATGAAAGAAAAAGCATATATTCCCAACGAGCGGTTGTTGGATGCAGCAAAAGGATCTATTTACACGCTGACAGTGCTGGCAGCCAAAAGGGCCCTGGCTCTGGCAGAAGAAGAAAAGCCTTTGGTGGAAGATTCTTTTTCTGTCAAAACGCTGGACATTGCTTTGCAGGAAATCGATCAGAAAAAAATCAAAGCGAAGTAAAGACCGGCTTTGGGGAAAACAGGAAAGAGCGGCGACGTAGCCAAGTGGTAAGGCGGTGGTCTGCAAAACCACTATTCAGCGGTTCGATCCCGCTCGTCGCCTCCAGAATATGCCGGGCCAGGGACACTGAAAGAAGGCCGGCTCGCGAAATAAAAGGCCGGAAAGTTATTTGAGAGATCAAAGGGCGGGTGGCGGAACAGGCAGACGCCTGGGACTTAAAATCCCATGTCCCGGAAGGGACGTGAGGGTTCGATTCCCTCCCCGCCCATTAATAAAGGCAATCGACTGCCTGCAGTAAAGGAAAAAACAGATGCTGCAGGCGGATGTCGGGCGCATAGCTCAGTTGGTTAGAGCGCTACGTTGACATCGTAGAGGTCAGAGGTTCGACTCCTCTTGCGCCCACCATGTTTTCAGAAACAGTTGATCTGTTGCGTCAGGAAAAAGAGAGACAAGAGAAAATGGACCTTGAGATATTACGACATTCATGTTCCCATATTATGGCTGCGGCAGTAAGCAGTCTGTATCCCGAAGCAAAATTCGGAATAGGCCCGGCCATAGAAGAGGGTTTTTATTACGATATCGAAGCTGATATCAAAGAAGAGGATCTGCCCCGCATCGAAAAAGAAATGGGCAAGCTGATCAGCCGCAACGAACCCTTTGTCCAGGAGATGTGGGACAAGGAAAAAGCGCGGCAGTTTTTTTCCCGGAAAGGCGAGAAATATAAACTGGAACTGATCGACGGTATCGAAGACGACAAGGTAAGCGTATATATTACCGGTGATTTTGTCGATCTCTGCCGCGGACCGCATCTTGCCTCAAGCAGCGAAATAAAACATTTTAAACTGCTTTCTTTGTCCGGCGCCTATTGGAAAGGCGATGAAAAAAATCCCCAGCTGACCAGGATCTACGGCACGGCTTTTGCTTCGGCCCAGGAACTGAAAGAGTATCTGGTCAACCGCGAAGAGGCGAAAAAAAGGGACCACCGGCTTTTAGGCAAGGCCTTGAATCTTTTTGATATCTATCATAACGAAGCAGGGGCCGGCCTGGTATTTTATCTTCCCCGGGGAGCGGTGCTGCGGCGGCTTATCGAAGACTGGGAGATCAACGAACATATCCGGCGCGGTTATCAGATGGTGATGACGCCGCATATCATGCAGAAAGGGCTCTGGCAGAAAAGCGGGCATCTGGATCATTATGCCGATTTCATGTACCCGATAGAAAAAGAGAACCAGGAATTTATCTTAAAACCGATGAATTGTCCCGGACATATGATCATCTATAAATCGCAGTTGAGAAGCTGGCGCGATCTGCCTTTGCGCATTTTTGAACTGGGTACAGTGTACCGCTATGAAAAGAGCGGGGTGCTTTGCGGGCTTTTGCGGGTCCGGGGATTTACTCAGGACGACGCTCATATTTTCTGCCGGGAAGAGGATCTTTATCCGGAGATAGAGGGGGTTTTGAATTTCGTAAAGGACGCGCTTACTTTTTTCGGGTTCGATGCTTTCGAAGCAGAACTGAGCACCCGGCCGGAAAAATTTATCGGCAAAAAAGAGCTGTGGGATAAAGCCGAACATATCCTGGAAGATGTCCTTAAAAAAAGCAGCATTCCCTATAAGATCAACGAAGGCGACGGGGCTTTTTACGGTCCCAAGATCGACATCAAACTGCGCGACGCCATAAAACGCAGCTGGCAATGTGCCACTGTCCAGCTGGACTACAGTCTTCCCGAAAAATTCGATCTGGAATATCATGATAAAGACGGCGAGAAGAAAAGAGTGATCATGCTGCACCGGGTTATTCTGGGGAGCCTGGAAAGATTCATTGCCACCCTGGTCGAACATTATGCCGGCAATTTTCCCTTCTGGCTGGCTCCGGTACAGGTCAGCGTGTTGTCGATAACCGATGAGGTCATCGATCATGCCCGGTCTGTGCATCAGGAATTGCTGGCCCGCGGTTTCCGGGCCGAACTCGATATCCGGGAAGAGCGGTTGCAGAGAAAAATAAGAGATCAGGAAATGCAGAAGATCCCCTATTTGATAATTATCGGAAAAAAAGAAAAAGAACAGAACCTTCTTTCCCTGAGAAAACACGGGGGAAAGGATCTGGGGCAGATGAAGATGGAAGAGTTGATCAAAGTGTTAACCGACAAGCAGGAGGTGGATAATTAGAAGATTTATCCGAATTAACGAAAGGATTTTTGCCAAGTCGATGAGGTTAATCGGACCCGAAGGAGAACAGCTGGGAATATTTACCCGGGATCTGGCATTGAAAAAAGCCCAGGAATACGATCTTGATCTGGTGGAAGTCGCGCCCAATGCCCAGCCCCCGGTATGCCGGATAATGGATTTTGCCAAGTTTAAATATGAACAGGAAAAACGGGAGAGGGAAGCCAAAAAGCACCAGAAACATGCACAGCTGAAAGAAATAAGGATATCGCCGCGGATCGATGTCCATGATTATCAGATCAAGCTAAAGCATATACAGGAATTTCTGGAAAAAGGACATAAGGTCCGGATAAGAATGATGTTTCGCGGCCGGGAAGTAGCTCACCAGGAAATAGGCAGGAAAGTTATCGATAAGCTGATGGTCGACATCGAACGCGCCGGCAAGATCGATAAAGATCCCCATATGCTGGGGCGGACCCTGGTGCTGATTCTCGGACCAAAATAATCAGGAGGGTTCTATGCCGAAATTAAAAACAAAAAAAGCATTGTCAAAAAGGGTAAAGATCACCAAAAAGGGAAAGGCGGTCCGTTCCAAGGCCGGGAAAAGCCACCTTTTAAGCAGTAAGAACCGCAAGCGCAAAAGAGGATTGCGCAAACAGGGGGAGATAGCGGCAGTGGACATGAAAATGGTCAAAAAAGCTCTTCCCTATGCTTTTTAGCAGTGAAAGGAGATATCAATGAAGACCAAATATTCAGTGGCGGCAAAAAAACGCAGAAAAAAAGCTTTTTCCCTGACCAAAGGTTTCTGGGGGAAAAGAGGCAATGTATACCGAAGAGCGATCGAGACGCTGCGGCGCGGACTGGCCTACGCTTATCGCGACCGGCGGGTGAAAAAAAGAGAGTTCCGTGCTCTCTGGATCACCAGGATCAATGCCGCGGTGCGCGAACAGGGGATGACCTACAGCCAGTTTATCAGCGGGCTGAAAAGTAAAGACATTATTCTGTCCCGCGACATGCTGTCTTTGATCGCTGCCGAAGAACCGAAAGCTTTCCAGGCCTTGCTTGAAAAAGTAAAGGCCTGAACCGGTTATCCGGGGTCAGAGCAGGACACCGGCAAAGGCATAACCAGATGACAGACAAAAAAAGAATGCAGGGGAAAGAGGTCTTCCTGCCGGGAAGATAAAAGCCCCTGTATTTTTTTTTAGCCGGAAGACATAAAATGCAGTACATAATAATCGTAGGGTGTGGAAAAACAGGCAGGCATCTGGCCAGGGAACTGGCGCAGGCCCATAATGTCGTGGTAGTGGACAAAGATCCCCGGGCCCTGGAGGTCCTTGGCCAGGAATTTAACGGAAAAACCGTGGTGGGCGATGTGTTGAACGTGGAAGTGCTGGAAGAGGCCGGTATCCAGGAAGCCGACGCCCTGATCCTGGTCACCGGCAATGACAACCTGAATCTGGTTGTCAGTAAAGTGGCTAAGAAAAAGTACGACGTAAAAAAAGTGGCTATTCAGGTGTATGATCTGGGCAAAAAGAGACAGTTTTCCCAGGAAGGGTTGATAATGGTCAATCGGACATATCTTCTGGTGGAGGTGTTCAAGAAATGTATATTGTGATCGCCGGGGCCGGCCGACTGGGAACGCTGCTGGCTAAAAAGCTGCGGGAAGACAAACATCAGGTGTGTATTATCGATCGGTCCCGGACTGTGTGCGAAACGCTGGCCGAAGAGCTCAAAAGTCTGTTGATCATTCATGGCGATTCTTCGGACCCGGAAGTGCTCAGGGAAGCAAAAGTGGATAAAACCGACGTAGTGGTAGGAGCAACTCCTAATGACGAAGACAATATTATTTTCTGTAACCTGGCGAAAGAATTGTTCGAGGTGAAACGGACCGTAGCCAGGGTGAACGACCCCAAACATCTGCCGCTGTATAAATATATGGGTATCGATGTTCCGGTCGATTCGACATCGATAATCGCCCGCATCGTGGAAGAAGAAGCATCTTTTTCCGATGTGATGAATCTGCTGAGCATCAAAAAAGGGAGGATCTCCCTGGTCCGGGTGGATATCCCCAAGGAGTCCCCGGTAATAAATAAAAAACTCAAAGACATATCTATTCCTCCCAATTCGGTACTTGTTTCTATTTTGCGCGGTTCGGAAATAATCGTGCCCTCCGGTTCTACCGAGATCCTTGCCGACGACGAGATTATCGCGGCCACGTTGATCGATAACGAAAAAGAACTGATCAACCGATTGATAGGAAAAATATAATGCGGGTTATTTGTGGAGTTATAATCGAAATCATTTTTTGCTGCGCGGTGATCTGCGCGGGATTATTATTGTCTTTTCTGTTTTGACCGGTCATGATCATTTCTCCCGGAAAAAAAGATTTTGCCGTAGTTGCCAATCTGCTGGGTAAGTGTATATTCGGTGTAGGCATTTTCATGCTTATTCCGGCCGTGGTAGCGGTTTTGTTCGCCGAATATGAGCCCCTGGCCGATTTTCTGATCGGCTTTTTGTTCAGCGCCGGCATCGGTCTGGCTTTGATGCTGATTTTTCCTTTCCGGGAAGACGTGGCCTGGCCGCATACTTTTTTTGTAGTCAGCCTGGGCTGGCTTTGCGCCTCTCTGGTCGGCGCCATACCTCTTTACTGTTCGCATCACTGGAAATCGTTTCTTGATGCCTGGTTCGAAGCAATGAGCGGCTTTGCCACTACCGGATTGACCCTGGTCCAGGATCTGGACCACCTTTCTTTTTCGCATAATCTCTGGCGTCATTTGATGATGTTTCTGGGAGGCCAGGGGATAATTCTGGCCGCGCTTTCTTTATTGACCAAGGCTCAGAGCGGCAGTCTGGGATTATATATAGGAGAAGGACGCCAGGAAAAGATATTTCCCAACATTATTGCCACGGCCCGGTTTATCTGGAAAGTAAGCCTGGTCTATATGGGGGTGGGCACGGCAGTGTTTACCGCGATCCTGGTCGGCAGAGAGATCTGTCTTTCCAAAGCCCTGGTTCAGGCTTTTTGTCTGTTCATGGCCGCCTTTGATACAGGAGGATTCGCGCCTCAGGCTCAGAGCATCGGCTATTATCATTGCCGGCTGATGGAATGGGCATCCATGATCTTTATGATCCTGGGGGCGATAAACTTCAATCTTCATTTCTGGGTCTGGTATAAAGACCGCAGGGAAATAGTAAAGAATTTCGAGACGAGGATATTTTTCTTCTCGGTATTATCGCTGACCGCACTGCTCTTTTTTGCTTTAAAAGACATGGGCCGGGCAGCAGTTTTCCACAAAGGGTTTTACCAGCTTATATCGGCCCATTCCGGATGCGGTTTTACCAATCTCGGCAGCGGAGAGCTGAATGAATTCGCTCCGGTCGCTCTTGTGCTGATCATGACGGCCATGAGTTTCGGGGGAGGTATCTGTTCTACCACCGGCGGTATAAAACTGATCCGCCTCGGTTTTGCCGGAAAAGGCATTCTTGACGAGATCAAGAAGGCGGTAATGCCCATGCGCGCCGTATACCGCGAGACATTTCATCACCTGAGGGATATGGTTTTGGAAGAAAAATACATCAGGCAGGCTTTTCTCATGATCGGATTGTATTGCCTGTCCTTTTTTCTGGGCGCATTGATTGCCATGTTTTACGGATACGGTCTGCTGGAATCTTTTTTCGAATCGATATCGGCTACGGCCAATGTCGGTTTGTCTCTGGGGATAACCGGACCGGCAATGCCGGCCGGACTCAAAGCAACCTATATTATACAGATGTGGATGGGCCGGCTCGAATTCCTCTCGGTCTTTATCGCCGGCGGATATCTGCTTTCGTTATTGAAAAAATGAAAACCATACTGTTGATTTTTCTGTCGATGTTCAGTCTGTGCGGATATTGCCAGTCTCTTCCGGAAGTCCTGGCCCGGCCGGAATTTTATGACAAACAGACTGTCACCCTGGAAGGCGAAGTCATCGGAGAAGCAATAAAAGCAGACAAGGGATACTGGATAAACTGCGCTTCCGGGGCCGTGACCATCGGGTTGTTTGTTGAAGAGAAAGAGCAGCTAAAGGCTATAACCAGGTTCGGTTCTTATGCCGTACAGGGAGACCTGGTCCGGGTAACCGGTATTTTCCACCGCGATTGCCCTGTGCATCATGAACGGGATATACATGTTCTGGCGCTTACGGTGATCAAAAAAGGATATATTCACAGCCGAGCGGTTCCCCAAGGCAAGATCAGAGCCGTGTTGATACTGGCAACAATTTGTTTGACAATGATCGCCATTTATTTTATAAAAGAACGGTATGGAAAAAGAAATACAGCAGCTGCAAAATAAAGCCGAACAGGAGATCTTTTCCTCGACAACAGCCGAACAGCTGGAAGCGGTCAGGGTCTGTTATCTGGGGAGAAAATCGGCTTTAAACAGTTTTTTTTCCCGGATGAAAGATCTGTCGCCGGAGCAGAAAGCGGCGCTGGGAAAAAAGCTGAACGAGGTCAAAGAGAAGATCAGCCGGTCTATCGAAGACCGTCAGGCAGAGTTCAAGGCCAGCGAGGAAAAAATAGATCTGACCTTTCCGGCTTACAGGGTGAACAAGGGGACCAAACATATTTTGAGTTATGTCAACGAGACAATCTGCGCTATTTTCGAAAAACTGGGATTTGAGGTCGCCGAAGGCAGGGAGATCGACGACGAATGGCATAACTTCACTGCCCTGAATATACCCCTCGACCATCCTTCCCGCGATGCTTTCGATACTTTTTATCTCGATCTGCCAGGAGGAGAAAAAGGGCGCTATCTTCTGCGCAGCCACACTTCGCCTACTCAGATACACGTGATGGATAAACGGCAGCCCCCCCTGGCTGTGATTTCGCCGGGCCGGGTCTACCGCCCCGACAAAGTAGATGCTTCGCATTCATTCATGTTTCATCAGATAGAGGGGTTCTGCGTCGGTTCCGATATCACTTTCGCTAATCTGAAAGGGGTACTGCTTCATTTTGCCCGCAGTTTTTATTCTCCGGATATCAAACTGCGTTTCCGGCCGCATTTTTTTCCTTTTACCGAGCCGTCTGCCGAGGTAGACGTGGGATGCGTCATCTGTAAACAGAAGGGCTGCAGTGTTTGTAAAGGAAGCGGCTGGCTGGAGATCCTGGGCTGCGGCATGATACATCCGGCAGTGCTGGAACAATGTAATATCGACCCCGGGAAATATCAGGGGTTTGCCTTTGGCATGGGCGTGGAGAGGATCGCCATGCTGAAATACGGTATTCACGATATACGTCTTTTTTACGAGAACGATGAGAGGTTTTTAAGACAGTTTAATCAGGTATGAAGTTCAGTTTGGATTTTATCAAAGAATTCTGTCAGCCGGAAGTTTCGCCTCAGGAGCTGGCTGAGCGTCTGACCCTGGCCGGCATGGAAGTAGGCGGACTGGAACAGCGGGGGACCGATTGGGTTTTTGAGATCGAGGTCACGGCCAACCGGTATGACTGGCTTTCCCTGATCGGGATCTCCCGGGAAGTAGCGGCAGTATGCAACTGCGAGCACTCTACGCCTTTGCCGGTTCAGGAAAAAGAGCCTCTGATGAAACAACCGGCAATCATCATCGAAAATAAAGAAGACTGCCCTTTATACGTTGCCCGCTGTTTCGATCAGGTGAACATCGCTTCGTCTCCCCAATGGCTGAAAAAGAAACTTGAAAACTGCGGTTTGAGCCAGATCAACAACGTGGTCGATATAACCAATTACTGTATGCTGAAATGGGGTAATCCTCTTCACGCTTTCGATGCCGATAAGATCGAAGGGGATATACATATACGCCGGGCCAGAGCCGGGGAGCTCTTTCTCGGTATCGACGGAAAAGAACGGGAATTGACAAAAGAAAATCTGGTCATTGCCGATGACAAAAAGGTCATTGCTTTGGCCGGAGTGATGGGCGCCAAGAACAGCGAGGTTGACGATACAACCACCAGGATAATTCTGGAGGCCGCTCTTTTTTCTCCTTTGACCGTAAGGCGGTCGCGGCGCAGCGCCGGACTGGAAACAGACTCTTCTTATCGCTTTGAACGCCGGGTCCTGCCGCATTATGTGGATGTTGCTTCCCGCGAAGCCCGGGCCCGCATCGTTTCTCTGGCTAAAGCCCGGCCAGTTGGTCGCGGTCAGAGCGGCAGTCTGGCCGGTTTCCGGCAAAAGCCCATAATTCTGGACCTTCCCGCCTTAGCCTCTTATCTGGGACACGAGATCCCGGCTAAAGACGCGGCGCGGATACTGAAACTGCTCGGCTGTACGGTCAGAGAAAAGAAAGATCAACTGGAGGTAGTGCCGCCCGAATTCAGGCTGGATATTTTCCGGGAAGTCGATCTTTACGAAGAAATAACCCGGGTCTACGGCTACGACCGTATACCTTCCTGTCTTCCTCTGCTTGCTCCCGTACCGAAAAAGACATTTTATGAGTTCAAAAACGAAGTGCGTGATTTTCTGGTCAGTCTGGGATTGCACGAGATCGTCTCGTTCAGCATTACTTCGGATGAGATTTTGGCCCAACTGCAGGAAAAAGGCGGGATCCAGCTGGATAATCCTTTGCGGTCACAGGAAAACGTGTTGCGGACAACTCTTCTGAGCGGAGCCCTGGATGTGGCCCGCCATAATTTTAATCAAAAAAGACAGAGTCTGGCTTTTTTCGAACTGGCCAGTGTTTACCGTAAAGAAAAGGGGTCGTTCCAGGAAACCCCGACCGCGGCCCTGCTTATAAGCGGCCCGGAAGAAAAAGTTTTTTATCTCAAAGGGATTGCCGGGGAACTGATGAATTTCCTCGGTCTGGGCGACTATCAATGGAAAGAGATCAACCTGCCGGATTTTACCAATGCCCTGGAATTTATCTGTCAGGGCCGGACAGTAGGATGGCTGGGCAAGGTCGACAGCCGGTTGCAGCAGCAATGGGATTGCCGGGAACCGCTGTATTATTTTCAGATCGAAATGCCGTTTCTTTACGAAAACAGAAAAGACGGGCAATATGTATCGTTCAGCAGATTTCCCGTTGTCTTTCGCGATATCAGCCTTACCATGGATCAGGAAAGCCGGTTCGCGGATCTGGAGAAAATAATTATCGAAGAGAGCCGGCCATACCTGAAAGAAATTCAGGTTATCGATATCTACCGGGACCCCAAAAGCAACGACCGTAAGAAAAATATCACGATCCGCGTATATTATCAGGCCGAAGACAAGACCCTCACTTCCCAGGAGGTCGACGACCTTCATCTTTGCCTGCGGGACAGATTGGCAGAGCAAAAAGGCATTGATTTGCGCTGAAAATTTTCCCCGTATCTTGAAAAGACCGAAGGCAGGTGGTATAATTAGAATAGAAAAAAATCCCTGCCTGTCTCGTTAGCAGGCGTTTGTGCCACAGCCAACACCATTTCTCAGGGAACTTACATTTCTATGCTGCAATAAGCAGTTTAGATGCGGTGCCCACTTGTGAGAGACATGGACTGAGGCAGCGGGCTTGCGACGGACTCACGGCAGGGTCTTTTTTTGCCTGCCGGCATTCCTGCCCGCGATCAGTCATTAATTTGGTAGCGAAAAAACAAAGGCGATGTATAATAGTCACTGTCAACGACCTCATCATGAAAGAGCAGCAATTATTTATCGAAGGTAAAAACAGGGCCGATTCCCCTCTGGCCGTGCGCCTGCGTCCCTGCTCGCTGAACGATTTTATCGGTCAGGAACACATCCTGGGCAAGGGCAAATTGCTGCGCCGGGTAATCGAGTCAGAACAGATCCCGCCGCTTATTCTCTATGGCCCGGCCGGTTGTGGTAAAACAACCCTCGGCTTTATAATCGCCTCTCGTATCCAGGCCCGGCTGCATTATCTGAACGCCGCTTTTTCCTCGGTCAAAGAAGTAAAGAGCATTCTTGAGCAGGCCAGGAAAAGGCTGGTAGAACAAAATCAAAAGACCATCCTCTTTATTGACGAAGTACACCGCTTCAACAAGTTGCAGCAGGAAGCGCTGGTACCGGACACTGAACAGGGTACAGTGATATTTATCGGGGCCACTATCTATACACCCAATTATTATCTGATCCCGTCTATTGTCTCCCGCTCGATAATTGCCCGGTTTAAACCGCTTTCTACAGAAGATATCACGAGAATAATGAAACGGGCCCTGGAGGACAAAGAAAAAGGATTGGGTAATGTTCTGGTACAGATCAATGATCAGGCACTTGATTATATAGCGGTGCATGCTTCGGGCGATGCGCGTAAAGCTTTGGCCAGCCTGGAGTTAGGGGTTCGGACTACGCCGGCAAACAACAAAAACGAAATAATCTTTGATCTGGAAGTAGCCAGAGAAACTATTCAGAAGAATGTATTTTACGATAAAAAAGACGGATATCACTATGATACGGTTTCAGCTTTTATAAAATCAATGCGCGGTTCAGACCCGGACAGCGCCCTTTACTGGCTGGCTAAAATGATAAACAGCGGTGAAGATCCCCGTTTTATTGCCCGTCGCCTGGTCATCCTGGCCAGTGAAGACATCGGCAATGCTTCCCCTTTCTGCCTGGTCCTGGCTACCAGCTGTTTTCATGCCGTGGAACTGGTAGGCATGCCTGAAGCGGCACTGATCCTGGCCCAGACAGCTATTTATCTGGCCTGTTCTCCCAAGTCCAATGCCGCCTGCACGGCTATAAGCAAGGCCAGCGAAGACGTCGAACACCAGCAGACCCGGGAAGTTCCGGGCCATATCAAAACCCATTCCCCGGATTACCGTTATCCTCATGCCTTTGGCGGCTGGGTAGCCCAGGAGTATGGAGCCCCCCGCCAGTACTATTTTCCCGGCGAGGCAGGCCAGGAAAAAAAACTTAAAGCTTTTCTCAGCGCTCTGCGGGTAAAATCCGGACGAAATACCTAACCTTTTTAAAATCAATTATTTACGGAAAATCATTAACTGTTTTACAATACTTTCTTTGGTGGTATAATATCATCTATGTTAGTGACCCGCGAAAAGGAAATAATACGAAAGAAATTATTAGAGAGGCTACTTTCTCTGACCGCAGAGGAAGTAGAAAGGAGGAGCAAAAATGTCGAGAAAAAAATACAGAGGTTATCGCAGTTTATCAATGCAAAATGTATTATGGTCTATTACCCGTTAAAGGGTGAGGTGAATCTTTTGGGGATTATGAGGAAGTTTTTACAGGAGAAGCGTATCTGTTTCCCGCTGGTAAAGGGTAACGATCTGCTTCCTTATCAAGTACACGATTTAGAGGATGATTTCATCCCCGGTCCGTATGGTCTTAAACAACCCGATCCGGAAAAAGCAACATTGGTCGATCGAAGCGAACTGGATCTGGTATTTGTACCGGGAATAGGTTTTGACCGCGACCGTAATCGTCTGGGCCGTGGCGCTGGTTTTTACGACCGGTTTCTGGCCGGTCTGGCCGAAAAAACGGTTACTATCGGTGTTGCTTTTGATTTCCAGGTTCAGGAAACCCTTCCTCATATATCCGCACAGGATCAAAAAGTCGAGATTCTCATAACCGACACGTCTAGCCTGTAAAGGCTTGCTGCGAACTATTTCAAGGAGGTTACTATGGCTGCAATGTATATTGTCATCAGCGCTTTAGGCGGCATTGTACTGGGGTATCTGGTCCACGGATACTTCGGTAAGAATAAGCTGCAGAAGACCAAGGATGAAGCCCAGAGAATGATCAAGGAGGCAGAAGAAAGAGGAGAACAGATCAAGCGTAAAGCCGATCTGGATGCCAAAGAAATGCTCTATAAGCTGAGAATGGATTTTGAGAAGCAGACCTCTCAGCGCAAAGAAGACCTTCTTCAGCTGGAAAAACGTCTTTTGCAGAGAGAAGAAAATCTGGAAAAGCGTCTGGAGTTCATCGAGAACAAGGAACGGGATACTGACCAGAAAGAGGAAAGACTGAAAGAGCTTTCCTCTGAGCTGGAAAAAAAAGAGGTCCGCTATAACGAATTGATAAAAGAAGAAAAAGAGCGGCTTCAGAAAATATCTTCTCTGACCCCCAATGAGGCCAGAGAACTGCTGCTCAAACGTTTCGAAGAAGAGCTGCGGGAGGAAAAATCAAAGATGCTGCGCGAGATGGAAGAGCAGGTAAGAGAAGAGGCAGAGAACAAAGCCCGGGATATAGTCTCGGCAGCGATCCAGCGCTGTGCCGTGGAACACACCACCGAGACCACGGTGAGCGTGGTAGCCCTGCCCAATGACGAGATAAAAGGGCGGATTATCGGCAGAGAAGGGCGTAATATCCGTGCTTTTGAAATGGCCACGGGCGTTGATCTGGTGATCGACGATACACCGGAAGCAGTCAGCATTTCCAGCTTTGATCCTATCCGCCGGGAAGTAGCCCGTATTGCCCTGGAAAAACTGGTGATCGACGGAAGGATCCACCCGGCGCGCATCGAAGAGATAGTGGACAAGACCCAAAAAGAATTCGAAAAACGGCTTATTGAAGAGGGAAAACAGGCTACCTTTGACGTAGGCATCCACAACCTCCATCCGGAGCTGATAAAACTGCTCGGTAAATTAAAATATCGGACCAGTTTCGGACAGAACGCGCTTCAGCATTCCCGGGAAGTTGCTTTCATCATGGGAGTACTGGCCTCGGAACTGGGCCTTGATGCCCGGCTCGCCAAACGGGTAGGGCTTTTGCATGATATCGGTAAATCAGTCGATCATCAGGTCGAAGGTACGCATGCCAGCATCGGTGCCGAGTTATTGCGTAAGTACAATGAAAACGAACAGGTGATCAATGCTGCCGAATCGCATCATGAAGAAGCCGAATTCAGCTCGATTTACAGTTTGCTGGCTTTGATCGCCGATGCCATTTCCGCGTCCCGGCCCGGGGCCCGGCGGGAAACCCTGGAAACATATATCAAGCGGCTTAAGGATCTGGAAAACATCGCCTCGTCTTTCAGCGGCGTGGACAAGGCCTTTGCCATCCAGGCCGGACGGGAGATCAGGGTTATTGTCAGCCCCAACAAGGTCAGGGATGAAGATCTGTCTTTGATGTCTCTGGAGATAAAGAAGAAAATAGAGAAAGAGATGGAATATCCCGGACAGATAAAAGTGACAGTGATCAGAGAAATGCGGGCTGTCGAGTATGCGAAATAGCCTTTAGGGTCATTTGGCTCCCGGCAGGGAAAAACAGTTATGAAAATATTATTTTTGGGCGATATTGTAGGACGACCGGCCCGGGAATATCTGAGGGCCGGACTTTCTGATCTGCGGCAGAGGATGGCCGTTGACATGATCATTGCCAACGGAGAAAATGCCAGCGGCGGATCCAGTATTACCCCGGATAATGCCCGGGAGCTTTTTGACAGCGGCATCGACGTGCTGACCAGCGGCGATCATATCTTTAAGAAAAAGAACGCCCGTCAAACCCTGGAAGAGTTCGACGTGATACGTCCGTTGAATTACGGAGAATATGCCTGGGGACAGGGTTATCTTATTAAAGAGATCAAGAAGACAAAAGTGGCCGTGGTCAATCTGCTGGGCCGAGTGTTCATGCAGCCGGCAGACTGCCCGTTCAAGGCCATTCGCGATCTTTTGCCTATTCTTCAGAAAGAGGCCAGGATCATCATCGTGGACATGCATGCCGAAGCAACTTCAGAAAAGGTGGCTATGGGATATTTTCTAGCCGGAAAAGTGAGCGCGGTCGTCGGCACACATACCCATATCCCCACTGCTGACGAAAGGATTATTGACGGTTATACCGCCTATATTACCGATGCAGGCATGACCGGCAGTTTCGATTCGGTTCTGGGAAGAGAAAAAACCCAGATCATCGAACGTTTTCTTACCGGTATGCCGCTGCGTTTCAATCTGGCTCATTCCGATGTCCGGATCCAGGGGGTAGTAATAGAGGTGGACAGCGATAGCGGTAAAGCTCAGCGTATCGAAAGAGTGGAGATCAAAAAGGAGGAAAATAAGCAATGAGCCCATCTGATTTTGAACGCCGCCGTTTTCCCCGCGCCGAAATTCCCTGTAAAATAGTCGTGGATTCGCCTACCAAGATGTTCGCTACCCATACTGTCAATATCAGCGAGGGCGGTATACGCGTAACACTGAAAGCACGGCTGGACACTAGGGACAATATCGATCTGGAGTTGATGATCGAAGGCAACAAGACAATCTGCTGTAAGGGAAAAGTGGCCTGGGTCCTGGAGTTACCGGATCCAAAGCAGAGCAGCCAGATGATCTACGATACAGGAATAGAGTTTCGCGAACTGGACGAACCGGACCGCCTTTTGCTGCGCGAATTGATCAACAATATAGTTCAGGCTAAGGGATAATGAGATGATACTGGAAAAAATAGATTCCCCCCGGGACATCAAACAGCTTTCCTATAACGAACTGGATACTCTCTGCCAGGAGATCCGGCAATTGATCACCGAAGTAGTTTTTCAGAACGGCGGACATCTGGCCAGTTCCCTGGGGGCGGTAGAGCTCTGTACGGCACTTCACTATTGTCTGGATGCGCCGGCTGACGACATCATCTTCGATGTCGGACACCAGTGTTATGCCCACAAGATAATTACCGGCCGCCGCGACAGTTTTTCCCGGCTGCGCACTTATAAAGGCATCAGCGGTTTTCCTGACTGCAATGAATCGCCCTATGATCTTTTTATTTCCGGACACGCTTCTACTGCCGTGTCCTGGGCTGTGGGCGTGGCTGAGGCCAAAAGACTTAATAACGATAATTCCCGTACCATAGCGGTTATCGGCGACGGATCTCTTACCGGAGGCATGTGTTTCGAAGGTTTGAATATCTGCGGCCACAACCGAAGCGATGTACTGATAATCTTAAATCACAACGAGATGAGCATTTCCCGTTCCGTAGGGGCTCTCAGCAATTATCTTACCAAGCTGTTATCCCTGCCTATTTATAATAAGATCAGAAAGGAACTGGAACAGTTTATCTCCCATCTGCCCAAACTGGGCAAAGTGCTGGCCAAAAGCGCCAAAAGATTCGAAGAGGCGCTGAAAAGCCTGATCGTGCCCGGACTGTTTTTCGAAGAACTGGGATTTCGTTACTTCGGGCCCATTGACGGCCACAATCTGGAGCAGCTTATACCCACATTAAAAAACGTGACCAGTCTTTCCGGTCCGCGGGTACTGCATGTGCTGACCAGAAAAGGTAAAGGCTATGCTCCGGCTGAAGCAAATCCGGAAAAATTTCACAGCGCTTCCCCTCTTTGCCGCAAAAAAACAGAGAGCGACAAAAAAGAGCCCGGTTTCAGCGGGATTTTTGCCCGCCGTCTTGCCGAGCTGGCCAGGCATAACGAAAAGATCGTTGCTTTTACTGCGGCCATGCCTGAGGGCACCGGACTCGATATTTTTAAAGATGAACATCCCCGGCGTTTTTTCGATGTGGGCATTGCCGAAAGCACTGCTGTCGGAATGGCTGCCGGATTTGCCAAAAAAGGATTTATACCGGTGGTCGCTGTTTATTCGTCTTTTCTTCAGCGGGCCTATGACCAGATCGTCCACGATGTGGCTTTACAGAATCTGCCGATGATTTTTGCTGTCGATCGGGCCGGTTTTGTCGGCGAAGACGGGCCCACGCATCACGGTGTTCTGGATATAAGTTATTTGAACTGCGTGCCCCGGATGATTTGTATGGCCCCCAAAGACAAAGAAGAACTGGAGGATATGCTCGATTTTGCCGTGCAGCAGAAAACCCCGGTCAGCATCCGGTATCCCAAGGGACAGGGGGGTTCTCTGGGGAAAAGGGCTTCTCTGGAAATGGGCAAGGCACAGATCATGGAAAAAGGAAAGGACATTGCCATTATTGCCCTGGGATCGATGGTCAGCGAGGCAGTGCAGGCCGCGGCTTTATTCAGGAAAGAAGGTGTTCAGCCGGTCGTGGTCAATGCCCGGTTCATAAAACCGCTGGATGAGACTTTATTGAAAGCCCTGGCCGGGGAATGCAAATTAATCGTGACAGTGGAGGAAGGAGTATTACAGGGCGGTTTCGGTTCAAGTGTACTTGCTTTTTATGAGCAGGCCGACCTGTTAGATAAAGTCAGGGTCATGCGTATCGGTATCGGCGATGAGTTCTCTCCCTGCGGTCCGCGTCAGACCTTATTGAGGCTTTCCGGTCTGGACAGTGCATCGCTTTATCGGAAGATAACGGCTTTTGCCCGCAAAGAAATGTTATGGCACAAATAAATATCAGGAAAAATCGCTGTAAAGGCTGTGGTCTTTGCGTTCTTTATTGTCCGCTCGGTCAGCTGGAAATGTCCCGGGAATTTAACAGCCGCGGCGTACCTTATGCCCGGCCGAAAGAAAATTCGACCTGCAGTGCCTGCGGTATGTGCTACCTGATATGTCCCGAATGTTGTATAGAGATCTATGAAAAAAGCAATACGAAAAAAAAATAAACCAGCGAAGACACTGATTACCGGCAATGAAGCCATAGGCGAAGCAGCAGCGCAGGCTGGCTGCCGTTTCTATGCCGGTTATCCGATCACTCCTCAGAACGAACTCACTGCCTATATGGCCAGGCGTATGAACGAGGTAGGCGGTGTATTTATTCAGGCTGAATCCGAGATCGCGGCAATAAACATGGTCTTCGGCGCTTCGGCTACCGGCTTCCGGGCCATGACCAGTTCGTCGAGCCCCGGTATATCGCTTAAACAGGAAGGGATCTCTTATTGCGCCGGGGCAGAACTCCCCTGCGTGGTGATCAACGTGATGCGGGCCGGACCCGGTCTGGGGAATATAACCCCTTCCCAGAGCGATTATTTTCAGGCGGTCAAAGGAGGAGGGCATGGTGATTACCGGTTGATCGTACTGGCCCCGTCCAGTGTCAGCGAAGCTTTTGCCTTGACCGGCCTGGCCTTTGATCTGGCCGATAAATACCGCACCCCGGCAATGATCCTTACTGACGCTTATCTGGGACAGATGGCTGAACCGGTAGAGATCGATTTTCTGCCGGCAGAGCCGGCCCGGATCGAAAAGCCATGGGCTTTGACCGGGGCAAAAAACCGGCCGGCTAACATTATCAGGTCTTTGATGCTTAAAGAAGGCGTCCTGGAAGCCCACAACAAACATCTTCAGGAAAAATTCAGGGCTATCGGGAAAAACGCAAAACGATTTTTTTCCCAGCCGGCAAAAAAGAGCGATATCCTCTGCGTAGCTTACGGCAGTGCCTATCGTATTGCCCAGGAAGCAGCGCAGATCCTGGCCGATCAGGGTATCGGCCTGAGCCTGTTCCGGCCGATAAGTCTCTGGCCGTTCCCGGAAGAGGCATTACAACAGGCAGCCAGGAATAAGAAAGCGGTATTGGTCTGCGAATTTTCCGGCGGCCAGATGAAAGAAGACGTACAGTTGACGTTGAAGAACAAAGTTCCGGTGCATTTTTACGGAAGTATCGGCGGAGCGGTTTTTACTGAGAAAGATCTGGCGCGGGAAATAAAAAAGATCAGGAAAAGACATGAATGAAAGCCTGAAATTTAAAAGACCGGAAAGTCTGAGGGATACAGCAACACACTATTGTCCGGGCTGCGGGCACGGCATCGTCCACAGATTGGTCGCTGAAGTGATTGACGAACTGGGAATTCGCGAAACGACCGTGGGCGTGGCACCGGTAGGCTGTAGTGTGATAGCCTATGATTACTGGAATTTCGACGTGACTGAAGCAGCTCACGGAAGAGCTCTGGCAGTGGCTACGGCCATCAAACGCTGCCGTCCGAAACTGACAGTTTTTACTTATCAGGGCGACGGCGACCTTGCTTCCATAGGATTAGCCGAAACAGTGCATGCTGCAAACCGGGGAGAGAACCTTACCTGTATTTTTATCAATAATGCTATTTACGGTATGACCGGCGGGCAGATGGCGCCGACGACTCTTGTCGGCCAGAAGACGACCACTACCCCCTGGGGAAGAGATCCGGCCAGAGGAGAAGGCGCGCCCTTAAAGCTTTCCGAGATGCTGGCTGTTCTGGACCAGGTGGTTTATGTGGAAAGAGTATCTGTTTCCCGGCCTCAGCAGGTGATCAAGGCCAGGCAGGCGATTCGTCAGGCTTTTGTCAACCAGCAGGAGAAAAAAGGGTTTTCCCTGGTAGAAGTTTTGAGCCAGTGTCCTACAGTATGGGCGATGACTCCGGAAAAGGCAGTACAATGGGTGGAAAAAGAAATGGCCAAAACTTTTCCTTTGGGAAGAATTAAATAATCCTTCGACTTCGCTCAGGACAAGGATAGCGGAAATTGCAACCTGCCTCGACGGCAAGGCGGGAATTAGCATTTAGCATTGCAAAATAGGGATTGATATAGTCCTGTAGGGAACGGGCAGGCCCGTTTCTTTAATGAATAACGAGAAACGAGAACCATGGAAGAGAAGATGAATGAGAAGATACTGCTGGCCGGCAGCGGCGGCCAGGGAATAATGTTTCTGGGGAAACTTCTTGCCCGGGCCGCGACCCGGGAAGAACTTCAGACCACTTGGATCCCTTCGTACGGCGCAGAGATGCGCGGCGGCACAGCTCATTGCTTTGTTCGCATTTCCTCAAAGCCCATTGCTGCGCCTATTTTTGAGCAGCCGAGCACGGCGATCATTCTCAATCAGCCCAGCTTTGATAAATTCGCTGCCCGGCTGGACAAAAAGGGATTGATCATCGTCAATTGTTCTCTGGTTTCTTTTCTTGCCGAACAAAAAGCAAAAGTGGTTGCTTTGCCGCTTAATCAGTGGGCCTTGCAGATCGGTTCTCTGCGCGCGGCAAATATTCTTGCCCTGGGAGCTTTGCTCAGACATAAAAGTATTGTACAGCCTGTTACCATAAAGGCGTTATTGCAGGAAAGTTTTTCCGGCAACAAAGAAACGGCAGCTATCAATTTAAAAGCATTTCAATGGGGGTATGATCATGGTTAAAACTCGTTTTGCTCCGTCACCCACCGGCAACCTGCATATCGGCGGTGCCCGCACCGGGTTATTCAGCTGGCTTTATGCCCGTAAAAACAAAGGATCTTTTGTTCTGCGCATCGAAGATACGGATAAAGTCCGGTCAAAAAAAGAATACCTGGACGAAATACTGGACAGCCTTTCCTGGATGGGCCTGGATTGGGATGAGATATTTTATCAGTCGCAGCGTTTCGATATTTACCGGGAACAGGCCGAAAAACTGATCAAAGAAGGAAAAGCCGAAAAAAAAGACGGCGCAGTATTTTTCAAATATCAGTTCGATAAAGTGGAATGGGACGATCTTATCCGCGGGCCCATCTCTTTCAGCGAACTTCCCAAGAGCGAAGAAGTGATCATAAAAAGCGACGGTTCGCCGACCTATAATTTCTGTTGCGTGGTCGATGATGCTCTGATGGAGATCAGCCATGTAATCCGCGGCGAAGATCACATTTCCAATACTCCCAAACAGATCCTTATCTATGAAGGCCTTGGCTTCAAAGTGCCGTTGTTCGCTCATGTACCGATGATTCTGGCTGAACAGGGCGGAAAGATGTCCAAACGTTACGGGGCCACGGCAATAAGCGAATACCGGAACATGGGATATATTCCCGAAGCCCTGGTCAATTACCTGCTTCTTCTGGGATGGTCGCCCGGCAATAACCGCGAATTTATCGGGCTGCAGGAAGCCCGCGCTATTTTCGATATAAAAAACGTCAATAAGACCTCGGCAGCTTTTTCTCAGAAAAAACTTAACTGGATAAATGCCGAGTACCTGAAGGCGCGGCCTTTACCGGAACTGACGGTTTTGCTGAGAGAGTATCTGGAAGCGCGCGGTCAGTTTCCCGAGAACAGCAGTGAAGAATACTTTTCATCTATTGTCGGGCTTTTTCAGGGCCGGATCAACACCCTGGGAGAATTTTTCGAATGGTCGAAGTTCTGTTTTACCGATCAGTATGAGTATGCCGAAGACACTGCTCAGATCCTGGAAAAAAATATGAGCCAGCCAATAAAAAAACTGACAGAGCGGCTGGAAGCGCTGCCCGAGTACGGGCATCAGGCTATTGAACAGGAATTGAGAGCAGTTGCCGAAGCGGAGGGGTTGAAAGCCCGCGATCTGGTTCATCCAGTAAGGGTGGCCTTAAGCGGACGCCGCATCGGTCCCGGCCTTTTTGAGATGATGGAGGCTCTGGGCAGAGACAAGGTCAAAGCCCGGTTGGAACGTCTGCTAAAGCACTGGCAGAAAGAACAGGCCTGAGGCGGTTGTTATTGACAGGCTAATAAATCGGTGGTAGCTTCATAATATGGACGAAAAAAAAGCAAAAAAAATACTGGTAGTAGATGATGAAGAAAGTGTGATCACTTTTTTATCGACTACCCTGAAACGGGCTTCTTATGAAGTCATTGCCACGACCAGAGGAAAACAGGCCGTACCGCTGGCCCGCACGCATCTCCCCGACGTGATCATCCTCGACATGCGCATTCCGGATATGGGCGGTGAAGAAATATTCCGTGTGCTTGCCAGCGATCCGCTGACCAAAGAGATCCCGATCATTTATCTGACTGCTCTGGTAACTGAAGACGAAGAAAAATTCGTCAAAAGTCTTACCGGGAGGATGCGGGTATTGTCCAAGCCTACGACCACCGAAAAGGTTTTAGAGGCAGTCGAAAGGACACTCGCCTCTTAATCCGCAGAGATTGAACCATAATAACAGGGGGGGGCAAAAAAGCGGCAGGGGTTATTTGCCTCTGTCGACAGGAGAAAAAGATGAAGCGAATATTAGGCCTGATAATATGCTGTTTTTTATGTAGCGGGGCCTGGGCTCAGCAGCCGTATCCGGTCAGCCGCGAAACATTTATGAAGCTGGACGAAGTCTGGGCCGAAACAGTTGCTTTTTCGCGGAGTCTGAACGATGTGATCAAAGATGAGATTTTCGGTCTGCAAAGAGAGGAAGTCGTTTTTTTGCAAAGGGATTTAAGCGGCATTACTTTCTCTTTGCTTACTTTGATAACCATGATCGAGATGGAGTTTATTCACGCCGAAGCCGGCCAGATCAATTCCGATGTGCTTGTCTATATAGACCGATTTTCTTCTTCTTTGCGGGATATCGTTACTCAGGGTATAGAGCGCAATTCCCGGATCATCCTGGTTTCAAAAGACCGGATCATGGCCGATCTGTACGAAAAGGTCAACCGGCTGCTGGAAAAAGCGCGAAGCGCCCTGGCCGATATCAGGATCGGCGTTTTGCCGGAAGAAAGAATACTGCTGCCGGGCAGCGATCTTTTATCGGAACTGGATGAATTGATCAAGGATACCGGTCCCGGAGAGCAGCAGGAACCGGACTTCATTTCCGGCGGCCAGGTTTCCCGGGAAAAAAAGACCTCGACCGCGGTTCTGAGCGAAGAGGAATCTCATTCTCTGGAAGAGACCTGGAGCATGACCAGGTATAACCCGGCTACCGGCTATGTCTCTTATTACACCCGGGACGGTCGTCTGGTGGGAAAAGAGAAACGGGAATAAGCAGACAAAAAAATATTTGCTCAAAGCGGCATTTGCGGTGATAATAAAAAACAAGTTGCCGATACAGAGTCGATCGATATACCGGAAGTTTCCAGCCACGGGGTATAGACAGAAAAGAAAGACAGGTATATGGAAAACCCCGTGTATACATCATGCCCGCACCGCAGGACCTATCTGAGATTTGCAATACAGGCCAGCGCCAGAGTCAAAGAAGTTTATAGAAAGCAGCAGCCGGCAGTAGTCGAGGATCTGGGCGTTCGCGGTGCCTGTATTGCCGTGACCAGCCCTTTGACAGTAGAGAAAAAGGTCACCCTGGACATTATCGCTCCTTACTGGAAAAACACTCTTCAGAGGACAGCCAGGGTCGTCTGGATAAAGGAAGCAGACAAAGGATGGTGGCATTGCGGTCTGGATTTCGGTGTCGACAATCTGCTGCAATTTCGCTGATAACAGTTTTTCATTATGAAAAAATGCCCTTTTTGCGCTGAACAGATACAGGACGAAGCCATTAAATGCCGCTATTGCGGCGAGATGCTGGCTGCCCGACCCGAAGAAAAATGGTATTTGAAGACTTCTGTACTGGTCCTTGCCTTTTTATGCCTGGGGCCTCTGGCTCTGCCGTTATTGTGGATAAACCCCCATTTTGATCAGACCAGAAAAATAGTCATCACAGTTATAGTCCTCGTTTTGACAGTTGCGGTAGGCACTGCCGTAGCCCAGGCTTTAAGATCTATCTCGGAATATTATTCCCTGATCTTCGGCGCCTGAGCTCCGGTCATTTTTTCCTTGAAAAAACCCTTATACCGATTATAATAACTACACATTGCCCGATGGTGTAATCGGTAACACGCTTGATTCTGGATCAAGTATTCCTAGTTCGAGTCTAGGTCGGGCAGCCACTTTAAGCCTGAAGCTAAAAGTGGCAGAGCAATTGAGCAATAGAAAATAGAACAATAGAGCATATGCTCAATGCGGTCTAATTTCGATTGTTCTATTGTTCAGGATTTAAAGCAAAATGATCCCCTGCCGTAAGGCAGGGGTTATTTTTTTGTATGGCCAGAGGACTGGACGAGAAGCAAAGAGAGCATAAAGACGGTTTTTTGAACGATTGGGGATTAATTGTGTGATGTTTTGGGCTGTGCTATAATAGATTATCTTTGTACTGCAGGCGCAAAGAAAAATGATTTGAGAGTCGAATGCCTTGTGCGGATAATTTCGATCGCCACTCTAAAAAAATACAAATAACATATAAGGAGGGAAGATGAGAGCTGCTTTTTTCCTGTTTCTACTGGGGATGATTATTCCTATCGTTTGTTCTGCCCAGTCTGGGGAGAAGGACTCACTCACCATCACCACCTATTATCCTTCGCCTTATGGAGTTTATAGACAGATGCAGACCCGGACTCTGGGAGTCGGCGATAACGACGGAAACGGCGTTATCGATAGCGACGATGTCCCTCCGGCGACAAGCTCAGGCGATGTCTGGATCTCAGGAAAGGTTGGGATCGGCGTTACAGATCCGCAGGAACAGCTGGACGTAAAAGGAATTGTACGTTCGGGGGGAGCCAAAGGGACCGGCCGCCTTTTTTCGGTGTCAGCGTCGCAGCTGCAGAATTATCACTCAGGGGCTCCCCTCACTCAACCAGCGACGGTGGCGGAACTGGAAGCCACGATCGCTGCCTGCCAGAGATACTGTTCCTACGGATGTACTGCTTCGACATCAGGCTGTAACGGCGTGCAGCCGGGGCTGGGTTTTCATGGCGGCATGGCAGTGGAGTGGAATTCGTTGTATTCAATGGTAGCCTGCATATGTTTTTAAGGTGAGGCATGTTGGGGGGATGATTTAAGGCAGTCAGGCCTTACCGGTATATTTTTCGCTGCTTTTTTTCCGGACATCCGGGATCCGGTTTTTCTTTCTGGTTCGCTTCCGGCAAGTGAAAAAGATCCTCTGCCGCAAGGCAGGGGTTTTTTTATGTTTCGCTTATTCTTGGTGCTCCTGACCGGCAGTGGTATAATAATCACCAATAAAAGGGGTTTCACGGTCAGTATTTGCGGATCATACTGCTGCAGCGAATAGAATAAACACCTTGCCTCACGCATCTTCAAGAGAGACTCCATAGCCTTATGTTGGGAAAAAGGAATTCGGATCGCGATCGCATCCGGTACAGGGCAATAGAGGTGAAGGCTGCAGACAAATATGAATTCGGGAAATAAGCTGCCAGTTGTTTTAGTCGTCGATGACGACCCGCCTATCTGCGAAACGTTTAAGACTATTTTCGAAGATCGTTTTCAGGTCTTTACTGCTTATTGCGCGCGGGAATGCCTGGAAATACTCGCCGTCACTTCGGTCAATCTTGTTTTTCTCGATCTGATGCTTCCGGACATGGCCGGCCTTGATGTATTGCGGGCCATCAAAGATCTCGATAACGACCTGTCGGTGGTAGTAGCTACGGCCGTGGACAGCGCCCGCACGGCAGTAGAGGCGATGCAGGCCGGAGCCTGTAATTATATTACCAAGCCTTTTGATGTCGACGAAGTTCTGGCTATAGCCGGGAATGCGCTGGAACGCCATAAATTACTTAAAGAAGTAAACGCTTTGCGGGTCCAGCGTATCGAGACCAGGTTCGAGAACATCGTGGGGAAAAGTAAAAAGATGAAAGAAGTCTATTCGCTCATCGAAAAGGTTCTGGCTAATGATACGACAGTGCTTATTTCCGGCGAAAGCGGGACCGGCAAAGAACTTATTGCCCGGGCTATCCATTGCAACAGCCAGCGCAGACAAAAACCTTTTATCCCTATTAATTGCGCCAGTATTCCGGAGAATCTTCTGGAAAGCGAATTGTTCGGACACGAAAAAGGCGCTTTTACCGACGCCGGGTATCAGAAACTGGGGATGTTCGAACTGGCTGACGAAGGCACCTTGTTCCTTGACGAGATATCCACTCTGCGAATGGAAACTCAGGCAAAACTGTTGCGGGTTCTTGAGGAAAAAGAGATAAAGCGGGTCGGCGGCACCAGGATCATTAAAGTCGACGTGCGGATCCTGGCAGCTACCAATACCGATCTCCGGCAGGCCGTGGAAGAAAAAGAGTTCCGGCCCGACCTTTATTACCGGCTTAACATCGTTCCCGTTTATCTGCCGCCGCTGCGCGAGCGGCGGGAAGATATCCCTTTGCTGACACGGCATTTCCTGCGCCGCTATAATAAAAAATTTCGAAAAGATATTTCCGGGATCAGCGAGGAAGCGCTGCAATGTCTTAAAGATTATTCCTGGCCGGGCAATGTGCGGGAATTAAAAAATATCATTGAGCGGATTATCGCCCTGAAAGACAGCGGTATCATCGCTGTCAGCGACCTGCCCTTCGACGTATTTATTAAAAACAGGCTGTCCGGTTATTCGAAAAATGAGCAGAATCTGAAACAGGCCTGTCAGGATTTTGAGCGGGAGTATATCAAAACAGTATTGAGTAAGGTCGGCGGCAATCAGGTAAAAGCGGCGCAGATACTCGGTCTTCACCGTAACGGATTGGCCAATAAGATGAAAACTCTGGGGCTTAAGACATAACGGCGATGGTTAGGAAAGACATAAAAACAACGATTTTTTTTCTGACAATCTGTGTTGTTTTTTGTTATGCCGGTCTGGTCGAGGCCCGGCATATGGACCTGGGGGATATTATTGTTACTGCCCGCCGGATCCCGCTGGGCCTGAAAGAGATCGCCGAGACGGTCACCGTAATGAATGCTCAGGAGATATCCCGGCTCCCGGCCCGTACACTGGGCGAGGCCTTACGATATATGCCCGGGGTCGATATAGATACCCGCTCCGGTTTCGGCCAGCCTGCTTCTATCACTATCCAGGGTTCTGAATCACGCCAGGTCAGGGTCATGATCGACGGTATACCGCTTAATTCCCAGGTGTCGGAACAGGTCGATCCGGGCTGGCTTCCTCTGGAAAACATCGAGCGCATCGAAGTGATCAAAGGCGGAGCTTCAAGCTTCTGGGGGTCGGGCCTGGGAGGAGTGATCAATATAATAACTAAAGACACCGGCATTACTGCCCGGCCGCAGGGCACAGCGACCACGTCCTGGGCAGAATACCGGACCAGGGCCCAGAGCCTGGATCTTTCCGGGGCAGCCGGAAAATTTGGTTACTATATATTTTCTTCCTATACTGACACTGCGGGAAAGGATGCCAAAGCAGATGTCCGGGAAAAAAAATCTTTTGCCAAAGTTACCTGTGATCTGGAAGGAGGGGAAAGGATCCTGGCTTCTTTCGGTTATAGTGCGGCCGATGCCAACAGCGGATTGTACCCTGACGGCACCTGGATGAGCCAGCCATACCGTATCCGTTACGGAAAAGTAAGCTGGCAGGGCGATATTGCCGGCGCTGCGGTTCAGGCAGAAGCTAAAAATACACATAAAGATCTGATCACCAGGACATATATCAGCGAAGGCGACGAGATTCCTTTTATGACCGTGCGCAGTAAAGACGTATTCTATCAGATGAGCCTTACTGCTTCGAAACAGGTACAGGGTGACGACCTTCTGGTCAGCGGCATGGACCTGGACTGGAACACTATAAAATCGGATATGTACCTGTCTAATGCCGCGAAAGTCGATTCCCAGGCTGTTTTCGCCAATTATACCTGGAAAGCTGAACATGCGGATATAAGTGCCGCAGCCCGCTATGACCACAACAGCGTGTTTGGCGAAGAAATAAGTCCGTCTCTGGGAGCGGTGTATCGACCCGGCATCCGGTCCGACTTTCTGGTGCGGGCCCGGGTGTCCCGGACGTTTACCACGCCTCTTTTGTTATGGCGTTACAATGCCAATCCCCTGTTTAAGATAATCCCCAATCCTTTTTTAGGCGCAGAACAGGCCTGGGTCTATGAACTGGGAACAGAAATTAAACCGACCAGTAATTCCCGGCTTACCGGCAATGTCTACCTGGCAGAGATAAAAGATGCTATTGCCTGGGCCAGTAATGAGTCAGGAGAACAATACAAAGCTAATTTCGAAAAATTCCGCAGACAGGGCATAGAACTCGGCTACAGTATCGACGTGTCCCGGCGTCTGCGCTTCAGTGTTTCAGGAGCATTTAACGATATCGAGAACCGCCAGACCGGGGAAACAGTGCGGGGCGGCGGCCGGCCCCGTCAGAGTTTCGATCTGAGCACCGAATACCGGGATGAAAACGGCTGGGCCATTATCCTGAGCGGTTATTATGACCGCTGGAACGAACCGCCCACATCTTTTCCCAATGACCGGAAAATGCTCTGGGACCTGAAAATTTCCCGCGACATCAAAAATCTGACCGTCTTTTTTATGATCCATAATCTCGCTGACAGCAGCTACTGGGCTGACGAATATTTTCCTGCGCCGCGACGATACTACGAAGGCGGAATCACTCTTCATTGGTAGAAAGATGCACATACAGATCGGCAGTGCACAGCAATCTGTGCATATTTGCCGGGCAGGAAAAGGTTCTGGAAAATTCTGCCGGTAAAATAGTTTTGCCTTTTCGGGCCTTTTTGCGGCAGCAGAATGTCTGGCATAAGGATTGCTTTATGAATAAACGACCGATGCTGAAAAAGATCCTGACAGCGATAACGCTGACTATGTGTATGCTCTGTACTGTTTACAGCCACAACACCGACTGCCTGACTGACCGCTACGGCGGAACTCTGGTTTGGGGTATCTGTCACCATCCCACTTTGATTAATCCTCTTTTTACTACGCACAGCGTATCCATGGCTTTGCTGGAACTTTTATTCAACGGCCTGGTGCGTATCGATGCCCGGGGTGAAATCGAGCCTGATCTGGCCGAGCGATGGGATATTTCCGATAGCGGCAGGATTTATACTTTTTATCTGCGCAAAGGAGTGCGCTTCCATGACGGGATAGAATGTACGGCAGAAGACGTTAAATATACCTATGACCTTTTGTGCGATGAAACTGTCGCCTCCCCTTTCAAGCCTGTTTTGGAATTGATCGAAAATACCCGCGCCAAAGAACGGTATGTTTTCGAAGTGGCTTTAAAAGAAGCTTCTCCTGACTTTATTAGCCGTTTTACCAAAGAAATACTGCCCAGGCATATTCTGGAAAATACGGATATACGAAGCAGCAGTTTTAATTTTCATCCTGTGGGCACAGGCCCTTTTTGTTTTGTCAACTGGAACAGCCGGGACGAGATAGAATTGAGATATAATCCCGATTATCATGAAGGGCGGCCTTACCTTGATACGATAATGATCAGGCCCTATGCCGCCGCCGGTGAAATATGGTCTGCCCTGATGCGCGGCGAAGTCGATTTTTGCGGGTTTATCGAACAGAGAAATTACGAAATTATCAGGAATGACCCGGCCTTTACGACTTATTCTTTTCCGGTCGACGGTTTTTACGGGCTTGTCTATGATCTGAAAGACGATACCTTATCCGATATAAAAGTGCGGCAGGCAATTGCCCGCGGACTGGATATCGATGAGCTTATCAGACGGGTCTCTTCCGGCTATGGCAAACAGTGTCACGGTCCTTTTTATCAGGAAGGTATCGGCGCTGATCAGGAAAAAAAACCCGACGCGTATGACCCGCTGTCGGCAAGGCAGTTACTGGCCCAGGCAGGCTGGAACGATACAAACAACGATCAGATCCTGGAAAAAGAGGGCCGGCAGCTGGAGCTGCGGGTATTGGTCGATAAACGCGACGAACTTTATAAAAAAATGATCATGGTTATCAGGCAGCAGCTCCAGGTTCTGGGCATAAAGGTCAGAGCTGTTTTTTATGTCGATGATAAGGAATTGGAAATGAAGTGTGCCGGGCCGGAAAAACCCAACGCTCACCTCACCATTTTGATGGCTGGATTGAAAGCCTGTCAGGCTGCGGCCTATTGGGATTCCCGCTATTCGCAGCGAAGCTGCCGGGTATGGCTGTATAAAAATCAGAAAGTCGATGCCTTGTTCAAAAAGGCGGAAACATGTCAGGACCCGGCCCGGGCCCGGGATATTTATAAACAAATACATGCTCTTATTTGTGAGGAACAACCGGTATGTTTTTTGTATTTTCCGTTTAATTTTCATGCCGTATCCGCGCGAATAGGAAATACCGACAGTTTTTTTTCGCTCAACATGCCCGAATATACGATGAAAGACTGGTATCTTAAAGAATGAAAAAGGGGATCTGTTCGTTGCCGGCAAAACAGATCATCATATTTCAAACAATCTGAAAAGGGGGAGAAGACATGGAGATCATCAGAAAAGGCTTTGATGTGTCAGGGGTAGACCCGGTACCGCGCGGCTGCTGTTTCCCGGTCGGTACATGGGGCTACCGCACCTTTACCTGAAAATCAAAGAAGGCGCACGATAAGTGCTGCACAGATGTCCTGGCGGCCGACAGGATATCTGTACAGCAACATTTATTCGTGCCGAGGAAAAGGAGCGATAATGCGACAGTCAGCATGCAATATATGGGTCAGTGACTATCCTGAACCGGGAAAAAATCTGGTCTATAACAGCCGCTCCCAGGCGATACTTGTTTTAAACCGGCAGATGCGCCGGGCCCTGGAAAACCTGGAGACGATTCAAAACAGCCTGCCGGCTTTTTTGGCAGAACATATACCGGCATTGCAGGCCAACGGTATCATTGTGGACAGCGCTGAAGCCGAAGCCCGGGTTCTTGACGGATTTTTTAAAAAACTGCAGTTCGGCTCGACTGAACTTCCTTTTGAAGTGACAGTGCTTACTACGTACTCCTGCAACTTCAAATGCGTTTATTGTTTTGAAGAATCGGTCAAAGAACCGGTATTTCTCGATCAGTCCACCAGCGGTCAGATCGTTTCCTGGATAAAAGAGAAAGTAAAGGAACGCGGCTTCAAAAAGGTTTTCATCGTGTATTACGGCGGCGAGCCGCTGATGAATATAAGACCGGTTTATGATATTTCCTGGCAGCTGCAGGAATGGTGTCGTGATCAGGAGGTAGTGTTTAAATTCGGGATTATCAGCAACGGCAGTCTGGTCAACCGGTCTTTGATCGAAAAACTGCTCAGCGTGGGCCTGGAAGAGATACGCGTAACGCTTGACGGCGACCGCGCTGCGCATGACCGGAAACGGCCTTTTGCCGACGGCAGTCCTTCCTTTGATCTGATCGTGGAAAACATCAAACAGGTGATCGATGTGGTCAAGGTAAGCGTGACCGGCAATTTCGATCAGGATAACGTAGAGAGCATTCCGGGCCTGCTCGATCACCTTGCTGCCCGGGGACTGCTTTATAAGCTGAACATGATCGATTTTGCTCCCCTTTCAGCGCGGCTGGGCCCCAAAGACAATCCTGCGGCAATAGAACTGGGCAATTGTCTTTCTTTTTTCGACAAAAACGGAATGCAGGAAGAGATCCTCAGGGTAAAGAAGGAGCTTTTGCGGCGTAAGCTTAAGGTCAATGTGGGGCTTGATATAAATGCCTGTTCTCTGACCATGCATAACGGGGGCGTGGCTATCGATCCCAAAGGGGTCATTTATAAGTGCAATGCGCTTATCGGTTATCCGGAATTTTCCGTGGGGACTGTGCAGCAGGGATTTAATGAGCGATATGACCGGTTTTTACGTATCGAAGCCTGGAAAAAATGTCCTCAGGACTGTCCCTATTTGCCTCTCTGCCAGGGTGGCTGCCGGTTCTTTTCCTATCTGGAAAAAAACACTTTGACGGATATCTGCTGTAAAAAAGATTATCTGGACAGGCTGGTGCCCGAACTCATCAAGCTGGAATATGATCAGCTGGTTTCCCGTAGCCGACAGGAAGTTAAGACAGAACAGGTTAATCGATGAAAAAAGCCGGAAGATGTTTTCGCTTGTTAGCCCCGTATAAAAAACGCGCCGCCATAACTTTAGGGGCGATCATCGTGGCCAATCTTGCCGGGCTTGCCTTTCCCTGGGGGATCAAGCTGATAATAGACGAAGTGGTGATCGGTAAAAAGATCGGTTTACTGAATACGATTGTCCTGGGCCTGGCCTGCCTGCTGGCAGTCAAATTTTTTTTCGGCTATATACGGGAATATTCTGCCAGCGCTCTGGGCGAAGACATGGTCTGCGATCTGCGGACCAGATTGTACAGGAAGATACAGAGCCTTTCAGTCCAGTTCGTCGACTCGCTTCCCGGCGGGGAAGTGATCTCTTATGTGATCAGCGATGTGGACAGTATCAGGAATTTTCTTTTCGGCGGCGTACTGGATTTCGTCTATTCTTTTTTCAATCTGTTTTTTGTGCTTACGGTATTATTTTTCCTTGACTGGCAGCTTACTTTGATAGCCCTGCTCTGTCTGCCGATGTTCGGTCTCATGTTTTTTTCGGTTACGCCCCGGCTCAGAAAGATCTATGGCCGGGTCCGGGAAAAATACGGAGAATTGACTGCCCGGCTCAGCGAAATGCTGAACGGTATACGGGTTATAACGGCTTTTGCCCGGGAAGAACACGAGGCCGGTCGTTTTCAGAGCGCTCAGGGAGAAATCGTAAGATCCTCTCTGGCCGGGCACCGTATGGCTGTTTTTCTCTGGATGGGTTCTGAATTGATCAGCGCCCTGGCCCTGGTGGCAGTGCTCTGGTCCGGGGCTTTAGCGGTTCACCGGGGACGGATCACAACCGGTGAACTTATGGCTTTTTATGCCTATCTGGGAATGCTTTTTGTTCCGGTGATCAAAATAGCGATCATCAATAACGATTATCAGCAGGCGTCGGCTGCCCTCGAGCGTCTGGACCGTATTTTTCAAAAGCCGCTGCCGGTTTTTTCCGGCCCGGGGCCGGTGATTTTGAAGAAAATAAACGGGGCTTTGATCTTTGATAAAGTAAATTTTTCTTATGACAAAAAAAACAGGGCTTTGTCTGATTTTTCTCTGGCAGTGCAGCCGCAGCAGATAGTGGCCCTGGCCGGGAAAAGCGGTGCCGGCAAGACCACGATAATAAATCTCCTGCTGCGTTTTTACGATCCGGACAGGGGGACGATATATGTCGACGGCAGGGAGTTAAAATACCTCGATCTTAAATCTTATCGCTCACAGATCGCTATGGTCCTGCAGGATGATTATCTGTTTAACGCTACTGTGCGCGAGAATATTATGTATGGCTGTCCCGAGGCCGGAGCAGAAGAGATAGAAAAAGTAGCCTGCCTGGCTAACGCCCATGATTTTATTCTGCGTCTGCCTGAAGGGTACGACACATTGATCGGCGAACGGGGCATCAGGCTTTCCTGGGGTCAACGCCAGAGGCTGTCTATTGCCCGGGCTATATTGCGGGATCCGGCCTTGCTTATCCTTGATGAAGCGACCTCGTCAGTTGATTCGGAAACAGAACGCCATATAGTGGAAAATGCCTACCGAAATCTGATGAGAGGACGTACTACTCTGGTGATTGCCCATCGTCTGTCAACGATCACCTGTTGCGACACAATCGTTTTTCTTGAGCAGGGCAGGATCGCGGAAAAAGGAACCCATGAACAATTACTGGAAAGAAAAGGTTTATACTGGAAGATGTGGCGTCATCAGTCTCTTCCTTCTTCGCTGGTGACAGGGGCAGGTGAATGAAATTGTACGACTGGATTAAAGAAAAGATCAAAAGTTATTGCTGTAACAGGTTGTGGGTCCAGGTTGCGGCTGTTTTGCTGGTGGTGATGACGATCATGGTTATTGTATCCGGTGTTTTGCTGGTATGGGTAGCCGAAGACGCGGTACAGGGATCGGTGCTGGTCAACCATAAAGAGATCGCTGTCCGGGCCGCGGAAGAAATCGATCTGTTCGTGTCCCGGGCCGAAGACATGCTGGTTACGACAGCAGCTATGCTGGGATCAGTATATCCGTCTTCCTGGAAACAGGAAACGATCATGGTGGAACTGGCCCTTGATCAGCCGGTCTTTATCCGGATTGCCGCAGTGGACCTTTCCGGAAAATTGATCGCCAGTTCAGAGCTTGACCAGGGGCTTGTCCGGCAGTATCCGGATGAAGCTTTGAACGCCGCCCGACAACAAAAAACATACTTTTCCCGGATACAACTGCTGGATAATTCCATGCCGTATATTACCATAGCTGTTCCGGTCAAGCGTCTGGGCGAGATCGCTCAGGTACTTATTGCCGATGTCGATATGCGTGGTATATGGGATATCGTGGACAGTATCCAGATCGGTAAAACAGGAAAGGCCTTCCTCGTTTCGGAAAGGGGGGTGCTGATCGCCCACTCCGATAAAAAAAGGGTGCTTAAAGAAGAAGATCTGGCCAGGCAAAAAGATGTGCAGAGCGTGTTATCGGGACAGAGGTCTTCCCTGGAGACAGAAGACAGCGCCGGAAAGCAATGGGTCAGCTCTTTTGCTCCGGTCCGAAGTCTGGGCTGGGGTCTGGTTCTGCGGCAGGCCAGGCCGGAGGCCTATAAATTCGCGCAAAGCATGAAAATACATTTTCTGATAATCCTTCTGGTCAGCGAGATTCTGGCAATAGCCGTGAGTATTATGGTGGCTTTAAACGTGACCCGCCCGGTCAAGGTCCTGGTACACAGCATTACCAGGGTAGCCGCGGGAGACCTGGACAATAAGGTCGCTACCTCGCGCCGGGACGAGATCGGCGAACTGATCAGGGCGTTTAACAACATGATCGATAAACTGAAAAAAGCCAAAGAACAGGAAATGCTTTCCGCAGTAGGATTGGCTGCGGCCCGTATCTCCCATGAATTGCGCAATTCCCTGGTTTTGATAAAGTCTTTTATCCAGCTTTTTCCCCGCCGGCACACAGATGTCAGGTTTGTGGGAAAATTCAGCCGGCTGCTGCCGGAAGAGATATTGCGCTGGGAACGCATGCTCAAAGAGCTTTCTGATTTTTCTTCCCAGCAGCAATTAAATGTCTGCGATATCAATATCAGTAATTTCCTGAGAAGCACGGCCGATATTATGGAAGAAAGTCTGCGTAAACAGAACATAGACCTGCGTTGCGCCGCCGGTACCGACAATCTGTTTATCAAAGGTGATCCGGAACGACTGCGGCAGGTGCTGGTAAATTTGATGATCAATGCGGTTCACGCCATGCCTGAAGGGGGAACGCTGGTTTTTTCAGCGGCGACTGTTTTTCCTGAGCAGGGTAGCGGTCCGGCAGAGGTGGAAATACGGGTGCGCGATACCGGGGCCGGGATTGCCAGCGAAGACATGAAAAGGATATTTGAACCTTTTTATACCAAGCGTACTGAAGGCATGGGCCTGGGCCTGTCAATCTCGAAAAAAATAATCGAACAGCACCAGGGACGCATTTTTGTCGAAAGCAAGCCGAAAGCAGGGACGACTTTTGTTCTGCGTTTCCCCGGCCGGGCCTAGTTGTGTTTTTTTCTGCTTTACAGGATTTTCTGAAAAAGTAGAAAGAGGACAGGAAAAAGTGTGTTTGGCACATGGACAGTAAAAATTGTCTTGATATAGTAAGATCGATGGTTGAAACCAATGCCTGTGATGTCGGGGAAGACAGCCGGAAAATATTGAAAGGGACTATCCTGGTTATCGACGACGATAAAAGGGTCCGGGATGTTTTCGAAGAAGCATTTGATGAGTATAAGACGATCGCCGTGCGCAACGGTGCAGAAGGGTTGGCAGTCCTGCGCCGCCCGCATGCCGTGGACATCGTGATCCTGGACGTTCTTATGCCCGGTATGAACGGCATCGAGGTATTGAAGACGATAAAAAGCATCAGTCCTTTGCAAAAAGTGGTGATCCTTACCGGATGTGATTCCCGGGATATAGTCATCGAAGCTCTGCGCGGTCAGGCTGACGAGTTTATCGAAAAACCGTTCGATATCGAAGAAATGAGGCTGGTCCTGGAAAGGCTTTTGCGGCAGACTCAGAAAGAGGATTGTTTTATTGATATGCCGGGAAAGATCGAGCTGGCCAAAGATTTCATAAGAAGAAATTACGACCGGCCGATACGCTTGGAGGATGTCGCCCGGGAGGTATATTTAAGCCCGAAATATTTCAGCCGGTTTTTTAAAGAGCGTACCGGCAAGACATTTAATGAATACCGCATCGAATTGCGCATGACCAGAGCCAGAGAACTGCTGTCCGGGACCAACCTGACTGTCAGTCAGATTGCCTCCCGGGTGGGATACCAGAATTCCGAGGCGTTCATCAAGATATTCAAGAAGATGACTGGTGTCGCTCCGTCCAATATAAGAAGATAGTTTTTTGCCGTAAGCCGTACAGACCGTGCAACGACAATCCGGCCTGCCGGGGGGAGGGCTGATGGCCGTGGAAAGCGAAAAAGCGAAAACCACTATTCTTATCGTTGACGACGAACCAGAGACCTGTGAATTTCTGGCCCATATTTTAGAACGCAGAGGATATTGCGCGGAAATCGCCTTTGACGGTCAGGAAGCTCTGGACAAAGCTAAAAACAGGTTTTTTAATATCCTGATCACGGATCTGAGAATGCCCAAAGTCGACGGCATGACCGTGCTCAAAGAGATAAAAAAATTGAATCCTCACGTAGAAGTCATTATCGTCACCGGCTACCCGACCACGGCGCTGGCCACAGAATCGATGAAAAGCGGTGCCTTTGATTTTCTTACCAAACCTATTGATGCCGATAAAATACTCTCGATAGTCGGGGCCTGTCTGGAAAGGCAGAGGGTCTCCCCTGCTTATGCCGAAGAAAGCGAACTCAGGACATTATATAAGATCGGCAAAGATATGGAGAAAATGAAAGATTTCGATTCTATATGCCATCTGGTATTTCATTCGACCCTGGAAATGTTCAAGGCTCAGCGGGGATCTTTTTTGTTGTGCGATGAAGAGAAAAAGGAGTTGAGGATAAAACTGGCGGCCGGGCTCAGTGAAGAAGTGATCCAAAACACAGCGATAAAGCTGGGGGAAGGCGTCTGCGGTAAAGTGGTCGCAAACGGCATACCTTTATTGGTCGAGAACATAGAGGCGGTTTCGGGAGATTCCTGTACGGACGCGGCCTGTTATGCGACAAAATCTTTTATCAGCACGCCGATAAAAAGCCTTTCGCTCTTTTCGCAGGAGGGTATTCTGGGTGTACTTAATATCGGAGATAAACATAGCGGAGAGAACTTTACCGAACGGGAGAAACTGCTTCTTTCGATAATTGCCCGTCAGACCGCCCTGGCCCTGGAAAACAATCGTCTGCGAAATCGATTGCAGGAGATAAACGCTTCGGTCGAGTTCATCCGTGAAGAGAGAGAAAAGATCGTTTCTTTTCTGATCGAAAAAGAAAAGAACGCTGTTGCGGCCCAGCTGGCCCTGGAGCTGGATCAGTCTGTGCTGAGCGCTTTGGTGATAACTCTGGGGCTGATCGATGTCCTGGAAAAGAAAAACCCCGAAGAGATAAAGGGATCTCTGGAAAAAATAAGACAGCTTGTCACCAAAACAGTTTCTTTGATCCGCCCCTTTTTGAAATTTTCCCGGATATATCATTTTAAACCGGAAAAGGTGTCGTTCAGCCAGATCTTTTCCGAAACTCTGGCTTTATTGTGGTTTCAGGCTATTCAGCAGCAGGTGCAGATAAAGGAAGAGATACCCTTAAAAGATCTCTGGGTATCCGGCAATGCCGGCCTGCTGAGCCAGGCCTGTTTCACTCTGCTTATTGCCGCGCTGGCTGCTTTACCCGAGGGAGGGACGATGTCTGTCAGCGTCGGAGAGCAGATAGGCGAGGAAAGCGGTGAGTGGAGGATAGGCGCAAAGATAGTCCTTTCCGGCGAGGTGGCCAGAGAAGAGATCTCTCAGATAATCGATCCCCTTGGTTCTCTTGGTAAAGATTACCGCCCGGTAGATCTGCGTTTAAGTCTCGTTCAAATGATCCTGAAGCGGCACAACGGCACAGTCACCATCAATGACAATGATCCGGACAGGATAACCCTGTTTCTTGATCTGCCGGCAGCCTGAGAGTGCAGGTTTCCCCCCCCAAAAAATCCTTACCAGCCCATTTTTTTGTTCAGGACAGCCTTTTCAAAGGCTGTCCTGTTCTGGTTTGCCCTTTTCCCCGAAAATAATTGACAAAGCATGAAAAAGGAGTAAATTAGTATTTAAATATAAGGAGTATTTATGCCTAAAGAAGAAGCCATCGAGGTAAGAGCAAAAGTAACTGAGATCCTGGGAAACGGCAAATTCCGCGTGGAACTGGAAAACGGCCATAAAGTCCTGGCTTACCCCTGCGGTAAAATGCGCCGTTTTTTCATCAAGATCATACCCGGCGATGACGTGACTGTGGAGCTCTCTCCTTATGATCTCAGCCGGGGCCGCATTACCTACCGCCATAAATAAGGTTTTTGCTAAACTTACCCTTCTAAAACTTGAGTTAGAGTCCGATCCATAGTATAATTATTTTCTTTGGCCGGCAGCGGCCTGAAGACAAAGGAGGATTATGGATCTCGATCAGATTCTCTCTCAGTGCAGTCATCTTAAAGTCTGTGAGACTCGGACCAACAGCGATGTCTATAAAGAGCTGGTGTTTTTAAATCAGGAAAGCGGACAATGGGATCAGGTTTTGAGCGAGGTTCTTGGTCCGGCAGTAAAACCGGCCGGCACTCCGCCTTCCCAGGAATACAGTGAAATGACCGAGCAGTACGGCGGTATTTACGATGATCAGGTTCTTTATTTTAAAAAATTCGAACAGGTGACTATATTGGCCATGTTATGGCCCTGGCAGGACGGTTCCCATACCACTCTTAAAATAGCCAGCATTACTTTGTGACCCCGCTGCTTTCTCCCGCCGAGTTTTTTATAAAAATATTCGCAACCTGTAAGCGTTTTCTGACGTCTTTGATTGTTGGCGGATTATTTCAATTTGGCTGTTTGAAATATAATAATTCAGATTTTTCTAAATTATGTTGACAAACACCCTGTATTCGGGTTATAAAATATAATAGAGTATTTTATGCCGTTTGGAATAGTAATGGCCATATGAATACAAATAAGGAGGGGGATGATATGAATTTTGCTCAAGGCGGAATGCAGAAAGACGAATGGGATTGGGAATCCGAATTCGATTGGTACGAAGAAGAAGAGCCAAAAGCTGCTACAAGTCCTGCCAAACACGAGACACCGGCACCCAAGGCCAACAAACTTGACGTCGAAAAGATCGATACCGTCGCCTATGCGCCTTCCCTCGAGGAATACGACAAGATCTTTTTTGTCAAAGTCGATGAATCCAAATGCCAGAACTGCGGACAATGCGCTGACGTCTGTCCTACCGGAGCCATTCAGAAAAGCGCTTCGGGAAAACGTCAGATCGTAGACCCGGCTGCCTGTATCAATTGCGGACAGTGTCTGGCCAATTGCCCGTTCGGAGCTATTTATGAAAACGTATCTTTTATCGAGGAAATATTCGCGGCTTTAAAGGACCCGGAAAAGTTCACTGTAGCCATGCCGGCACCGGCAGTTCGTTATGGCCTGGGCGAGCCGTTCGGCGCGCCTCCCGGCACCTGCGTGGAAGGAAAAATGTGGGCTGCTTTGCGAAGACTCGGTTTCGATTATATCTGGGACAACCAGTTCACTGCCGATGTGACTATCATGGAAGAAGGCTCGGAACTTCTGGCCCGTATTACCGGTCAGATCAAAAAGCCTTTGCCCCAGTTCACTTCCTGCTGTCCGGGCTGGATAAAGTATGCGGAGACATTTTATCCTGACCTGCTGGAACACATTTCATCCTGTAAGTCGCCCATCGGTATGTTAGGACCTTTGTCCAAGACCTATGGTTCGAAAATAGCCAAGGTACCGCCGGAGAAGATCTATACAGTTTCGATAATGCCCTGTATTGCCAAAAAATTCGAGGGTCTGAGACCGGAAATGAACGCCAGCGGATTCCGGGACATCGATTCCACGATCAATACCCGGGAGCTGGCCTATATGATCAAAAAGGCCGGGATCAATTTCAAGGACCTGCCGGAAGAAGAACCTCATTACGCTCTGGGCCAGTCGACCGGCGCGGCAACCATATTCGCGGCCAGCGGCGGTGTTATGGAAGCTGCTTTGCGGTTTGCTTATGAAGCAGTGACCAGAGCTCAGCTTGCCAATCTTGATTTCCGCGCGGTGCGCGGTAAGCAGGGCGTCAAAGAAGCCACGGTAAACATGGCCGGTATTGACGTAAAAGTAGCAGTAGTCAGCGGCCTCAAGAATACCCGAAAGATACTGGATGAGGTTCGGGCAGGGAAATCTCCTTATCATTTTATCGAAGTCATGACTTGTCCGGCCGGCTGTGCCAACGGCGGCGGACAGCCCCTGGCTCCGGGAACTCGTTTCGCCGATGCTTCCCTGTTCAAGAAGATGTGTCTGAGCTTGTCCCGGAAAATCAATGTGGTAAGAGGATAAAAGGATAGGAGGTAATAAAGATGAAACATTCATTAACAATGACCCGGCGCCAGTTCATGAAGCTTTCGGCTTTCACTATGGCGCTGTGTGCCACCAGCCTGAATTTTGCCAAAGATACCTATGCCAAAGCCAAAGATTGCATCGGCGCGCGCCTGGGCAGTATTTACAAACGGGACGCCGAAATGAAGTACAGGAAGTCCCAGGACAATCCGGCAGTCAAAGATCTTTACAGCCGTTTCCTGGAAGAGCCTCTTTCCGAGCATTCGCATCATCTGCTGCACACTCATTATCAGGACCGCAGTGCCGGGGTAAAAGCCCTGAAAGACAGAGGTGTTAAACTGGCCGTATAAACAAACGGCTTTTCCGCGAATTTCCCGCCCTGCCCTCCCAAGGGGGCAGGGTTTTTTTTGGCAAAAATCCCTTATAAATAAAGCGGTTTTAAGCCGGCCCCAAAATTTTTTTAAATAAAGGTCCTTTCTCTTGACAATAAGCGGAAAACATGGCATACTTGTGTTACTATGTATAGTAACAAGGCCCTCTTCCCGCATTATTGGCGACCCTGAGTACAACCCGGCCTGTCTCTGCCTTTAATCCGTCTCGCAATAACAGGAACGATCATAAAAGGAGGAAAAAATAATGCACGTACTCAAACTATGTTCAGATCTGGAAACGCCGGTATCGGTGTTTTTGAAGACCGCTCAAGCAGAACCGTACAGCTTTCTTCTGGAAAGCACCGAACATGAGGCAAGTTTCGGGCGCTATTCTTTTATCGGCGTGGGCAAAAAAGAAGAGATAATCCTTACCGGCCAGGGAAAATTGATGATCGACGGCGAAGAACGATCCTTTAGCGGAAAACCGTTGCGGGCCCTGGCCGAGCGCCTGCGCCAGCATGCCGTATACCTGAATGATCCGGCATTGCCGCCGTTTATCGGCGGTGCCGTGGGATATGTGGGCTATGACTATGTCCGCTATCTGGAAAATATAGATATCGCTTCTTCCCTGTTTCCCTGTTATCAGTTCATGATCCCGGCTCACCTTATTATTTTTGACCATGTATTGAACCAGCTGTGCGTTATCAGCGAGACCCCTGAGGATATCGTTTCTGATCTGGCAGTGCCGCTTAAACCGGAACGGACCCAGAAAGTCATGACCACTCATCCGGTATCCAATTTTTCCCGCCAGGAGTTTTACAGTGCCGTGGAAAAAATAAAAGAGCACATTGTCGAAGGCGATATTTTCCAGGCGGTGCTGTCTCAGCGCTACAGTTTTAAGACCACTCTGAACCCGTTTTCCCTGTACCGGGCTTTGCGGGCCATAAATCCTTCGCCCTATATGTTTTTTCAGAAATTCGGCGAAACAGTGGTGCTCGGTTCTTCTCCCGAGATGATGGTAAAGCTGAACCGAGGCGAAGGTTTTTTGAAGCCGATCGCCGGTACCAGGCGGCGGGGCAATACTGCCGACGAAGATCTGGCCCTGGAAGAGGAGCTTAAAAAAGACGAGAAGGAAAAAGCCGAACACGTGATGCTTCTTGATCTGGGCCGCAATGATCTGGGGAAAGTATGCCAGGGAGGGTCGGTCAAGGTAACCGAGCAGATGACGGTAGAGAGATATTCTCATGTCATGCATCTGGTCTCTCAGATCGAGGGGGAGATGGAACCGGATAAAGATGCCTTTGATCTTTTTGACGCGGCATTTCCCGCCGGCACAGTCAGCGGCGCCCCCAAAGTAAGGGCCATGCAGATCATCAACCAGCTGGAACCTGATTGCCGCGGCCCTTATGCCGGAGCCGCAGCCTATTTTTCTTATCCGGACCGGCAGGGTAATATAAACATGGATTCAGGACTGATGATCCGCTCTTTTTTCTTTCAGGGCCAGCAGGCTTATCTCCAGGCCGGAGCAGGAATCGTCGCTGATTCTGTTCCGGAACTGGAATACAAGGAAACCGTGAACAAATTAGGGGCCCTGTTCCGCGGTCTGGAACTGGCCGAGAAAATACAGGGGGGAGCAATATGAAAAAAGTATTGATCATCGACAATTACGATTCGTTTGTCTACAATCTTTATCAGTATGTCAAAGAGATCTTTCCCCGGGCCGAGGCAATGGTCTGTCGGAACGATGCCCTGGACATCGAGGCTATACGGGATATTGCCCCTACTCATATAATCGTTTCTCCCGGCCCGGGCCGGCCGGAAAATGCCGGTATTACCATCGAAGCAATAAAGGTCTTTTCTCAGGATACGCCGATCCTCGGGGTATGCCTGGGCCATCAGGCTGTCGGCGCGGCATTCGGGGCCAGGGTTATCCATGCTTCTAACCTGGTGCACGGCAAGACTTCCCAGATCCAGCATACCGAGGCCGGGATACTGTTTGAACTGGCAAATCCCTTTACTGCTACCCGGTATCATTCTCTGGCCCTGGAAGAAAAAACTCTTCCCGCATGCCTGACCGTAATAGCCAAAAGCGAAGAGGATAATGAGATCATGGCTGTACAGCTGAAAGACAAACCGGTTTACGGAGTACAGTTCCACCCCGAATCGATCTTGACCGGGGAAGGAAAAAAAATAATAAAGAATTTTCTCGATATCGAAAAAGGCGCTTCCTTTCGCCAGACCGTAAAAAATCTGGCAGAGTCAAAAGGCAATGTTCAGCAGGGGTTAAATACATTGTTTGCGGGTCAGGACCTTTCTTTACCGGAAACCGAATCGATAATGAAAGAGATCATGTCCGGTAAGATCAGTGAGGCTCAGATCGCCGCCTTTTTGACTGCTTTGCGCATGAAAGGCGAAAGCGGCGACGAACTGGCCGGTATGGCCCTGGTCATGCGCGATAAAGCAATAAAAGTGCGGGCTTGCGACCCCAGGACCGTGGATACCTGCGGTACCGGAGGAGACGGTGCCCATACCTGTAATATTTCCACTGCTGCTGCCTTTGTGGTTTCGGCTGCCGGTATTTCTGTGGCCAAGCACGGCAACCGCTCGGTGTCCAGCAAGGTCGGCAGTGCCGATGTACTGGAAGCAGGAGGATATCGCCTGCAAAAAATTTCTCAGGAAATGGAGCAGGAACTGGCTGAGACAGGTTTTACTTTTATGTTCGCGCCGCTTATGCATCCGGCAATGAAGCATGTCATGCCGGTGCGCCGCCAGCTCAAGACCAGGACTGCCTTTAATCTTCTCGGCCCGGTGGCCAATCCGGCCAGAGTAAAATATCAGCTGATCGGCGTATTCGATTTTGTCTATGCGCCCAGGCTGGCCCGGGCTCTCCAGGCTATCGGTACGGAAAGGGCGATGATCGTCTGCGGAGGCTTTACTGACGAGCTGACCACCTGTGCCGAAAACAAGGCTCTTCTGGTCACCAGGGATTCGGTAGAAGAACTGGCTATCGATATAGAGGGTCTGGGATTAAAGGCCGGAAACCGTCAGGATCTGGAAGGGGAAGAAGACCCGCAGCGCGCCTTTTATGCCATCGAACAGATACTTTCGGCCCGAGCCAACCAGACCCAGATCGAGACCGTGGCCCTTAATGCCGGAACTCTTTTTTATATCACCAAAGAGACCGCGACTTTGAAAGACGGGGTGGAAAAGGCCCTGCAGCTGATAAGATCGGGTCAGGCAGCGGATAAACTGCGCCGGGTCATCGAATATCAGAAAACCCCGGGAGAAAAGAAAAATGGTTAAGATAAAGATCTGCGGGATTACTGAATTTCAGGATGCTTTGACCTGCGCTGAATACGGGGCCGATGCTTTGGGATTTGTTTTTTATCCCAAAAGCTCCCGTTATATTCCGGTCGATTCAGCAACCCGGATCTGCCGCGATTTGCCTTTTTCCGGGGAAAAGATCGGAGTGTTTGTCAATGAGTCCACAGAAAAGATACTTTTCTGTGTAGAACAGGCAGGATTGACCGCGGTCCAGCTGCATGGCCAGGAGACCCCTGAGCAATGCGCTTTTCTGGCCCGCCGGGTAAAAGTCATCAAAGCTTTTGCCGTAGCAAGAGCCCAAGACCCGCTTCAGGCTCAGGATTATACTGACGTGATCTTTTTGTTCGACACAAAGACTGCCGGTTTCGGCGGCAGCGGCAAAATATTTCCCTGGGAGTATCTGGTGCCGTACAAAGACAAGCTGGGCGAATATATCCTGTCCGGCGGTTTGACGCCGGATAATGTAGCTCAGGCCATCGCTCTGGCCCAGCCGGCCATGGTCGATGTGTCTTCGGGTGTGGAAGCATCTGCCGGAAGAAAGGATCCGGCTAAAGTAAAGGCTTTTATCGATGCCGTCAGATCGTATAATGAGAAATGATAATTGTAACTTATTTTGCTGTGAGCTATCAGCCCTGAGCTGAAAACAGGAGGTTTTTCAATGCGTTATTTCGGACAGTTCGGCGGTCAGTTTATGCCGGAAATACTCATGCCAGCTATTGATGAGCTGGATAAGGCCTATAAGCAGGCAAAAAAAAATAAAGTTTTTGCCCGGCAATTAAAACAATTGCTGAAAGATTATGCCGGAAGGCCTACGCCGCTTTATTATGCCCGGCGGTTAAGCGAAAAGTATAAGGCAAAAATATACCTGAAGCGGGAAGACCTGCTGCATACCGGCTCGCATAAGCTCAACAATACATTAGGCCAGGTATTGCTGGCTTCGACCATGGGTAAAAAAAGGATCATTGCCGAAACCGGAGCAGGTCAGCACGGTGTGTCGGTTGCCACTGTTGCTGCCTTGTTCGGCCTGCCCTGCACTGTATATATGGGAGAGGAGGATGTGCAGAGGCAGAGGCCTAATGTCGAGCGGATGAGACTGCTGGGCGCCCGGGTTGTTTCTGTGACCAGCGGTTCGCGCACTTTAAAAGACGCCATCAATGAAGCATTGCGGGACTGGATAACCAATCTAAAAACGACTTATTACGCGCTGGGTTCGGTAGTCGGCGCTTATCCCTATCCTGAGATGGTACGGGATTTTCAGAGAATAATCGGCGATGAGACCAGAAGACAGATCTTCAAAGCAGAAAATCGTATGCCGGATTATATGATCGCCTGCGTGGGCGGCGGCAGCAATTCCGCGGGTATGTTTTATCCTTTTATCGATTCCGGTCCTGTTCTGATCGGCGTGGAAGCTGGCGGTCAGGGCCTGAACAGCAAAAAACACGCGGCATCACTGCTCAAAGGCCGGCCCGGCTATCTGCACGGCAGCAAGACCTACCTTTTACAGGATAGGTGGGGACAGGTGCGCGGCACTCATTCGGTGTCTGCGGGCCTGGATTATCCCGGCGTGGGACCGGAACATTCTTATTGGAAAGATACGGGAAAGGTGATTTACAAAGCGGTCACTGACCGGGAAGTGCTGAAAGCTTTTAATGAACTATGCTGTCAGGAAGGGATAATCCCGGCTCTGGAAAGCGCTCATGCTTTGGCCTACATACCGCGCCTTAAAATTAAAAAAGGAAAGATCATCGTGGTAAACCTTTCCGGCCGAGGCGAAAAGGACATGGAAACAGTGCTGATAAAAAGAAAGGATAACAAATGAACAATATTATTGCCTACATACCTGCCGGATTCCCGGATATCGCGGTGACTGGAAAGATCCTGAAAAGACTTGACCGGGTACCGCTAAAAGCAGTGGAAGTAGGAGTTCCTTTTTCTGATCCGGTGGCAGACGGGCCTACTATTCAGAAAGCTTATCACGCGGCCCTGGAAAAAAAAGTTACTCTTGAATCGATCCTGGAAATGCTGGAAGGTCTTACCCTTTCCTGTGATCTTTATCTGATGAGTTATCTTAACCCGGTCATGAACTATCGCTATGGCCGGCGTTGTCTGGAAAAAAGACTGAAAAAAGCCGGGATCAAAGGTTTGATCATTCCTGACCTGCCTCTGAAAGAAATGGAACAGATCGATCTGGATTTTCCCAAAGTGGTTTTTACTGCTCCCAATACCACTGATAAAGAGATCGAAAAGATCAACAAACTGTCGCCGCCTTTTGTCTATTACGTGGCCCGTTACGGCGTGACCGGAACACGCGCCGATATGCCGGAACTGGCTGCTCTTAAGCGCCTGAAAAAGAAGCTTCGCCATTCTCTTTATGCCGGGTTTGGTATTTCCAGTTTTGCCCAGGCCAGGGCTGTGGGCACGGTTGCCGACGGAGCGATCGTAGGCAGCGTACTGGTAAAAGAGATCGATCGCAGCAGTCCGCAAAAGGCTGCCGAAGCAGTGACTGTTTTAGCCCGCCGCCTTGTGGGTTCTCGGCAATACTGATTGTTGCATAAATTCAAAACAGCGTTATGATAATAAAAAGGACTTTAGTAAGAAAGAGTTTTTTGCCGATGAAAGATGTATCAAACGCAAAGATATTGGTTGTCGAGGATGACCAGAATATCTCCCGTCTGTTGAAGTATAATCTGGAAAAATCCGGTATGCGGTGTATGATTGCCGAGAGCGGCGAAAAAGCCTTGGAACTGATAGACGCCGCCCCCGTCGACCTTATAATACTGGACATAATGCTGCCTGGTATGAACGGGTTTGGAGTCTGCCGGGAAATTAAAAAAAATCCGGATTTTGCCGATATACCGCTGCTTATGCTTACTGCCAAAGGGGAGGAAATAGACCGGGTTTTGGGCCTGGAGTTGGGCGCTGATGATTATGTGGTCAAGCCCTTTAGCCCGCGTGAATTGCTGCTGCGGGTCAGGGCTATTCTTAAACGAAAAAGGTCGGTGGAAAAGGCAAAAGGATTCTATACTGCCGGATCTTTGATTATCGATACTGCCCGCCACAAAGTCATGGTCGGTAAAAAGGAAATAGAACTTACGGCCATGGAATTTAATCTTTTGCTGACTCTGGTGCAGCGCCGCGGCCGGGTGCAGACCAGAGAAACATTGCTGGAAGACGTATGGGATATTGCCAGCGACGTTACTACGCGGACAGTCGACACCCATGTCAAAAGGCTCAGACAGAAATTAGGCAAAGCCGGTATATTGATCGAGACTGTGCGCGGTGTGGGATACCGGTTTCAGGAAGAGGAGTAATCGCGTGCGTCTGCCCATTCATTATAAGATCACCTTTGTCTTTGTGATTCTGGCCACGATTATTTTTTCGGGTATCTATTTTTATCTTGAGACTAATTTGACGCGGCACGCCCTGAATAGGATCCGCGCCGATTTTTTTATCCGGACAGATCTCGCTGTTTTTATTTTAAATACACCCGGATTTATCTGGAAACAGTCTCCTGACAAGACAGCTGATACCATAGGTCTGCAAGTCAAAGCACGGCTCACGATCATACGCGAAGACGGTACGGTTGTAGGTGATTCCGAGGTGCCCGGAAAAGAATTGGCCGGACTGGAAAATCACCGAAACAGGCCGGAAATAGAGGCAGCGCTACAGACAGGCCAGGGCGAAAGCATCCGTTTCAGTACTACTGTCGGCGAAAATATGCTTTATATTGCCCGGTCCTTCAGGGCCGGGCCGGAGCTTTTTGTGATCAGGCTTGCCCTTCCTTTAGCTGAAGTAAAAGCTGTTTCCGGCCGCCTCAGGCAGATGCTTATTGCTGCGCTGGCCTTGGCCTTTGTCATTGCCTTGGGTCTTTCTTCGGCCGCGGCTTTTTTTATTTCCCGGCCGCTCAGCGAAGCTGTCTGGGCTGCCCGTTCAGTTGCCCGCGGTGATTTTTCACAGAAGAGGTTATTGAACAGTAATGACGAACTGGGCGATCTTTCCCGGGCTATCAATCATATGTCCAGTCAGATAAAATTGACGCTGGAAGAAGTACAGACCAATAAGTCGCGCCTGGAAGCGGTTTTATTGAGCATGATTGAGGGGGTTATGGTCGTTGACCGGCAGGGGACGATCATACTCATGAATCATACTTTGCAAAACCTGCTTGGCCTGGAAGATGATCCCCTGGGAAAACGTCCCCTGGAGGTGATCCGCAATATCGAGATACAGGAAATAGCCGAAAACGCGTCACGGCTTACGCATCAGATAGAACGGCATCAGATCGCGGTCCATATTCCTGAAGAAAGGATTTTTCAGGTCCATGTCACGCCCCTGATAAGATCCGGTATTGCTGAAGGGGCAGTGCTGGTCTTTCACGATATAACTGAGTTAAGACGATTGGAAAGGATCCGTCAGGATTTCGTGGCCAATGTCTCCCATGAACTGCGCACCCCGGTTGCCAGCATCAAAGGTTATGCTGAGACATTGCTGGAAGGAGCGCTTCAGGATAAGAAAAACGCCGGGGATTTCGTAAAAATAATATATGACGATGCTGACCGCCTGGCCAAATTGATCAATGATCTCCTGGATCTTTCCCGCATTGAATCAGGTGCGGTCACGGTAAATCTCAAGTCTTGTGCCTTGCCGCCGCTTATTGAAAAAGTGATCGCCGGTATGCAGGCGCAGGCCCGGGCTCGGGAAATAAGTCTTAAGACGGATATGCCTGACGATATCGCTCAAGTGAATGCCGATCAGTCGCAAATAGTCGAAGTGCTGGTAAATCTTATTGATAACGCGATTAAATATACTGATCCGGGCGGCTCGGTCATGGTTTCTGTACACGACAATGATCGTATGGTTCAGATAGATGTAGCTGATACAGGTATCGGCATTCCCGAAACCGACCTTTCCCGCATTTTCGAGCGGTTTTACCGTGTGGACAAAGGTCGTTCCCGCAGCCTGGGCGGGACCGGTCTCGGCCTTTCCATAGTTAAACATATTGTGCAGGCCCATAAAGGAGAAGTCTCGCTGCGCAGCGTTTTAGGAAAAGGTTCGGTCTTCAGCTTTACCCTTCCCAAGGCCGCCTGATTTTCAGGCGACCCTCTATTTAACCACTGATTTTACAAAGATGTCACATTTCTGCCATGCTTTTGCCATGGGCAAAACGTAAAACATATAAGAGAAGGAGGCAGAAACATGGCCGAGACCACGTACATAGTAGAAGCGGTAATATTGATCCTGGCGATAGGCTGTCTGGGTATTTTGTTTTACCGCAGTTGCCGGGAAAACGCCGGACAGATAGTATGCGCTTTGCGCCGCCAGCTTTGTCAGGATAAGGATGTGCCGCTGGAAAAGTTCACAAATATGTCACCTGATGATCGTATTTTCGTCACGCAGCCGGGATATAATCAAGTGAGCGAAAAAAGAAAGGAGGTGAATATGCGACAGTTGATGATTTCCAGCCTTAAAAAGGATTTCCTGGCCAGCAATCTCAGGACTCAGCTCCACACTCTTCAGTGGCTGTTGAACACCATCGAAAACTCCGAGCTTACTGAACAGGATTGTACTGTTCAGTCATTGAAAAGGGTCGAGGTCGGTTTGAGAAGGCTGAGAAATTTTCTGAACAATTAAACCATGGCCGATATCGCCTCCGGCCATCTGTTGAAAAAAAACGGGCGCTGCGGCGTACCGCTGACATAAAGCGGAAAAGAAGGGAAGAAAGGTTTCTATAGATATCAGGACAGGAATATGAATATTGGTAATGTTAACGACATGAGGAGAAGGAGAAAGAATATGGTTAAATATGTTACATTGTCGGTGATCTGCGCTGTGGCGGCGGCTTTTTGTTTGTTTTCCTCGGCCGGATATGCCCAGGACCTGGATATTCTGTTGCAGAAACTGGTGGACAAAGGGGTTCTTACTTACGGTGAAGCACAGCAGATCTCTACTGAGACAAAAGAAGAGGTGAGGGCCAAGATCGCCAGAGGAGAACATGAAGGCTTGCCTAAATGGATTCAGAATACAAAACTGACCGGAGATCTGCGCTTGCGCTATCAGTATGAAGATAAGACCGGTGATGTGGACCGTCACCGCGGCAGATATAGATTGCGTCTTGGCCTGGAATCAAAGGTCAATGATTCGATGAAGATAGCTGCCGGACTTGCCACGGGCGCGGCAGATGCGCGCTCCACTAACCAGTCCATGGGTGACGGCGGCGAGTCTTTCCAGACCCCGGATATCAGGCTGGATTACGCTTTTGCCGAGTGGGTAGCAACTCCCTGGGCTACTGTAAAAGCCGGTAAGATCAAAGGTGTAAAGAGCGTTATTTTCCAGCCGTCAGACTTGTTGTGGGATTCGGATATCAATCCCGAAGGAGTATCGTTGATGTTCAGCGGTAAGGCCGGAAACGATTTGGGCCTGTTTTTTAATACCAGCGCCTGGATACTGGAGGAACAGAAGCAGGCGACCTCAGATCCTTACATGCTGGTTGTTCAGCCGGGAGTCGATTTTAAGATCAGCGACGATGTCGGATTGAAACTGGCAGTTGCCGGGTACTGGTTCGATAATGTCAAAGGGGAAAGCCTGAGCAACGGCGGTGATTATGACAGCGGCAGATACAATACACTGGAAAACAGCGGCCTTAAATATAATTACGATTGTTTTGTTCCCAGCGTGGAAGTATCGTTTACCGATCCTTTCGGCGGGCTGGTACCATATCTGGCGCTTTTCGGTGATTATGTGAATAATTCCGATCCAAAAGAAGAAAATAGCGGTTATCTGGCCGGAGTCAGGTTCGGCGATGCAAAGATAAAGGATCGGGGCCAGTGGCAGTTTGCCTATATGTACCGTCGTCTGGAAAAAGATTCCTGGATCGACATCTTTCCCGATTCAGACGCTTACAGCGGTCACACCGATACTAAAGGACATGAGCTTGTTTTTGAATACGGTCTCAGTGAGAACACTTCTTTCGGCATCGATTACTATTATATCGAACGGCTCACGGCCAATGCCGGAAGGCGTACGGTTCTTCAGTTTGACTGGAAATTGAAATTCTAAAAGAGGACGGTTCAGCCATTTGAAAAGGAGGTTGATTAATATGAAAACAAAGTTGAAAATTTTTCTGATCGCATTGACGGTTTTTTGTGTGATTAATTCCGCGGTTTTTGCCGAAACTCTGGTGGTCAAAGGTTCTACCACGGTCCTGCCCATTGCTCAGGCTTGTGCCGAAGAATTCATGGATGATAATCCGGGAATCAACATTTCGGTGCAGGGCGGTGGTTCGGGAGTAGGCATTGCTTCTTTGATCGACGGTGCCTGCGATATTGCCAATGCTTCACGTCCGATCAAGGATAAAGAGCTTGATAATGCAGTGAGCCGGGGCGTGACGCCCAAGGCCAATGTCATTGCCATGGATGGGATCGCGGTCATAGTCAATCCTTCTAACAGTGTAAGCGGTTTGAGCAAAAAAGATCTTAAGGCTATTTATACGGGAAAAATCTCTCAGTGGTCCCAGGTCGGCGGCAGCAGCGGCAAGATCGTGGTCATTTCCCGGGACAGTGCCAGCGGCACATTCGAAGCTTTCGGAGAGCTGGCTTTAAACAAAGAAAAAGTGCGCTCTGATGCTCTGCAGCAGGCATCCAACCAGGCTGTGGCGACAACAGTGGCCAAAACGCCCGGTGCTATAGGCTATGTGGGTTTGGGATATATTTCTTCCAGCGTTAAAGCTATACCTATAGGCGGTATTGATGCTTCTAAGGAAACAGTGCTTTCCAATCAGTATCCTTTGTCCAGACCTTTGTTCATGTACACAAATGGTAAAGCAACCGGAGCTGCCCAAAAGTTCCTTGATTTCGTTCTCAGCATTGACGGTCAGTATCTGGTGGAAGATAACGGCTATGTCGGATTGCAGTGATCTTTTAAACAGGATTTAACAACCCTTTCTTTCCGCACGGCAGGCTGGCTTTCGGCCGGCCTGCCGTGTTTCCGCCACATTTGAGCGGCCAGGGAGACGACATGATAAGGATGGAGAATAAAACAAGCAAAGTCAAAGAACAGGTATACAGGCTGATTTTTGCCTTGCTGGCTTTTGCTTCCTTATTGTTTTTGATAGGTATTACTATAGTTCTTTTTAAAGAAGGGCTGCCTGTTTTCCGGACAATCGACCCTTTTAAGTTTATTTTCGGCAGAAACTGGTATCCCACTTATGACCCTCCCGAATTCGGCATTCTGCCGTTAATACTTGCTTCGCTCTGGGTAACCGGCGGCGCGCTTTTTGTCTGCGTTCCTCTGGGCGTCGGCAGTGCTCTTTTTCTCCATGAACTGGCTGGCTATAAACAGCGGGCAATATTAAAACCGATCATAGAGGTCCTGGCTGGTATACCCTCCATAGTTTATGGTTTTTTCGGTATGGTTATTGTAGCCCCTTTTTTGCAGGACCTGCTGCATCTCCCGGTAGGACAGACCGCTTTTACCGGCAGCCTGATGTTAGGCATTATGGCCACCCCCACCGTATGCAGTCTGGCCGAAGACGCGTTGAGCTTTGTGCCGAAAAGTTTTCGTGAAGCATCATACGCCGTAGGGGCTAACCGCTGGCAGACCTTGATCAAAGTAGTGATTCCTGCTGCCGGTTCAGGTATATCCACAGCCATAATTCTCGGTATGAGTCGGGCCATAGGTGAGACAATGACCGTATTGATGGTCACCGGTGGAGCAGCAGTGATCCCTCATTCCCTGTTTCAGCCGGTGCGGCCGATGACTTCTACTATTGCCGCTGAAATGGGTGAAGCAGTCATGGGCAGCCTGCATTATCACGCTTTGTTTGCCATAGGGCTTATATTATTTATTATCACCTTGTTTTTTAATGTCGTGGCAGAAGTTATCAGCCGGAGATTCAGGCTGAAGCTGGGACTGGGCAGATGAAAAACAAATTAACGCAAAACACAGGGTTTTTCATATTATTTTTATGTATTGCGACAACGCTTTTTTTCCTGGGAACCATACTCTATTTTATTTTCGTCCGCGGCAGCGGAATTATTTCCTGGGAATTTTTGACCCAGGCACCGCGTAAAGCAATGACCCAGGGCGGCATTGCTCCGGCCATTGTGGGGACATTTTATTTGACCATGGGCGCGATCATGATGTCGCTTCCTCTGGGTCTGGCCTGCGCTATTTATCTTTGCGAATATACGCCGAAAAATTATATGGTCAATATCATACGCATAAGTATCAATAATCTGGCCGGTGTTCCTTCGGTAGTGTTCGGATTGTTCGGTCTGGGAGTATTCGTGAAATTTTTCGGGTTTGGTGTTTCCATACTTTCCGGATGCCTTACTCTGGGCATGATGGTTCTGCCCAGCATAATCTCCGCGTCTCAGGAAGCGCTTCTGGCTGTGCCTCAATCATACCGGGAGGCCTCTCTGGCTCTGGGCGCGACCCGCTGGGAGACGATCAGAAAAGTGGTCATACCGTCATCCCTGCCCGGCATACTTACCGGTGTTATCTTAAGCGTAGGCAGAGTAGCGGGAGAGACTGCCCCGATACTTTTCACGGCAGCTACTTTTTATACCCGCGGTTTTCCCAGATCGCCTTTGTCCGAGGTAATGGCGCTTCCTTATCATATTTATGCTTTGATGACCGAAGGTACACATCCGGAAGCGCAGACCGGGATCGCCTATGGCTGCGCCCTTATTTTACTGGTACTGGTGATCGCAATATCTGCTCTGGCAATTATTATCAGACATAAGCAAAGGACAGGAAATGGATAAGAACAATTCGCGTAAAGTAAAGATCGAAGTAAAAGATCTTAATTTTTATTACGGCAGTCAGATCGCTTTAAAAAATATTTCTATGGAAATATATGAACGCAAGGTCACGGCGATCATCGGGCCTTCGGGCTGCGGCAAATCGACCTTTATCCGTTTATTCAACAGAATGAACGACCTTATTCCCAATGCCCGGACCGAAGGCAGTATATTGCTGGATGGGCGGGATCTTTATGATCCCAAAATCGATGTGGTCGATGTCCGGAGACGGGTGGGAATGGTTTTTCAGAAACCCAATCCTTTCCCGAAATCGATTTTCGATAATGTCGCTTACGGCCTTCAGATCAACGGTATACGGGATCAACGCTATATTGCCCAGAAAGTGGAAAAGAGCCTGAAAGACGCAGCCCTCTGGGACGAGGTGAAAAAGCGGCTTTACAGCAACGGTTTTTCTTTGTCCGGCGGTCAGCAGCAACGGCTGTGTATTGCCCGGGCCCTGGCTGTCGAGCCGGACGTGTTGTTGATGGATGAGCCGGCTTCGGCTCTTGATCCTGTTGCTACTGCCAAAATAGAAGAGCTGATCCAGGAATTAAAAGAAAAATATACCATTATCATTGTTACTCATAATATGCAGCAGGCAGCGCGTATTTCCGATCATACTTTGTTTTTGATGCTGGGAGAGATGGTAGAATATGATGTGACCAAAAAGATATTTACCAATCCTTCGAAAAAGATCACGGAAGAATATATAACCGGAAGGTTCGGATAAAAATATGGAGATAATATTATTTGTCTGTGTAAAAAATTCCTGCCGCAGCCAGATGGCCGAAGGATTTGCCGCGGCCCTGGGCTTGGGGCTTGTTCAGGCGTATAGTGCCGGCTCGGCCCCGGCGGAAAAAATTGATCCTCTGGCAATAGAAGTTATGCGGGAAGCAGGGGTCGATATTTCTTCTGCCAGACCAAAAAGATTTGACCAATTGCCGCTTAGAGAGTTCGATTACGTGATCTTTCTGGGTTGCCAGGAAGTCTGTCCTTTTGTTTCGGCCATAAACCATATTCGGTGGGATATTGAAGACCCTGAAGGCAAAGAAATCGCTGTTTTTATCCGGGTAAGAGACAGGATCAAAAGAGAAACAGAAAAATTGATCAAACAGATATGCCGTAAAAAAGGAGGTTGATTATGAAAAAACATTTTGACGATGAATTGAAAAAACTCAATATGGATCTGCTGAAAATGTCAGCTTTGACCGAAGAAGCAATCCGCCAATCAATAGAAGCTCTTAAAGCCCGCGACAAGGATCTGGCCCAGAAAGTAGTCGATAACGACCGCAAGATCGATGAACTGGAAAATCAGATAGAGGAACGGGCGATCTATCTTCTGGCTTTGCAACAGCCGATGGCCAAAGACCTCAGATTCATCACTACCGGCATGAAAATAAATACTGAGCTGGAGCGTATTGCCGATCTGGCAGTCAATATATCCCAGCGGGTCAAAGAACTGAGCGACAAACCATTGCTGAAACCCTTGATCGATATTCCTGCTCTGGCCGATATTGCTCGGCAGATGGTTAAGGACGTGATCGATGCTTTTGTCAACCGCAATGAGGAAGCGGCTAAAACAGTGATTTTTTCCGATCCGCAGGCCGATACTCTGCGTAATCAGATCTATGACGAATTGATCAATGATTATCTTATCAAAGACGGTACAACTGCTCCCCGTGCCGTACCGCTTATTTTAGTGGCCCGCCATCTGGAACGGATTTGCGATCATGCCACTTATATTGCCCAGGATATAATTTATATGATCCAGGCCCGGGTCGTTAAACACCATCTGGAAGATCTCAGACAGAATGAGGAATAAGGTAAAGCCAAGCAGGATCGCCGCGTAACGACTTTCTCTCCGACAACGTCTATAAAATACTCAAGGGGTTAAACAAGCCAGTTTTGATCTGTGCCACTGAATCAGATAATAAAATTATGAAAAGAGTGCTTTTTATCGACAAAGACAATTCCTGCCGGGCCCAGATGGCCGAAGCCTTTGCTAATTTTTACGCTGAAGGCAGTTTGCGGGCCTACAGTGCCGGAGCACAAAAAATTCATAAAATATCGCCCCTGACCTTGGCCGTTATGCGCGAAAAAGGCCTTGAGCTGTCCGAAGCGCGGGCCAAGCAATACAGCCTGATGCTGATAAAGCGTTTTGATTACGCAATATTCTGCGGCCGGGACAGCAGGTTCTCCTTTACCAATGCCCGTATAGTAATCTGCCTGGATGTGCCGTTTCCTTCCTGTTCTTCTCTGCCGGCCTACCGCCGGGTGCGCGACCAGATAGAGGAACAGGTGCAGAAACTGCTTTGTTATATTTCCCGCGATACTATCGAACGCCGCCGCGTCCAGTCCGAACTTTTCTTTTGATCCGCCTTTTCTTGACATCTCTTTTTCTCTGGTTTAAAGTAGAAAGAGGGGTATTCCTTAAAAACACAAATGGCGACACAACCCATAGACCTATCGCAGATTTCCCAGGAAGAACTGCTTAAAAAAAGAGTCAATGTTCTGCCTTTGTCTATTTCCGGTACCTGGCTTGAACCCTGTGTGCAGGAACTCTACCGGGAACTGGACGAAAAAAAAATACTGTATAAACCGGAATGTTATCTGGCTGACGAATGGCTGGCCCCGGACAAGGAGCCGGTAGTGGGGATCCCTTTTTATCTTGCCCACCCGACGCTGATGAAGCTGGAGATGAAGATGATGATGGAAGTGGAAGGCGGCACTAAAGAATGGTGCATGCAATTGCTCCGTCACGAGACCGGCCATGCCCTTAATTATGCGTATCAGATCTACCGCCGGCGGAAATGGCAGAAAATTTTCGGCCGTTTTTCCGAAGAGTATAAAGATACCTATAAATACCGCCCTTACAGTAAAAGTTATGTCCGGCATCTGGAAGATTATTATGCCCAGTACCATCCTGACGAGGATTTTGCCGAGACTTTTGCCGTGTGGCTTACGCCCGGACTTGACTGGCAAAATCAGTATAAGGGCTGGAAGGCCCTGAAAAAGCTTCAGTATGTAAACGAAGTGATGAAAAAACTTCAGGGCAAGGAACCGATTGTCGGCAAAGGGAAGAAATACTGGCAGGCCTCGCGTCTCAAGATCACCCTGAACAATTATTATAAAAAGCGCAAACATCTTTGCGCCGAGGATTTCCCCGATTTCCACGATGCCAATTTAAAAGAACTGTTCGCTGAAAACGACGGGAAAACGGCCCATGCTTTGTATGCTCATGAGCTGATCAAAAAACTGCGGCGAGAGATACGTAATGACGTGGCCGATTGGACCGGAGAAAAAAAATACGTGATCGACGAATTACTGAAAACACTTATCGAAAGAAGCCGCTATCTTAAATTGAAAATCGTCGATGACGAGGCCCGGGCCGCAGTCAGGATCTCGACCTACATAACTACATCGATAATGAATTATATCTATACGGGAGGATTTCGCAGCAAACGATGAAAAAGAAACTGAAAATTCTGCTTATTCTTGACCATCCTCATGTCACGCCCCGCGGTTATGATTTTAAAGAGGAGTTCGAACAGGAAGACTATCAGGTCTATAAAGAGGTAACAGCTGCGATTAAGAACAACGGCCATACAGTCAGTCTGTTGGGTATCCATAATGACCTGACTTTACTTCTGGAAGAGATCAAAGAAAACCGGCCGGACCTGGCCTTCAATCTTACCGATATTTTCGATGACAAATCCCATTTCGACAAAAATATGGCCTGGTTTCTGGAAATGCTGGGTCTGGCCTATACCGGAGCCTCGCCGGCCAGCCTGCTGATCTGTAACAACAAATCCCTGACCAAGACCATCCTCAGTTATCATCGTATAAAAGTACCCAATTTTCATACTTTTTACCGCAACCACAAAGTCTGGCACCCGAAACGGCTTAAGTTCCCGCTGGTGGTAAAACCTTTGCGGGAAGAAGCCTCGCGGGGAATTGCCCAGGCCTCGGTAGTGGATAATGAAACAGCCATGTTCGAGAGGATAAAGTTTATCCACGAGAACATGAAAATGGATGTTATTGCCGAAGAGTATATCGACGGCCGGGAATTCTACGTGAGCCTTCTCGGGCATACGAGGATAAAAGTGTTGCCGATCAGGGAGATGAAATTCGGGGAATTTTCCGAAGACGAGCCGCGCATTGCCACTTATAAGGCCAAATGGGATTATCAGTACCGCAAAAAATGGGGTCTGAAGAATACCTTTGCCGGGCGTCTGCCTGAAGGATGGGAAAAAAAGATCAGCGATACCTGTAAACGGGCCTACCGGGTCATGGACATGGCCGGCGGCTATGCCCGTTTCGATCTGCGGGTGACAGCGCAGGGACAGGTGTATATAATCGAAGCCAATGCCAACCCTAATCTGCAGAAGGATGATGAGTTCGCTCTTTCCGCGGACAAAGCCGGGATTTCTTTCGATGTCCTGATCGAGAAGGTCGTAGATCTGGGAATGGCCAGGGATACCTGAGGTGGTCAAATGTCTTTTTTAGGTTGGCGCATAGTATTTGTTTTAAGCGGCTTGTTGATTTTGCTCTGGGCCTGTAAACGGAGAAAATATCTGCGCTTCGATACCCTGGAAAACCGCGGATTTGTCCGGCTGGCAGGATTAAAAAAAGAGATCCAGACTG
>CAZVRU010000004.1:90036-91834 GCA_964629785.1 uncultured Planctomycetia bacterium
GTTTTTTCCCAGTGTCTGTTTTTTGATGCCGCGGCCCTGGATAAGCCGCTCGATGTATGGGAATCAAATGACGAAAGCATTTTATTGTTTTCGGGAGCCGAAATCTTGTCGCCGGCTTTAAAAGAGCCCTGCGGCCGCAGTTTTTGCTTGTATTCCTGTGAACCGGATTGTGAGTTCCCGCTTACCTATATAGTCGATGCTTCTTTATATAAAAGCGCTGCCTGTTTCAACAGCCTCAAGCCTTTACCTCTGGGCATTCACAGCCGTTTTCAACAGCACTATGTAGTGCTGGGCGAGGATGCACCGGGTGTAACGAAGATCCTGACTCCTTCCCTGATCAGATTTCTGGAAACAATGCGCCTGCCGTTGTGTCTCTACCTTAAAGGGCACACCTTTATCTGCTGTTTCGGCAATCTTTCTCCCCGCGAAAAATATACCCGGCTGCTGGACAAGGCCGGAGAATTAATGTGCTGGATAGCCTCCTGAAACGCGGTTCTGTTTCTGTTTACAGAAGCAATAAAATCTGATAGACTGGGGATACCTGTTTTTGAATAGCAGCGATCACCGTGCATAATATAGTAAGGAGGGACTGATGGATACTAAAATATATTTAAGTGAAAAAGACATACCGCGTCAGTGGTATAATCTGGCTGCCGACCTGCCTACGCCGATGCAGCCGCCTCTGGGTCCGGACGGAAAACCGATTTCTCCGGATATGCTGTCAGCGGTTTTTCCCATGAACCTTATCGAACAGGAAGTAAGCACTGAGCGGTGGATAGATATTCCGGAAGAGATCTTGAATATCCTTTACCGCTGGAGACCGGCTCCTTTACGCCGGGCAAGATACCTGGAAGAATATCTCAAGACCCCGGCCAGGATCTATTATAAGGATGAAAGTCTGAGTCCGCCGGGAAGCCATAAACCCAATACGGCAGTACCTCAGGCCTGGTATAACAAGCAGTTCGGGATCAAGCGTCTTACCACCGAGACCGGTGCCGGTCAGTGGGGAAGCGCTCTGGCTTTTGCCTGCAGCCTGGTGGGACTGGAATGCAAGGTTTTTATGGTCCGCATCAGTTTTGACCAGAAACCGGCCCGTAAGACTATGATGCAGGTTTGGGGCGCGGACTGTGTGGCCAGTCCCAGCAATGAGACCAATGCCGGCCGGGAAATACTTAAAAAAATGCCGGATACACCGGGGAGTCTGGGCATTGCCATCAGTGAAGCAGTGGAAGCAGCGGTTTCCGACAGCAGCGGTGCTACACGCTATGCCCTGGGCAGCGTGTTAAATCATGTTATGCTTCATCAGACGATCATCGGCCTGGAGGCGAAAAAACAGCTCTCCCTGGCAGACGAGAAGTTGCCTGATATCGTTATTGGCTGCGCCGGCGGCGGCAGTAATTTTGCCGGTCTGGCTTTTCCTTTTGTTCAGGAAAAGATCAACGGCGCAAAAATAGAGATCCTCCCGGTCGAACCGACAGCCTGTCCGACCATGACCAGAGGAGAATTCTCCTATGATTTCGGCGATACGGCCTGTATGACTCCGTTATTGGCCATGCACACCCTGGGTCATGCCTTTATCCCGCCGCCGATACATGCCGGCGGTCTGCGCTATCACGGCATGGCTCCTTTGGTATGCCAGGCAATTGTCGAAGGTTTGCTTTCGCCGCGGTCCTATCATCAGCTTAAATGTTATGAATCGGCATTGATCTGGGCCAAGACCGAAGGAACTATTTGCGCGCCTGAGACCAGTCATGCCATTGCTTGCGCCATTGATGAAGCAATCAAGGCCCGGGAAGAG
>CAZVRU010000004.1:91844-115364 GCA_964629785.1 uncultured Planctomycetia bacterium
CTTACAGCGGGCACGGGCTGATGGACCTGTCCGGTTATGCCAAATACCTCGGCGGCGAACTGGATGATTATGCTTTGCCTGACGAAGAGCTGCAGAATTCCATAGCAGAGCTTAAAAATCTGCCCAGGGTCGAGAAGAAAAAGACCGGTAAATGGTGATCTGACAGATACTTTGCGCCCCGCTTTATCAGGCGGGGCGCTTTTTTTCCGCCCGAAAGTCTTGTAAATACAGCATTTACCGGCCAGACTGTCTATATCCTTCTTTCTTTATCCTGTCCTTTAGAGTGATATAATAAAAGTAGAGCTGCGAAAAAGTACAAAGGCAGAATTTCAAAAGTAGAATGAAAAATAGTGATAAAGAGAAAAGGAGAGAGGAAATAAATTTTTTCTGAATTTCCGCACTTTTTCCTTTATCCTTTTTCCTTTTCACTTCCGCCGGAGGCGGGAGAGGAGGTGATGACTGTATGGTACTTAATGTTTATCAGAGAAAAGAGGTCTCGTTGATCGTTGCCAACCGTATCGGACTGCTGGCCGAGATGTCGGAACTGCTGGCTGATCACGGCATCAATGTAGAAGCGTTCGCCGGATATGCCATGAATAAGGAAGAAGCAGAGATCATGCTGGTGGTGGATGATGCGTTGCGGGCCACCGACGCTTTGAAAAAGAAAGGTTATACTTCCATAAAAGAGCGGGAAGTGCTGCTGCTGGAGGTGGAAAACAAACCGGGCGCTTTGAAAAATATCGCTAAGCTGCTGCAACAGGAGAACATTAACATCGAACATCTTTACGGTACTGCCGGTGAAAAGATCTGCCCGGAAAAAATTGTATTGTCGACAAATGATGATGCCAGGGCCCTGCTTGCTTTTAAAAACACTTTCAACCTCAGGATGTAGGCGGCAGTAAGGAAAGAAAGGCTGGTTTTGAAGAAAGGATAAAAGGATGAAGGAGATTTTTGAGCGCAGGAGCATACGCAGATATACTGATGAGCCGGTTCCCGAAGATCTGCTGGAAGCAGTGATCAAAGCCGGTATGTACGCGCCATCAGCCGGTAATGAACAGCCCTGGGAATTCGTGGTCATCAGCGAGCGGGATCTTCTGGATAAGATCGCCGCTGTTCATCCTCATGCCCGGATGCTTAAAGAAGCTCCGGCAGCAATTGTTGTCTGCGGCGATATCGCCAGAGAAAAGCATAAAGACATGTGGTCTCTGGATTGCGCCGCGGCAACCGAGAACATGCTGCTGGAGATATCTTTCCTGGGCTTAGGCGGGGTCTGGCTGGGCGTCTATCCCCGGCCGGAGAGGATGAAAGAAATAAAAAAACTGCTTTTGCTGCCCGAGAAGATCGTTCCTTTTTCGATCATCGCCCTGGGTTTTCCTGCCGAACGTAAAATGCGCGATGAACGGTTCATGCCCGAACGCATACATTATAACTTCTGGTAAAGTCCTTGACAGTGCCTGCCGGCTATGATAGGGTTATTTCTTACCTGTGACAAAAAGGCGTGGCTGCAGCGCGAAATGCGGCTGACCAGCTCCGGAAAAGTATTTCAGTTACGCTGTTCTGAACAAAAGATCCCGTCTTGATTTGCGGGTATGTCTGAAAGAAAGGGCCTTTATGTTCGAAGTACAAGTCAGTATAACTTTGAAAAAGACAGTTGTCGATCCCCAGGGAACGACAGTCAAGCATGCGCTGGAATCTCTGGGCTATAAAGGACTTGGCGATGTGCGCATGGGCAAGCTGGTCACTTTCCGGTTTGAGGCCAGGGATAAAGAACAGGCAGAATCGCAGGTCGATGAGATGTGCCGCAAACTGCTTGCCAATCCTATTATCGAAGAATACACCTACACTTTGCGCGAGGCATAATGAAGATCGGAGTAGTTGTCTTTCCTGGTTCGAACTGTGACCACGACTGCTTTTATGTGTCCCGGGATGTATTCGGCTATGATACCGAATACATATGGCACAGAGATACTGATGTGGATAAGTTCGACTGTATTATCCTGCCGGGCGGGTTTTCCTACGGCGATTACCTGCGCTGCGGGGCCATTGCCCGTTTTTCTCCGGTAATGCAGGCGATCATCGAATTTGCCGGCAAAGGCAGGACTGTGATCGGCATCTGCAACGGTTTCCAGATCCTTCTTGAGTCGGGTCTTTTGCCCGGCGCCATGCTCAGGAACAATACCGTCCATTTTATTTGTAAATACGTATATATACGCACCGAGAACATTTCCACCCGTTTTACCGGCCTTTGCCAAAAAGGCCAGGTCTTAAAGATACCGGTAGCCCATAATGAAGGTAATTATTATATAGATGACGCCGGATATAAAAAACTGAAGGACAATGATCAGATCGTATTTCGTTATTCAGACCGTGAAGGAAAAGTCGAGGAGCAAAGCAATATCAATGGTTCGCGGGATAATATTGCCGGGATCATCAATACAGAAGGCAATGTCCTGGGCATGATGCCTCATCCTGAACGCAGTTCCGAGAAAGAACTGGGCTCTGAAGACGGCGCCCTTATTTTCCGGTCGATGTTTCAGTGGATCGAGAGGAACGGATAATGATCGAACCAAAAGTATATCAGGGCCTGGGCCTGACTGACTCAGAATACGCCAAGATCGAAAAGATCCTGGGCCGGGAACCGTCTTTGACCGAGCTGGCCATGTTTTCAGTGGAATGGTCGGAACATTGCGGCTATTCTTCTTCCAAAAAATACCTCAAACTTCTTCCCAAAAAAGGCAAATATACCGGTTTTATCGGTGAAGATTCGGGCGGGATCGTGGTCGATGATCTGGCCGTTGTCTTTAAAATGGAAAGTCATAACCACCCTTCTCAAGTGGAACCCAAGCAGGGCGCTGCTACCGGGGTGGGCGGCATAATCCGCGATATTTTTACTGCCGGGGCCAGACCTGTGGCTTCGCTCGATTCTCTGCGTTTCGGACCTCTTTCCGAGGATTATAATAAATATCTGCTTAAAGGCGTAGTCGACGGCATCCAGTTTTACGGCAACTGTCTGGGAGTGCCGACGGTTGGCGGAGAGATATATTTCGATGAGTCTTATTCAGGCAATTGCCTGGTCAATGCCATGAATATAGGCGTGGCAGATAAAAACAAGCTGGCCCGGGCTCAGGCCTCCGGTGTCGGCAATCCGGTAATGTATGTGGGCGCGAGCACAGGACGCGACGGCATCGGAGGATGTTCGGTGCTTGCCTCAGCCGAGTTTTCCGAAGGCGAAGAAAAAAGGCCCACAGTGCAGATCGGCGATCCTTTTATGGAAAAATGTCTGATCGAAGCCACTCTGGAAACCCTGGCCACCGGTTATGTGGTTGGGATCAAGGATATGGGTGCAGCCGGCCTGACCTGTTCCATATCAGAGATGGCCTATGCCGGGGGAGTGGGCATGGATGTGGACCTGGACAAGGTGCCGCTCAGGGAAGAAGGCATGAAGCCCTGGGAGATCATGATGAGCGAGTCACAGGAAAGAATGCTGGTCTGCGTTAAAAAAGGAAAAGAGTCGGAGATAAAAAAGATATTCGATAAATGGGAACTGAATGCGGTGACGATCGGTTATGTTACCGAAAAAAAGAACATACACATAAAACAAAAAGGCGAGACAGTAGCAGACATACCTGCCGATTCTCTGACCTGCGGGGTTATCCATGACCTGCCTTATGCTGAGCCGGCATATATCAGCCAGGTGCGCAAAGTAACCAATGAAAAGGTCAGGGAAAAAACGGATTATAATGAGATCCTGCTCAGGCTTCTGGCTGCTCCCACGATTGCCAGTAAACACTGGGTCTATGAGCAGTACGATCATATGGTTCAGACCAACACCATGGTTTTTCCCGGTTCGGACGCGGCAGTGATCAGGCTTAAAGGAACAAAAAAAGCCCTGGCTGCCACCACAGACTGCAACAGCCGCTATTGTTATCTCAATCCTTTCCGCGGGGCTCAGATCGCTGTCTGCGAAGCAGCCCGTAATATCGTCTGCAGCGGAGGAGAACCGGCGGCAGTCACTGACTGCCTGAATTTCGGCAATCCCAATAAACCGGACCGTTACTGGCAGTTCAAGAATTGCGTCGAAGGGATCATCGATTCCTGTAAGAAATTGGGTCTGCCGGTAGTCAGCGGCAATGTTTCGTTTTACAATGAGAATCCCAGGGGCGCGATCAATCCCACGCCGACTATTGGTATGGTAGGCGTGATCCAGGACAGAAAGCATGTCTGTACTCAGAATTTTAAAGCAGAGAACGATATTATCCTGCTGCTGGGAGAAAATAAAGAAGAACTGGGCGGCAGCGAATATCTGGCCCGGATCCACGGAAAGATCGCCGGTGACGCACCGGCTCTGGATATGGATAAAGAAAAGGCTCTGCAGCAGACTGTTTTGGAGGCGATAGAGAAAGGCCTGGTACGCTCAGCCCATGATTGTTCGGAAGGCGGCCTGGCCGTGGCTTTGGCTGAATGCTGCATGTCTGATGCCGAAAACATGCTCGGCGCCGCAGTGAACGAATTGAAAGGCACTTTCCGTAAAGACGCCCTGTTATTCGGAGAATCGCAATCGCGGATCATCCTTTCCTGCCGTCAAAAAGATTCGCAAAAGATAATCGACCTGGCCGAAAAGCACGCTGTTTCCTGCGCGGCCATCGGAACAACCGGCGGTAAAGACCTGAAAATATCCGACGGTAAAAAAATACTGATAAACCTGCCTGTTGCCGAGCTCAGTAAACGCTGGTCATCGGCTCTGGAACAAGCCCTGAGTTCCTGATCCCCTGTGTTTATCCTTCTTGTTTTTTGTATAGTTTCCCTCGGATGATATTTGGTATATAATGAATTCAATTTGGCTTATCCCTTTACCATGAAATACCGCAAGGAAACAGATGAAGACTACGCCTAAATCATTACGTTTGCAGATCGCTTTGTTCGGCAGGACCAACGTGGGAAAGTCGAGTTTCCTCAATATGATTGCCGGGCAGGATGTGTCGATCATCTCTCAACATCCCGGAACTACAACCGATGTCGTGGAAAAAGTCATGGAACTTCTACCTGTCGGCCCGGTGGTATTTCTTGATACTGCGGGAGTCGACGACCTTTCTGATCTGGGCAGACTACGCATCGAAAAAACGAAAAAGATATTTAACCGGGCCGATGTGGCAGTGCTCATTCTGGAACCGGAGACCTGGACAGAATATGAACAGGAAGTCGTGGTCAGGGCCAAAGAGAAAAAAATACCGCTCATTGCCGTGATCAATAAAATCGACCATAAACAGGCTTCCCCTGTATTTATGGAAAAAACCGTTAACAATGTTTCTTCGGCCATGATATGCTCCAGTATCGACAAAGAAAAAAAAGATCAATATATACATAGATTCAAAGAACTTCTTCTGGGAGTCTGCCCGGAAAGTCTGATAAAAGCACCGCCACTTCTGGGCGATATCCTGCCGAAAGGGGGATTGGCAGTGTTTATTGTGCCGATCGACATGGAAGCCCCCAAAGGCCGATTGATTCTTCCGCAGGTCCAGGCAATAAGGGATGTTCTTGATAATGATGCGGCAGTGGCAGTGGTCAAGGAAAACGAATACGCGGCAGTTCTGGCCCGATTGAAAAAATTGCCCGATCTTGCGGTTTGTGATTCCCAGGTAGTAGATAAAATGGTAGCCGATACACCGGAAGAAATGAGCTGTACCACTTTTTCCATTCTTTTTTCCCGCTATAAGGGAGATCTGGCAGAGTCAGTAAAAGGCGCGCTTATGATCGACACTTTGAAATCAGGGGACAAGGTCCTGATCGCCGAAGCCTGCAGCCATCACCCCATAGAAGATGATATCGGCAGGGTCAAAATACCGCGCTGGCTTACAGAGTATACCAGAAAAGATCTGATCATCGAATCCTGCGCCGGCCGGGATTATCCGGAAAATCTTTCTCAGTATAAACTGGTCATCCATTGCGGCGGATGCATGATCACCCGGCGGGAGATGCTCAACCGCATCGAACAGGCCCGACAGGCAGGAGTGGCTATTACCAATTACGGCGCAGCTATTTCGTTTTTACAGGGTGTGCTGGAAAGGGTTTTATCACCTTTTCCTGAGGAATTAAGCCTGTTTCGTAAAAAAGTTTGATATTCTCGTTAAAATAGTGTATAAATAAAGACTCGTAAAAAGACACAAAGTCGCTGTCGGGAATAGAGCAATGAGGTGTTTTTCCTAAAAACGCCTTTTTTGCTCTGGATAAGGATAACGAAGTCCTTTTTGAAAGCGGAACATGCTTTTGAAAAGGATTTTTTTATGTAAAGGAGAAGGTATGTGCGGAATAACAGGATATATAGGGACAAGACAGGCTTCAGCCGTGCTGGTGGACATGCTTAAAAAGCTTGAATACAGAGGTTATGATTCTGCCGGTGTGGCTTTGCTGGATAACAGCAAATTATCGGTCACGAAATGTAAAGGCCGGATTAAGAACCTGGAGGATAAACTGGATAAAAAAGACTGTTCGGGCAGCGCGGGCATCGGACATACCCGCTGGGCCACGCACGGCAGGCCTTCCACGGCCAATGCTCATCCGCACACTGACGAGAAAGGCCGGCTGGCTCTGGTACATAACGGTATCATCGAGAATGCCGATGAGTTAAAAAAAGAACTGATCGCCGCAGGGTGCAGCTTTGTCTCGGAAACAGACACCGAAGTAATAGTGCACCTCTTGTCCAGCTATTATGAAGGAGACCTGGTGGCTGCCTTGCGCCGGGCAATCGCCAGGCTTAAAGGCTCGTATGCTCTGGCCATAATCAGTAAAGACGAGCCTGACCGCCTCGTAGTTGCCAGAAAAGATTCTCCTTTGGCAGTATGTCTGGGTGAGGGCGAGAACTTTGTTGCTTCCGATGTATCAGCTGCCCTGGATTATACCAGGCGGGTGATATATCTTGAAGACGGTGATATCGCCATAGTCACTGCCAAAACAGTAGATATCTATGCTGACGGAAAAAAGGTGGAGCGCAAAGCCGATACCGTCACTTTTTCTCCGGAAGCTGTGCAGAAAAAGGGATTCGACCACTTTATGCTTAAGGAGATTCATGAGCAGCCTGAGGTGGTGGGAAGCATAATTTCCCGTTATGTCTCCGGAGAGGGGAAGATAAAGTTTGAAGGCGTTGATTTTTCTTCTTCTTTCTTAAAAGGTATCGAACAGATAATAATACTGGCCTGCGGCACAGCTTATCATGCCGGCCTGATCGCCAAGTACGCCATTGAGGAATTCAGCCGCATACCGGTATGGGTCGATCTGGGAAGCGAGTTCAGGTACAGGAAGCCGATAATCGCGAAAAATACCCTGGCCATATCTATCAGCCAGTCAGGAGAGACAGCTGATACTCTGGCGGCGGTAAAGGAAGCCAGGAAACAGGGGGCCAGGGTGCTTTCAGTCTGCAATGTCCTCGGCTCTTCCCTGACCAGGGAGTCTGAGGCAGTGATCTATATCCATGCCGGCCCGGAGATCAGCGTGGCCTCGACCAAAGCTTATACCGCTCAGGTCACAGTGCTTTTTCTGATCGCTCTTTACCTGGCCCAGACAAGAAAGGCTCTGCCGTCAAAAGAGATCAAAGAAGCCCTGGATACTTTAAGTAAGGTACCGGTATTGCAGAGAGAGATATTGAAAAGCGCAGACCAGATCAGAGAGATAGCGGAAAAGCATCTTAATTTCGGCTGTTTCCTCTATCTGGGGCGGAATATAAATTTCCCTTCAGCTCTGGAAGGAGCCCTGAAACTTAAAGAGATAGCTTATATACCGGCTGAAGGCTATGCTGCCGGGGAGATGAAACACGGACCTATAGCCCTGATCGATGAATACCGGGCAGTGGTCTGTCTTGCTCCTGATTCTCCGGTGTTCGATAAGATGATGTCAAACATCAGAGAGATACTCTGCCGTAAGGGTAAAGTGGTGACAATTGCCACTCAAGGCAATGAGCTGATCAAAAAACACGTGGAAGAGGTTATTTTCATACCCGGGATCAAAGAATCGTTTTCTCCTTTGTTGACTGTGCTGCCGATGCAGTTATTTGCCTATTATCTGGCCGCGGCCAAGGGGTTCGATGTGGATAAGCCCAGGAACCTTGCCAAGAGCGTGACAGTGGAATAAAATGAAAGACTATCGGAAAGGTATAGGATGGCAAAATATATTTTTATAACCGGCGGCGTGGTTTCCAGCCTGGGCAAAGGCATTGCCTCGGCCTCAATAGCAAAACTGCTTGAAGCCAGGGGACTTAAGGTCACGATCATAAAGTGCGACCCTTATATCAATGTCGACCCTGGCACCATGAACCCTTTCCAGCACGGCGAAGTCTATGTTACTGATGACGGCGCCGAGACAGATCTTGACCTGGGCCATTATGAACGTTTTACCTCGGCCAGGCTGGGAAAAGACAACAACATCACTACCGGCAAAATATACCATTCGGTTATCTCCAAGGAGCGCAAAGGCGAATACTTGGGAAATACGGTTCAGATCATCCCGCATATTACCAATGAGATCAAGCAGTCGATCAGGAAAGTAGCGACCGGCAGCAGGGTGGACGTGGTCATTGTGGAGATCGGCGGAACTGTCGGCGATATCGAGGGCCTTCCTTTCCTGGAAGCTATACGTCAGATGAAACTGGAGCTGGGCACAGGTTATGCCATGAACATCCACCTTACTCTGGTACCGTATATAAGATCGGCCGGAGAGACCAAGACCAAGCCTACCCAGCACAGTGTAAGTACTTTGCGTCAGATCGGCATTGCCCCGGACATGATCCTCTGCCGCTGCGAGGCAAAGTTAAGCAAAGAGGCAAAGGACAAGATCGCTTTGTTCTGTAATGTGGACCAGGAGGCAGTGATCAGCGCCGTTGACTTAAAAAGCATATATGAAGTGCCGCTTAATTTTAAAAAAGAGGGCGTGGACAGGGTTATCCTGCGGGCCCTGAATATAAAACGTCCGGAGAAAGGTTTTGAGGAATGGGAACAGGATGTGATCAGGAAACTGAGAACCCCCAGACATACTGTGGAAATAGCTGTGGTAGGTAAATATATAACTTTACAGGACGCTTATAAGTCCATTTATGAAGCCCTGGTCCATGCCGGTCTGGCTAATGACGCGAAATTAGTGATCAAGCGGGTGGATTCAGAAGATATCGAGAACCGCGGAGTGGACAAATATCTCAAAGGGGTCAAAGGAATACTTGTGCCCGGTGGGTTTGGGGCGCGGGGCATAGAAGGGAAGATCGAGGCAGTGCGCTATGCCCGGGAAAACAATATTCCTTTTTTCGGGATCTGCCTTGGCATGCAGACTGCGGTGATCGAGTTCGCCCGTAATGTCTGCGGTTTGAAGGGGGCCGGGTCTACGGAATTCGTGCCTGATGTCAAAGAGCCGGTGATCAGTCTGCTGGAAGAGCAGAAAAAAGTAAAGCATAAGGGGGCGAGTATGCGCCTAGGTGCTTATGAATGTCGGATCAAAAAAGGTACTGCGGCCCACCGGGCCTATAAAAAAGAGATCATCAGAGAACGCCATCGCCACCGGTATGAATTTAACAACGAATATAAAGATATGATGAACAGGCAGGGCATGATTGTTTCGGGGATCTATCCCGGAAAAAAGCTGGTTGAGATCATCGAGATCAGCAAACATCCCTGGTTCGTCGCCTGCCAGTTCCACCCCGAGTTCAGGTCCAAACCGGACAAGCCGCATCCGCTTTTTTCCGCTTTTATCAAAGCTGCTTTGAGCAGTTGAGCGAAAAACAGCCCGGTATGTTATAATAAAAGTGTGGAAGAGAATAAAATATATGATATTGTGGTGATCGGCGGCGGTCCGGCCGGATGCATGGCCGCGATCCGCGCTGCCCAGCGTAAAAAGAGAGTTCTGCTTATCGAGCGCAATCGCGCTATCGGCAAAAAGCTTCTTCTTACCGGCAATAAGCGCTGCAATCTTACCAACAGCGCTTCCCTGGAGGTATTTATCCGTAAATTCGGTGTCCCGGGCCGTTTTCTGCGATCGGCCTTTTATGATTTTTCCAATCAGGACCTTATGGGTTTTTTTAAGGCCCGGGGATTAGCCTTGAAAGAGGAAGTCGCCGGAAAGATGTTCCCGGTCACCGGCAAAGCATCCTCAGTGGTAAAAGTTCTTATTCAGAGCCTGGAACAGAACAGAGTGGACGTAATGTATAACACCCGGGTCAGACATTTGACTGTCAAAGAGCGGGGTTTCTCTGTGGATTGCGGCGATCGGGGAGACATCGAAACCGCCAAATTGATCCTGGCTACCGGAGGTAAATCGTACCCGGAAACCGGTTCCAGCGGCGACGGCCTGGCCCTGGCCAATAAACTCGGGCACGGGATCGCTCCTTTGCTTCCCGGGCTGGTGCCACTTAAGATCAAAGAAGCGTTTGTCTCTGACCTCAAAGGGGTTTCTTTGGAAAACGTACGGTTGATCATTTCTCCGGGCAGGAAAAAAAAGATCGTCTGCGGGCCGGGAGAAATGCTTTTTACTCATTTCGGCATTTCCGGACCGCTGGTGCTTGATCTAAGCGCCCAAATAGTGAATTTACTGCAGGACACAAAAGAGATCTTTCTCTGCATCGATCTTTCTCCCGAACTCAGTTTGGAAAAGAGCAATAGAAATATGGTTAAAGATTTTGAAAACCACGGTTCGAAGAAGATAAAGAACATCCTGAAAGAGATCATGCCGCAAAAGCTGACCGGCGCGGTATTAAACCTGGCCAAAGTCGATTTTTCTCTGCCGGCCAACCAGGTCACCCGTCAGCAACGTCTGGCATTATGCCAGATCATCAAATCTTTTCCTTTGACTGTGACCGGCTTTTTGCCTCTGGAACAGGCCATGGTCACCAGCGGAGGCGTTTCCCTGAAAGAGGTCAGAGCCCGGACAATGGAATCCAGATTGATACACGGCCTTTATTTTGCCGGTGAGATCCTCGAAGGGGCCGCTCCCAGCGGCGGGTTCAATCTTCAACAGGCCTTTTCCACGGGATTTCTGGCCGGGGAGAGCGCTGCCTTTGAATTGAAAGCCTGAATATATCTGGTAGAATATTCTGCGGCCGCTTTTAAACGGCAGCAGGCGCGTTTTTAAAAGAGAAAAACAGGATGAACGTCGATAAAGAACAAAAAGCCCGAATAGATGAAATCGTGGTTTTGCTGAAGCAAAGCCAGAGCATTTTATTCATTACCGGCGCCGGTATTTCGGCTGATTCAGGTCTGCCTACTTACCGCGGTATCGGCGGATTGTACAATGATCAGACTACAAAAGAAGGAATTCCTATCGAAGTCGTTCTGGCCGGAGAAACACTGAGATCACAACCGCAACTTACCTGGAAATACCTGGGGCAGATAGAAGAACGCTGCCGCGGCGCCCGCTTCAACCAGGGTCATCAGGTGATCTTTGAAATGGAAAAACATTTTAAACGGGTCTGGACTTTGACACAGAACATCGACGGCTTTCATCATCAAACCGGTTCTAAAAACGTCATCGATATTCACGGCGACATGCACGAACTGGTCTGTCCGCACTGCCACTGGCAGCATAGAGTCAAAGATTATTCAGAGATAAAGATCCCGCCGCATTGTCCGCAATGCGGAAAGATAGTCAGGCCTGACGTGGTCTTTTTCGGAGAGATGCTGCCTTACGCGAAAACGCAGAAATTATATCAGGAATTAGGTAAAGGATTTGACCTGTATTTTTCCATAGGTACTACCAGTGTCTTCCCCTATATCGCCCAGCCTGTATACGAGGCAAAATCCCGGGGCGTACCAAGCATAGAGATAAATCCCGGAGAAACCTGTATTTCCGGGATAGTGGACATCAAGCTTTCCCTGGGCGCTGCCTGCGCCCTGGATGCCCTCTGGAAGGCGTATCATGACGCATAAAGAGAGATCCCTGATCCTGGTTACCTGCCCCAAGGGTATAACGCCGTTTCTGGAAAAAGAGCTTTCTGCTCTGGGATTTCCGGTCAGGGAAAAGACCGTTGCCGGCATCGAGACCGAAGGCACTCTGGATGACACTATGCGCCTTAATCTTTATCTGCGCACGGCACACCGGGTGCTGTTTTTACTTAAACAGTTCAAGGCCAGAGATGCAGTACAATTGTATCAGGAAATGGTCTCTCTGCCCTGGGAAGAATATATTTCCCGGAACGGCTATTTCAGCGTAACTTCCTCAGTGCATAATCCTACTATTAGCGACAGCCGGTTTGCCAACCTTAAATGCAAAGACGCGATCGTGGACCGCATCCGGAAAAAGACTGGTCTGCGTCCGGATTCCGGTCCTGAAACAGACCAGGTTGTGGTAAATCTCTACTGGAAAGAAAAAGGCGCGGCAGTATATCTTGATACCTCGGGCATCCCTTTAGCAAAAAGGGGATACCGGAAGATCCCGCTGATTGCACCTCTGCAGGAAACCCTGGCTGCGGCAATAGTAGCTTCTACCGGCTATAGCGGAGAAGAGCTTTTTATAAATCCCATGTGCGGTTCAGGAACTTTGGCCATAGAGGCAGCGCTTATTGCTCTGCACAAAGCTCCCGGACTTTTGCGCAGCAATTTCGGATTTAAACACCTGAGTCCTTTTAACGAACCTTTATGGAGAACTCTGCGCAGAGAAGCTTTGAATAATGCCCTGAAAAAAATCAGGGGGAAGATAATTGCTACTGACAGCGACAGAAAAGCCGTGGCCGCAGCGAGAAAAAACGCCATGACCGCCGGTGTCGACCATTTAATAGAGTTTAAGGTCTGTGACTTCGAGAAGACGCTTTTACCGGGAAAAGAAGCCCGAATAGTGCTCAATCCTCCTTATGGCGAAAGAATGGGCGACAAAAAGCATCTGGCAGACCTTTACCGGAGAATCGGTGATTTTTTTAAACAGAAATGTCAGGGCAGCAGGGGGTATGTATTTACCGGCAACCTTGATCTTATCGAAAAGATAGGCCTTAAAACATGTTCCCGCACTATATTGTTCAACGGTCCCCTGGAGTGCCGTCTGCTGGCCTATGATCTTTATCCGGGCAGCCGGCGGCAGAGAAAATAACCCTTTTTTTCAGGCCGTGTATTTTCAAATTGGCAAAACCGCCCTTTGATTGGTATAATGACTATAAGGGGTTGGCAAATGGCTGAGATTTTCGTAAGTACTGATATTGAAGCAGATGGACCTGTTCCCGGTCTGCATTCTATGCTCAGTTTCGGCTCAGCCGCTTTCAAGCCCGACAAGACCATAATAGCCACCTTTTCTGCCAATTTAGAGCTTCTTCCCGGCGCATCGCCCCATCCTGAAACGGTCCAATGGTGGCAGGAGCGTCCTGAAGCCTGGCAGGCCTGCCGAAAAGATCCTCAGCCGCCGGAAAAAGCAATGCCTGAATATGTGGAATGGGTCAAAAAACTTCCCGGGGATCCGGTGTTTTTGGCTTATCCGGCAGTATTTGACTTCGGATTCATGAACTGGTATTTGATACGGTTTACAGGGGGAAATCCGTTTTCCTATTTTGCTTTGGATATCAAAAGTTATGCCATGGCAGTGTTAAAGACCGATTTTCGTACGCTTACCAAAAGCAGGATGCCTCAGCACTGGTTTGGCGACCGTACTCCCACACACATTGCGGTCGAAGATGCGATTCAGCAGGGAGTTCTTTTTTGCAATATGCTGGGAGAAAATACTCAGACCCGGCCAGAAAAGGCGTAACTTAAAAGCAGATCAGACGTCTAAAATGAAAGAGGAAGAAAGAGAAGTACTTATTGCCCGGGCCCGGCACAGGGATAAAACTGCCCTGGGGCAGTTGATAGAAGAATTCTATCCTTATATGTACAGGTTTTTTTATTATCGGACCCGTACCAGAGAAGACGCTGAAGATCTGAGTTCCGAAGTCTTTGTGCGGGTAGTTCAATCGATAGAAGGGCAAAAAGGGCGTTTCCTGCCCTGGCTTTACCGTATTGCCCGGAATATCCTTATCGATTATTACCGGAAAAAGGGAAGATCTCGGGAAATATCGTTTCACGGCCTGGAACCGTATGTGTCGGGAAACGAAGCCGGGCCCGGTGCCGGCTTAAGCGACGACGACATCAAACGGATGTCCGAAGACCTTACCGAAGAACAAAAAGAGGTCATTATTTTAAAATTCATCGAAGGTTTGAATAACAGCGATATATCGCAGATCATGAATAAATCCGTAGAAGCGATAAAAGGGCTGCAGTTCCGCGCTTTGTCCCGTTTACGCAAGGTATATAAAGACAGGATAAGATAATGGAAAAACGGATTGAAGAGATTTTCGATCTCTGCCTGGAAAAAATGAAACAGGGGGTGTCTGTCGATGAGATCGTCAGCCAATATCCGGACCATGGCGAGCCGCTCCGGGAAATGCTGAACATGGCCTCCGCCATAAAAAAATTGCCTGTGCCTGCGGCACCTTTTCCGGCAGTGGAAAACTGTAAGAAGAAAGTCTATACCCGGGTAATGGCCCTCCAGCTAAAACCAGAAAGACCTTTTTTCTTTTTACCCCGTCCGTTATTAACGGGAGTGGCCACAGCAGCATTGCTGCTTATCTTTACGGGAACTGCTTTTCTGTCCCAGGCCAGTCTGCCCGGAGATCCGCTTTATAAGATAAAACTTTTCTGTGAATGTATGTGCTGCAGATTCTCTGCCGGTTCCGATGGCAAGATAATGGTACATTGTTCCTGCTCAGAGCGGCGCCTGAAAGAACTGCAGACAATGTTGCTGGAGAGCGACAGGATCGATCCTTATCTTATGGCCGAGATGTTTCGTCATACTACTTTGGCTTTGCAGTATATTGCCAAAATGCCGGAGCATCAGCGGAATCAGTATCAGGATGTACTGGAAAATATTCTGCAGGTACAGAAAGAATTCATGCAAAGCATTGTGGATAAATTTACCGGTCCTGATCAGGAGATCCTGTTCAAGGCCATTAATGTCTGCTGCCGCCGTATTCAGTGGGTAAAGGATTACGTGGCCCAGGAAAATGTACCGGCTTTCTGGGGGCCTGAATGCGAGTGGGAATTTCAATAAGTTTTTTATTTTTTCCTGCCTGAGCGTAACTTTTTTCCGGTTTTCACGTCTAAACCATAGAGAGCTGTTTTTGTAAATATGAGTTCTTTTTCAGAAAATAAGGATCCCCTCTGGCTGCTTCTGAGCCCGGGTTATTGACCTGCATCCGGATACACAACGAGGCTGTTTCCACACCAACAGAGGAAGAAATCACAGTGTAAATGCTGCAACTTAACTGTTTTGCCTCAGCGGGACTGTTTTTACATCATGATGAGGGGATTCTCATAATAACAAACAACCCTCTCCTGGCAGGACCCCAACCCCTTTGATTCGCCAACAGCATCTCCATGAGATACTGACCACTTTGCCAGGAGAGGCGGTTTGATTTTGTTGCGGCCCCGGATTTTAAAATAATTGTGAAAAAATAGCCGGTTGTTGTATAATATTTTAATGGAAGAACTGGTTGATTTTCTGACCGAAGAAGCCTCTAAATGGATCGTCCAGAAGAGGAACGAATATTCTCTTAAGGCAGCGCCTCTTTCGGCCCGGGAAAAAGAAGCCCTGGCTAAATGGTTTGCGCCTGAGCTTATCGGCACTGTCAGAGTGATCACTGTGCCGGTCATCGATAACCCGCCGTTTTATGAAAAAGCCGAAAAAATGGAATTATTCGGGCTTCCCGACCTTGGTCAGATGGAAAGCCTTACCTTGAACGATGTTATTGTGGTCGCCCAGCGCTATAAACCGACTCCTGACTCAGAAGCATGGCTGACGCTTCTTTTCCAGGCCCTGGTAAGGTCCAGTGCCTTTCGTATACTGGGGGTCAATAAACTGGTCGATTTTTACGTTAAGGAATGGCTGAACAACGGTTTTTCTCTTGAACGGATCTCTTTGGAAGTAGTTGCCGAAGAGCTCAGCAAACGGTTTGAGAGCTATCCGGATATCATCTATTCGGTAGAGGACGAACTGAAAGAGTACATCAAAGACCTTTACCGTACCCAGTGATTTATTCCCGCCATTTTGATCCTGAAAAGAATTTTATTTAGACAAAGTAGGCGTCGGAAATATAACGGCGCATCATACGGTGAGTGTGAAAATAATAAGCGATCTTGCTTATGGAATTTTCGATCATCCATACCCAGGTATCGCGCTGTTTGTAGTAAAGAGGCAGGATATTGTATTCCAGTTTCCCGTAAAGATCATGTTTTTCCTTTCGGAAGATTTCTTCCGGCGAAACCTGTTCGCCGGGCCCTGGACCGATACCCCATCCGGTAACTCCTTCGATACATCCTTCCAGCCACCAGCCGTCCAGCACGGAAAAATTGATCACACCGTTCAGTGCCGCTTTCATGCCGCTGGTACCTGATGCTTCCAGGGGCCGCTGCGGCGTGTTCAGCCAGATGTCCACGCCGGAAAGAAGTTTTTTGGCTACCTCGATGTTGTAATTAGGCAGATATACGATCTTTATTTTATTTTTAAGCTGTTCGATATAACGGAACACCTCTTCGATCATTTGTTTTCCCTGTTCATCCTGAGGATGAGCTTTTCCGGCGAAGACGATCTGAAAAGGATAGTTTTTATGTATACTGGTCAGCCGGTTCAGATCGGAAAAAAGCAAAGAATGTCTTTTGTAGGCAGTAGCCCGCCGGGCGAACCCGATAGTCAGTATTTCCGGATCGAAATCCTTTTTTGCAAACTGATTGAGATATTCGATAAACTCTTTTTTGGCCTGTTCCCGTGCTTCCCAGGTCTTTTCGTTGGGTATGATCTCGGCCCGGACAATGATCTCCGGTTCATGGGCCCAGCCGGGGAAATAATTGTCATAAAGTTCTTTGAACGCGGCATGGGTCCAGGTAAAGGGATGGACACCGTTGGTAATTGCCCGTATTTCATATCCGGGAAACATTTTTTGCGTGGTTTCCATGTGCTTTTTAGCCACGCCGTTTACAAACCCGGAAAGGTTTAAAGCCAGCAAAGTCATATTAAAATCGTCTTCTCCGGCGAATTCCTTCATTTTTTCCAGAGGAAGGAGGGGAGACATGATCTCCTGTATCATAGGATAAGGGAATTTGTCATGGCCGGCTTCTACCGGAGTGTGGGTGGTGAATACGCAGAGGCGGCGGACCCTGTCTTCGTTCATGTGATGATTTTTGAGCAGTTCCAGGATAAGAAAACTGGCATGCCCTTCATTAAGATGATATTTGAGCACTTTGACTCCGAGGATATTGAGCATGCGCAAACCCCCGATACCCAGGATAAGTTCCTGTTTGATCCGCATCCTCAGGTCGCCGCCGTAAAGAGAAGAGGTTATTTCCCGGTCCCGGGGATCGTTAGCTTCCACGTCCGTATCCAGAAAAAGGACCGGTACTGTGCCGCCCCGGGTGCTTTCCACTTTATAGAGCCAGGCTTTGACCTTTACTTTTCTCTGCTCGATCTCCACTTCTACTTCTTCGTCAAGAAGACGGAAATATTTTTCCGGCTGCCATTGGTCGGGATGTTCTATCTGGCGGCCTTCGGGCGTGAGTTCCTGGCGGAAATAACCTTTTTTCCAGACCAGGGTTATTCCGATAAAAGGGACATTGAGGTCAGCGCAGGATTTTACTGTATCGCCGGCCAGGATGCCCAGGCCGCCGCTGTAAGTGGAAAATTCCTGTTCAAAGCCCATTTCCATGGAGAAATAGGCGACTTTTCGGCCTTCGAAAATGTTATTATTATTGGCTGATTTGACCATTTTCTTTTTACCCCCGTGCTGTTTAAGGTGACTGATTGTATTCCCATAATTATAACAAAAAAAGGCCTTTTTAGGTAGAAAATGTTTTATTGCCGGTAAAAAAACAGTTCATTATGCCTTTGGGCCGGAAGACAAAAAAATTTTTGACCCGGCCTTATTTGCTATATAATGAAATAATTACAAAAAGGAGGCAGGTATGAATATTCTCAGAGAGACGATTATTTTCGGTAACAGCATCATGATCTATCTGATGAGCCTTGTTTTGTTCACTCTGGCTGTCGTGGTCATAAAGATATTCAGGCATGTGCTGCTGGGCCGGCTGAAGACCAGAGCCCGGGAAACAGCTACCAGTTTCGACGATTTTCTTTTGAAGATAATGGATAAAATAATATCGCCGGCATTGTATTTCGGGGCTTTTTATTTTGCCGTAAAGATCCTGATCCTGCCGGAAAGTTTCCAGAAGACTATCGACATGACCGCGGTAGCAGTGGTCGTGTTCTCTCTGACCCGCTTTGTCATCGAACTTGTTGCTTACGGATTTTCTCTTTACTGGTCCAGACAGGGGAAAAACGTGGCCGAAGACAGAAGCCTGGAAGGGATATTAAAGGTAATAAATTTTATAATCTGGGCTTTTGCCGTAATTTTTGCCCTGGATAATATGGGATTCAAGATCTCCACGGTCATTGCCGGACTGGGCATCGGCGGTGTTGCCGTAGCCCTGGCAGCCCAGGCAGTGCTTAAAGATCTGTTCAGCTATTTTGCCATCTTATTCGATAGGCCTTTCGAGATCGGAGATTTTATCATTGTCGGCGATTATCTGGGCGCTGTGGAAAAGATCGGCATCAAAACCACCCGCATCCGCAGTCTGGGGGGGGAGCAATTGATTTTTTCCAATGCCGACCTGACCGATTCCCGGGTGCGCAATTATAAGCGCATGGATAAAAGAAGAGTGGTATTCAAACTCGGGGTAGTGTACCAGACTTCCCTGGCTCAGCTGAAAGAGATGCCGGCTATAATTAAAAATGTTATCGAAAAGATTCCCGATACTGTGTTCGACCGGGCCCATTTTTTTTCCTACGGTGATTTCAGTCTGGTTTTTGAAGTTGTCTATTATGTTCTGGGCAGTGATTATAATAAATATATGGATATTCAGCAGGCCATAAATTTTAACATTAAAGAGGAATTCGAAAGCCGGAACATAGAATTTGCCTATCCCACTCAGACCCTGTATGTCAATAAGCCGTAAACAACAGGGCCTGCGGCCCTGTTGTTGCGAAAAAAATTAGATTATCACTTCAGAGACGCCGGAGTATAATAAACAAGGGGAGGAGATCATGAGGAAAAGTTCTCCTCCTTTTATTTTCAGGAAAGCGGCAAACGGTCATGAATAACGCCAAAGTAGGGATTATCGGTGCCGGAAACGTGGGGATCAGGTATGCCTACAGCCTTATTATCGGCGGCCTGGCCCGGACAGTGGTCATCGTGGACCGCGATAAGAAACGGGCCGAAGGAGAAGCCCTGGATTTAAACCACGGCATGCCTTATCTCTCTCCGGTACATATATATGCCGGAGATTATACTGAATTGAAAGATTCTGATCTTATCGTCATCACTGCCGGAATAAAGCAAAAACCGGGGCAGACCAGACTTGATCTGGTAAAAGGAAATGTTCGGATAATCAGAGAAATAGTGCCGGAGATCATGAAATACGCGCCTGAGGCGGTATTGTGCCTGGTCAGCAATCCCGTGGATATCCTGGCTTATGCCGCGTATAAGATTTCGGGAAAGCCGTCTGATCAGGTCATCGGTTCGGGTACTGTTCTGGACAGCGCCAGACTGCGTTTTCTTCTTTCCCGGCATTGCGGCATCGATGCCCGCAATATTCATGCTTATATATTGGGCGAACACGGTGACAGTGAATTTCCGGTATGGAGCCGGGCCATGATCGGCGGAATTCTGCTTAATGATTATTGTCCGGTCTGCGGGAAATGCGACAGCCGGAAAATCCGCGCTGTTTTGTTTCAGGAGGTGCGCGATTCGGCGTATAAGATCATCGAATGCAAAGGAGAGACTTCCTACGGCATCGGTCTGGCCCTGACCAGGATCAGCGAAGCTGTTTTAAAAGATGAGAACTCGGTTCTGCCGGTATCCTGTCTGGTAAATGATTTTTACGGTATCCATGATGTATATTTGAGCCTGCCGGTGGTAGTAGGGAGAAACGGCGTGAAAAAGCGGCTGGCTCTTTCGCTGGATGGCCGGGAACAGCAGTTGTTGAAAGTATCGGCGGAAAAGCTCAGGTCAGTGATCAGGGAGGCCGGAATATGAACGTATTTTTCAAAGGACAGCTGATCGAACGCATTAAGCGCACCTCTACCATCGAAAGCTTTAGTTTTGTTACTGACAGAAAAATATCCTTCATTCCCGGACAGTTTTTGCAGGTCGTTTTCGATTCTGCTCAGCCCGGCAACAAAGATCTCAATAAATATCTTTCTTTTTCTTCAGCCCCGGCCCGGGAGTATATACAGGTCACCAAGCGCTTGAGCGACAGTCTGTTCTCGCAAGAATTAAAAGAATTACAAAAAAACGACGAGGTATTTTTCAAAGGACCGATGGGTCAATGCGTATTTCGCGCTGAATACAGAAAAACAGCTTTTCTGATCGGCGGCATCGGTATAACTCCGGTGATCTCGATAATCGATCATCTGGCAGAAGAGAAGAATAGAAACGCAGATATTGTCCTGGTATATTCCAACCGGACTGTCAGTGAGACAGCCTTTAAAGACGAATTGAATTCCTGGCAGAAAAACCTTCCGGCAATGAAGATCGTCTATACGGTTACCGATGAACCGGCAGACGATCCTTTATATGTTCAGGGGAGAATCGATACCGACTTGTTGTCTGTAGCTGTACCGGATATCAGTCAAAGGGAGGTCTTTACCTATGGGCCGCCGAAAATGGTAGAGGCAATGAAGTCTCTGGCCGTAAAGATGGGGTGTTTATCCCCTCAGATACACAGTGAAGTGTTTGCAGGATATTGATCAGTAAAAAGAAAGGAACAGGAAAAATGAAAGAAAAAGTGGAAAAAGTCCTTAACGAAGTAAGGCCGGCATTACAGGCGCACGGCGGAGACGTGGAATTAATAGAGGTCACTGACGAGGGAGTGGTCAAAGTGAAACTTACCGGAGCCTGCGGCGGCTGTCCCATGAGCACCTATACTTTGAAACTGGGCATAGAGCGCGAATTAAAAAAAGCCGTACCCGAAGTTACAAAAGTCGAACAAGTTTAAAGCACCTGCGGTGCAAGTAGAGAGTAGAAAGAAGAGAGTAGAGAGAAAGGTGCATAGTGCTTAGTATGCAGTTTCTTCTCTCATGAGCTATCAGCCATGAGCTATGAGCTGAATTATAAGGAGGCATGTTATGAAAGAACTGTATCAGAGCGCTGATTGGAAAAAAGAAAAGCATGTGCCGGTCATAGAAACGCCTGCCCAAACAGTAAAGGGAAAACCGATAGAGGTCAGGGTCAGCGTTGGTAAAGAGATCCCCCATCCCAATACCACAGGACATCACATAGTCTGGATCGAAGTATTTTTTCTGGCCCGGGGCGAAAAATTCCCGGTCCAGATAGCCCGCTTCGATTTTACTGCCCACGGTGCCTCTTTGCAGGGTCCGGATACCAGCACCATTTATACTGTGCCTGATGCTGTTTTTAATTTTACTACCGAAAAAGAAGGAAAACTGATGGCCGCGGCTTATTGTAATATCCATGGTCTATGGGAAGGAGAAAAAGAATTGAAAATAAATGAGTCAGAATAGGCCGTAAAGGCGCGCGAGCCTTACAGGGAAGGAGAGATATGGAACTTTCGGCAGAGTTGAAAAAAATAATTTTTGCCGCGCAAAAAGCCGAAATCACCGAGCACCTGATCTATAAAAAGCTTGCGGCAATCACTCCGGACAGTAATAATCGCCAGATTCTGGAAAAAATATCCCGGGACGAACTGCGCCATCACGATATCTGGAAAGGCATTACCGGCCGGACAGTCAGGCCGGACAAGCGGCAGATATTTATCTACACCCTGATCGCCCGTGTTTTCGGTCTTACTTTCGGGGTCAAGCTTATGGAACGGGGTGAAGATCTGGCCCAGGAAAAGTACGAGCGATTGAGAAATCATATTCCCGGTGTAGAGGCGATCATCAATGATGAAAATGCTCACGAACAGAGCCTGCTTAATATGCTGGACGAGGAAAGGCTCAGGTATGTCAGTTCCATGGTCTTAGGCCTTAACGATGCTCTGGTAGAGCTTACCGGGGCCCTGGCTGGTCTGACCCTGGCTTTGCAAAGAACAAGACTGGTTGCTGTTGTCGGTTTGATCACGGGGATTGCCGCAGCAATGTCCATGGCCGCGGCCGAATATCTTTCCACGAAGCAGGACGACACTAAAAAAAATCCGCTTAAAGCCAGCGCCTATACCGGAGTGGCTTATATCCTTACTGTGCTGCTTTTGATCGCTCCTTATTTTATCTTTGCCGATATTTTCGTCTGTCTGGGAGCGATGATGGCCATTGCTTTGCTGGTCGTTCTCTTTTTTACTTTTTATATTTCGGTGGCCAAAGAGCTTGATTTCAAACACCGTTTTCTGGAAATGGCCGGTTTAAGCCTGAGCATCGCGGTAATAAATTTTTTTATCGGCATGTTCATCCGCAATGTTTTCGGCGTAGATGTCTAATTTGCCTTTTTCGGAGGCAAATCAGGGTAAAGGGTTCAGGGGTTAGGGGGGGGCGAATAGGTCTGAACCGTCGCAGGCAGCGGTATTGAGAGAAGAAAAACCTTCCCGGCAGCAGGAAAAGGCAAGCTGTTCGTTTTGCGCAACAGTTTTTACTTTCTTTATAAGATCGCGCCGCGTTTTTTCCGGCAAATACATATTGCCGCCTTTTTTCTCTCCTTTTTCTTTATATAATAAAGTCCATTTTTCTTTCAGATGGGGAAAAGCTTTTTTCATCCGGTTGAAATTATCGCCTTTTGCTTTATAAGTAGAGGAGATTATCTGACTGACGCCGCAGTTTTTAAGCTGCCGGACCAGTGTTTTTATCCCCTCGCTGTTCAATCCGGGTATCAACGGGTCTATGCGGCAGGCAACCGGAAAATAACGGCTCAGTTTTTCCATGGCCTTTAGCCTCTGTTGCGGCAGCGGGGCCCCCGGTTCCATAAGGCGCGACAGTCCGGGGTCCAGGGTGGTCAGGCTCATGCTGATCACTATCCCGTAGAGATCTTTTAAAATGTCGATGTCTCTGATCGGCAAAACAGATTTAGTCACGATCATTATTTTCAGCTGTTGCCGGGCCGCCAGCAAGAGCAGCTGTCTGGTCAGGCCATGGGTCTGTTCCAGAGGCTGGTAAGGATCGGAAGAATTGCTCAGGGCTATATAGGAGCCGGCTTTTATTTTTTTCAGTTCCTGCCCGGCCCGTTCCAGGAAATTTTTTTTCGGACGGGGCGAGCTGAAACCGGGTATATATGACGAGGCATAACAATAAAGACAGCCGTGTCCGCATCCGGTATAAGGCGCCAGACTGTATTTATCGGGACAGGTGCAGAGCTCGTTTTTCCAGGGGTCGAACAGGGTGATCAATGCCATAGGGTTATTATCATAGCGGTTTATCGGTTTTTGACAAGACTGCAAAAGCGGTTTTTTAAAGTGTTTGACAACCAAAGCAGGCAGGAATATATTGAAGGCGAGGAGCAAAGGGGACCTGCCGGAAGTCGTTCCGGACCCGAAAAAAGATCTT
>CAZVRU010000004.1:115374-119005 GCA_964629785.1 uncultured Planctomycetia bacterium
AAATCCGAGGCTGGAAAAAGTGATTTTTTGTTTAGGCGGCCGTAAAGGAGACGGATATGGTCAAATACGAATGTACAGTATGCGGGTACAGATATGATCCGGCTTTGGGAGATCCTGAGTCGGGCATAGACCCGGGCACGCGCTTTGAAAATATTCCTGATGACTGGACCTGCCCGGTATGCGGGGTGGATAAGACGCAGTTCATAGTATGTGAGACGTAAAAAAGGGGGCAGTTATGGGGAGCAAAGGAAAAGCTCTGGTAAAGGTGGATCTGAAGAAATTATTGAAGATGCTTAACAAAGCTTATGCCGATGAATGGCTTGCTTATTATCAGTACTGGATTGGAGCAAAACTGGCCAAAGGTCCGATGCGCGGCCAGGTCACGGCTGAGCTGGAAGAACATGCTTCGGATGAACTTAAACATGCCGGTATGCTTGCTGAACGTATAGTCCAGCTGGGCGGCATGCCGTTGATCGACCCTGTGGAATGGTTCAAACAGACCAATTGCGGTTATGACGCTCCGGCTGACCCGGACGTAAGAACTCTGCTTGCCCAGAACATCAAAGGAGAGCAGTGCGCTATTTCAGTATACAAGAAGCTGATCGATTTTGTAAAAGGAAAAGATATCATCACCTATCATCTGGCCCTGGAAATACTGGAAGACGAAGTGGAACATGAAGACGATCTGGAAAACATCGTTGAGGATATAAAATTGAGCAAGTAGGCAGGATTTAAAGCGAGTAGACGCGGTATTCCGGTTTGATGCCGGGCAGAGAAATGACGAAAAGGAGAGATGATGAAAGAAGTCAAGGTATATTCGACTCCCACCTGCCCGTATTGTCATATGGTCAAGGATTTTTTGAAATCCAGCAATGTTGTTTTTCAGGATATAAATGTGGCTGATGACCGGTCAGCTCTGGAAGAGATGGTCAGGGCTTCCGGACAGATGGGCGTCCCGGTAGTTGTGGTCGATGAAGAAGTGATTGTCGGCTTTGATAAAGACCGTCTGGAATCGCTGATAAAAGAATAAAATGCCTTTATACACTTATAAATGTTCAAAGTGCGGTCATGAATTCGATCTGCTTGAGGGAATGACCCGGGAAAAGAGTTCCCGCCAATGTCCTGCCTGCGGCAGCAGAAAAGTCGACAAATGTCTTCCCCCTATACAGATAAGGTCCGGGCAGAACAGGTCGTCCTGCCGCAACTGTGCCGGAGGCGATTGTTCGGCCTGCCGGTAAATCGTATATAGATGGTAAAAGTATATGACATGCTTATTTTAGGAGCAGGGCCGGCAGGTATTACTGCTTCGGTCTATGCTTTGCGCAAGCGTCTTGATATCCTGGTCGTCAGCAAAGACATCGGCGGCCAGGCAGCCTGGAGCAGCGATGTGGAGAATTATACCGGTTATCAGTTTATCAGCGGACTGGAGCTTACGGAAAAATTCCGGGAGCACATGCAATCGGCGGGAGTGGCAGTTAATATGCCCGAAGAAGTAAAGAAACTTTCCCGGGAAAAAAATCTGCTTAAGGTCTCGACAGACAAAAACGATTATTTTTCCCGGACAGTCGTTCTGGCCACGGGAAAACGGCCGCGGCCGCTTGATGTTCCAGGAGAAAAAAAGTTCAAAAATCGGGGCGTTACCTATTGCGCGACCTGTGACGGGCCGTTATTCAGGGATAAAAATGTGGCGGTTATCGGCGGCGGCAATTCGGCAATGGACGCGGTATTACAGCTGATGAAGATCTGTCCCCGGGTATATCTGATAAACAGCGCCGGACGTCTCAGCGGGGATGCGGTTATGATCGAGAAAATAGAGGCTGCTGATAATGTAAAGATAATGAACGATACAGAAGTCAGGGCGATAAGCGGAGCTGAATTTGTCAGGGCGGTCGAGATAAGCAGCGGCAATACCGGCAAAAAGATAGATGTCGAGGGCGTGTTCGTGGAGATCGGCCTGATCCCTAATTCCGAATGCGCTGCGCTCTTGCAACAGAACGCGTTGGGTGAGATAATTGTAAATAACCGTAACGAGACGGAGATAAACGGTATTTTCGCTGCCGGCGACGTGACCGATGTTCCGGAAAAACAGATCATCGTTGCCTGCGGCGAAGGCGCCAAAGCCAGTTTAAGCGCTTTTCGCTATCTGGCAACCCACAGGTGGTGAGAATGGAAAAAGCAGTCATATTGTTATCCTGTCCTGACAAAGAAGGAATTGTCGCGGCTATTTCCGATTATATTTTCCGGCATCAGGGAAACATCGAACACGCTGATCAGCACATCGACGCACAGAGCAACACTTTATTCATGCGTATCGAATGGGTCCTGAAAAACTTTACCGTGGAAAAGCAAAAAATAGCCGATTCGTTTGTTCCCCTGGCCAGGCAGTTTTCCATGGACTGGAGCCTTCATTTTTCCCAGGACAGACCGCGGGCGGCCTTGTTCGTGTCGCAGCGCCTGCATTGCCTTTATGATATCCTTATCCGTTATAAAGAAGGTCAGTTCAAATGCGAAATACCGCTTATTATCAGCAACCATCATCAGGCAGAAGAGGTGGCCCGTTATTTCGGAATAGAGTTCTGTCATTTTCATCTGACATCGGGAAACAAAGCCGGACAGGAAAAAGCACAGCTGGAGCTTTTGCGGCAATATAATATCGATCTGGTCGTTCTGGCCCGCTATATGCAGGTCCTGACCCGGGGCTTTGTGTCTGCCTTCTCCAACCGGATAATCAATGTCCATCATTCGTTTTTACCGGCCTTTGTGGGGAAAAACCCCTATGCCCGGGCTCATCAGCGGGGCGTTAAGATAATCGGAGCTACCAGCCATTATGTGACTGATGAGCTCGATAACGGTCCGATCATCGATCAGGACACAGTACGCATAAGTCACCGCGATTCTCTAAACGATCTGGTGCGCAAAGGTCAGGATCTGGAACGGCTGGTCTTGAGCCGGGCCGTGAAATGGCATCTGGAGAACAAGATCCTTGTTTACAATAACCGGACCGTAATATTCGACTGAATCCCTGCCTTTAAAGCTAAGTTTTGTTTTCAAATCTTGTTTTTTACCCTTTGAAAATGGTATATTTTAACATCACGGTCACGGGTCACTAAATATCATATAGCCACGGGTCCTTCAAAATTATTGGTAAAAGTATTGTCCTTTGACGGCCTGTTTTAAGGTAAGGAGGATATGATGAAGTATTCAGCCAAAAATTTCCTGGCAGCATGCTTTTTAACGGCAATTATCGTTTTTTTCGCGATGGGTACAGTGTGTGCCGAGGTCTGGGAAGGTGGTATATATCCAGGCCATAATCCTTTTGGCGGCGATACACATAGTGACCCTGCCGAAGATACCTTTGGGGGAGGCGGATGGTCTCCCAGCGGCAGCTCGTCTACTGGCAGTGGTAACGGTTACAACAATTATTGGAGTTCCGGAGCCGGGCAAAATACCTATATTAACGATAAAGTTAAAGACTGGGGCATGAGGGTTAATTGCGGGCCTATTGCCGCGCCTTCCACCCCTTCTACTCCCTCTACACCGTCGACCCCTGCTACACCGGGGGCTACAGTGGCACCTGCAGTAGGCAGTTATGGATTTTATGTGGGCGGTATGAATAACGGTATTGATCCTG
>CAZVRU010000005.1:0-23711 GCA_964629785.1 uncultured Planctomycetia bacterium
CTTTTATACGGCAGCGTTTTCAAAAACTGTTAACTTGACTTCTTAATAGTACAAAGTGACTGTAGGGAACGGACGTCTCACGTCTAAGCGTAGTGGACGTCTTACGGCTAAGAGTTAAGAGCATGTATCGGACAACTAAAACCGAAAAAGCTTTGCTGGTGATCGTGGTGCTTGAGCATCAGAAAGGGGCCTGGCCTTACGACGAGGTGGCCGAAGAATTTGCCAGTCTGGTGCGTTCCACGGGCCTGGAAGTAGCGGAAGTGGTCCAGGTGAAGCGCAAGGAAGTCGATTCCGGCCGTTATATCGGCAAGGGGAAGATCGAGGAACTGGCCGGTCTTGCCGACGAGCACAGGGTGGATGTGGTCATTTTCGATAATAACCTCACCTTTACCCAGCAGCGCAATCTGGAAGACGCCATGAAAGTAAAGACCATCGACCGGACTCAGCTAATACTGGATATCTTTGCCAATCATGCCCGGACCCAGGAAGGCATATTGCAGGTGGAACTGGCTCAGCTGGAATATCTTCTGCCCCGCTTAAAGGGAAAAGGCATAGCCCTTACCCGCCAGGCCGGGGGCATCGGTACCCGCGGCCCGGGAGAAAAAAAACTGGAAGTCGACCGGCGCCGGATCAATGACCGGATTGCCCGTCTGAAAAAAGATCTGGACCAGGTACGCCGCCACCGCGACGTGATGAGAAAGAAACGGCAGAAAGAGCATATCAGCATGTGCTCTCTGGTAGGCTATACCAATGCCGGAAAATCTACTTTATTGAATTATCTTGCCGGAGATACCCAGAAGACATCGTCCCAGATGTTCACTACCCTCGATCCGGTGACCAGGATGTTCACTCTTCCCAATACCCATAAAGCTATCATGTCGGATACAGTGGGATTTATTTATAAATTGCCGCCGTATCTTGTCGAATCGTTCAAGGCGACTCTGGAAGAACTGCATTACGCCGATATGCTGCTTCACGTGGTCGATGCTGCCAATAAAAATTTTCCTAAACTGATCGACGCCGTAAATGAGATTATCGAAGAGCTTTCTTTACAGGATAAACCTCAGTTGCTGGTATTCAATAAAATAGATCTGCTCGATGAAGACACATTCTGGTCCCTGAAACGCAACTATCCTGCCGCAGTGTTCGTCTCGGCTGTTCAGGGTAAAGGCAGCGAAGAGCTTCTGGAAAAGATCCAGGAAATCCTTTATGCCGATGCCGTCACTATACTGGCCGAGGTGCCTCTTTCCCAGATGGACGTGATTGACTGGCTGTACCAGCATGCCGAAGTACATAAGGTCGATTACAGCGAGACCGCAGCCCGGGCCCTGGTTTATATCAAAAAACGATACACGGTTTTCCTGGAAAAAAAAGGTATCGGGTTTAAGGAAGTTTAGGGAAGACCACAGTCCACCCTTCGGCTTCGCTCAGGGCGAGCAGACCACGGACGACAGTCTAGCTCATAGCGGATAGAAGGAAAATGCTAGATAACAGGGGAGTAAAGAATAGAAAATAGTGAAAATTTACTGGTAATTTACAGTAAAAATACAAGAAAAAAGTAGAAAGTTTTCAAGAAAAAACTTGACAAAAAACTGCCTTTGGAGTATAAAGGAATTGCGGAAGGATAAAGGTTAAAATCTGCAAAAAGAATTGAAAATTGCAAATTTAGCATTTAGCATTTTAAATTTACGGAGTGCGGAATTCTCAGTTGCTTGCCGCCGCAGGGGGGATGAGAGATGAGTAACGAAAAGTGGCCGAGCGAAGATGATTTCGATATTAGTTTGCCTCTGGATGAGCCGCTTTATCCTTTGAACATAGTCTGCCGGCTCCTGGACATGCATACCTGGACCGTGAATGAGATCCTTAAGGAAGGGCTGGTGCATCCTAAAATGGTGGGCAAACGGAAAAAATTATTTTCCTATGTAGAAATAAGGCGCCTTAAATATATAAAGTATCTGATCGAGGATGAAGGAGTGAATCTTAAAGGTGTAAGGATTATTATCGAGATGAAAGAAGAGGAATAAAAATTTTTTGAAATTTTGTTGGCAGTCTGCGATAAAGAGTGCCAAGTAAGGAAGTAGAGAGTAGAGAGAATGCGCTATCGCGCAAATGTTGAATGTTGAATTTTGAATGTTGAATCAAATATCGCGGAGCGGATACGTGATCCTAACCGTTAAACGATACGGGCATCGTAACCGGTAAACGTAACCAGGATAATATCTGTGTAATCGTGATTTAATCTGTGTAATCAAGCATACGCAGTATGCTAAGGAGGTAATATTATGAAACTGGTAAGATACAATCAAAATCCGTTCAGGGCTTTGGACGACATCCATAAAGAGATCAATGACCTGTTCGGTCTCTCTTTGTGGAAAGATCCTTTCGCAGCAAAAGGCATGCTCACCCCTTCTCTGGACATGTGGGAGGATGAAAAGAATATTTACCTGGAGGCTGATGCTCCGGGTTTCGAACAGAAGGATATTCATGTCAGGCTGGAAGGAAATCGCTTGACGCTTTCCGCGCAACAGGAGGAGAATAAAGAAGAGAAGAAAAAGGGTTATTACTGCTGTGAGCGGTATCATGGTGCTTTCAAAAGGAGCGTGGAACTGCCTTCGGCAGTAGATCAGTCCGGGATCAAAGCCCGGTACAAAAAAGGCGTGTTGAAAATATCGCTTCCCAAAAAAGAGGAAGAAAAAGGCAAAGAAATCAGCATTGATGTGGAGTAAAGCGGGGGATTCCCCCGCTTCGTCTTTATTAAAATGATAAACACTGATGGATCTGTGATGAACACTGATAATGTAAGGGCGACAAGTCAGAAGTCTAAAGGCGACACGTAAAAATGTTAGATTGAATTAGCGGTCTTTTGTATTCGGGTAATTTGCGTTTTAGAAATTAATAAGCGGAGCGAAGCGTAGCCAATGATACCATTAAAAGACAACATACCGCATTACCGAAAACCGTACGTGACGGTCGCTCTTTTGATAATCAATTGCGCGGTGTTCGCCATACAGCTGATGATGGGCCGGCACATGGAGCAGTTCATCTATATGTTCGGGTTTGTGCCGGTGCGTTTGTTCAGTGAGGTCAGTGTTGTCGTCAAAACACTCCCGGTATTGAGCAGTATGTTCATGCACGGCAGTCTGCTGCATCTGGCAGGGAACATGCTCTTTTTATGGGTGTTCGCCGATAATGTCGAAGACCGGCTGGGGCATTTCCGGTTTCTGATATTCTATCTTGCCTGCGGCGTGGCTGCGACAGTGGTACATACTCTGTTCAATCTGAGGTCGCCGCTGCCGACTATAGGGGCCAGCGGCGCGATTGCCGGTGTGCTGGGCGCTTATTTTCTTCTTTTTCCCAGGGCCAGGGTACTGACTTTGATCCCGATCTTTATATTCTGGCAGATAGTGGAAATACCGGCTTTTTTCTTTCTGGGGTTCTGGTTCGTTTTTCAGTTCGTGCTGGGCCTGTTTTCTCTGGGATTCGATTGCTGCGGCGGTATTGCTTTCTGGGCCCATATCGGCGGATTTGCCGCGGGCATAGGGCTGTTGTTTTTGATGTTGCCAGGTGCCTCCGGCACAAGCAGAGAGCAGAGAGTAGAGAGTAGAGAGTAGAAAGTAGAAAGAAGAAAGAAGAAAGAAGAAAGAAGAAAGATATATAATCCTATGAGTTATGAGCCATCAGCCATGAGCTAAATAGAGAGGAGCGAAGAAAATGAATCTGGAAAAGTTCACTTTAAAAGCGCAGGAAGCGATCAATAATGCCCTGGCTATTGCCCAGACCCGCGGCCAGCAGGCCTTGCTGCCGGAACACGTACTTTACAGTCTGCTTGACGAACCGGGCAGTATTACCAGGACCTTGTGCGCGCATATCGGTGTCGATCCGGCAGATCTGACCGAAAAATTAAATTCCTTTCTCGATTCCCAGGCCAAAGTCCAGGGAGCCCAGGGAGTATATGCTTCGCCGCGTCTCCAGGCCATGATCACTGCGGCCCAGCAGTTTTCCCGGAAATTCAAAGACACTTTTGTCAGCAGCGAGCATCTGCTTCTGGCTGTTGCCCAGGAAAAAGGCGCTTTTCTGGAATCGTTTTTAAGCGCCCGCGGCTATGCTCTGCCTGACCTGATCCGCCTGGTCAATGAACTGCGCGGGGCCCAGGGCGCCCATTCGGCATCGGCTGAGTCCACTTATCAGGCTCTGGAAAAGTTCGGCCGCGATCTTACCGAACTGGCCAGGAAAGGCAAACTCGATCCGGTGATCGGCCGGGATGAGGAGATCCGCAGGGTCATCCAGGTATTGTCGCGCCGTACCAAGAACAACCCGGTACTGATCGGCGAGCCGGGCGTGGGAAAGACCGCGATCATCGAGGGATTGGCCCAGAGGATCGCCCGGGGAGATGTTCCGGAAAGTCTTAAAGAGAAAAAACTGGTGGCGCTCGATCTGGGCAGTCTGGTTGCCGGCACAAAGTTCCGCGGTGATTTCGAGGAACGTCTTAAAGCAGTACTGAAAGAACTGGAAAAAGATGAAGGCAGATTTATTTTGTTTATCGACGAACTGCATACTCTGATCGGTGCCGGAGGGGCCGAAGGAGCGATCGATGCTTCCAACATGCTCAAACCGGCTCTGGCTAAAGGCACTTTGCGCTGTATCGGGGCCACGACCCTTGACGAATACAGGAAGCATATCGAAAAAGACGCGGCTCTGGAACGCCGCTTCCAGCAGGTACTGGTCGGCGAACCGACAGTAGAACAGACAATCGCCATCCTGCGCGGTTTGAAAGAGCGTTACGAAGTGCATCACGGCGTGCGTCTGACCGATTCGGCGCTGATCGCCGCGGCGGTTCTCAGCCAGCGTTATATCAGCGAAAGGTTTTTACCGGATAAAGCCATCGATCTTATCGACGAAGCAGCATCGAAATTGCGTATCGAGATCGATTCCAAACCCGAGGAGATCGATAAGCTGGAACGCAGAAAAATGGAATGCGAAATACAGAAAGAAGCGCTGAAAAAAGAAAAAGATGAGGCAGCCAGGGAAAGACTGTCCAGGCTGGACTGTGACATCAATGAACTCAATAAAGAACTGGATAAGCTGAAAGCCCACTGGCAGAAGGAAAAAGATTCTATAAGCAAAATACGCCGGATAAAAGAGGATATCGAAAGATTTAAGAACGATGCCGACAATTATCAGAAAGAGGCTCTTCTCGACAAGGTAGCCGAAATACGTTACGGAAAGATACCACAGCTGGAAAAAGAGCTGGAGGCGCTCAATAAGATGCTGGCTGAAAAACAGAAAGATCATAAGATGCTCAAGGAAGAGGTGGACGAAGAGGACATTGCCGAGATCGTATCCCGCTGGACCCATATCCCGGTGTCCCGGCTTATGGAAGGGGAAATGGAAAAGCTGATCAGGATGGAAAGCGAGCTGGCAAAAAGAGTTGTCGGCCAGGACGAGGCTTTGCAGCATATTTCCGACTGTATCCGGCGCAGCCGTTCCGGCCTTTCCGATCCTGACCGGCCCCTGGGTTCGTTCCTTTTTCTCGGCCCTACCGGAGTGGGCAAGACCGAACTGGCTAAAACCCTGGCTGCCTTTTTGTTCAACAGCGAGTACAATATGGTGCGCATCGACATGAGCGAATATATGGAAAAATTTTCGGTGTCGCGGCTTATCGGCGCTCCTCCCGGCTATGTGGGATATGAAGAAGGAGGCCAGCTTACCGAACAGGTGCGCCGCCGGCCTTATTCGGTGGTGCTTCTTGATGAGATCGAAAAGGCCCATCCCGACGTGTTCAACCTGCTTTTGCAGGTCCTGGACGAAGGAAGATTGACCGATTCGCAGGGAAAAGTTGTGAATTTCAGGAATACTGTTATAATAATGACTTCCAATATCGGCAATGAATACTTCCGGGACATGACTGTTACTGCTCAGGGCCTGGAAGAGAAGATAAAGAACGAATTGAAAAATCATTTCAGGCCGGAATTCATCAACCGGCTGGATGAGATCATCGTTTTCAACCGGTTGTCGCTGGAACATATCAGAAATATCGTAGATATTCAGTTCGCGGTATTGAAACGGCGGTTAGCGGAACAGAAAATAGATCTGGAACTTTCTCCCGAGGCTCGCCGTTTTCTTGCCGATAAGGGGTTCAGTCCTGAATACGGGGCCCGGCCCCTTAAAAGGACATTACAGAAACTGCTTGTCGATCCTTTGAGTAAAAAGATTTTGGCGCGTCAGATCAAAGAGGGCGACAGCCTGACAGTCGGAGTCAAAGACCGGGAGCTGGTCTTCAAGGCGGGGAAAAGCAGTACCGGGAAACAGCAGCCGAAAAAAAAGGATGCGGCCTGAGAGAAAGAGGCGCGGATATATATATAAGGAAAGGAGAATAGATCATGAGAGTGGACGTGAGTTATAAGCGTATCAAAAAGAACGCGGTGATTGAGTCGACTATTGAAAAAGATGTACAAAAAATAGAGCGGCGGGTCAAATTGTTCAAAAAAGATTCTCCTATCCATCTTTCCCTGCATCTGGAAAAAAATCCTCATAAAGAGCAGTATTTCTGCTGGACCCAGCTTTATCTGCCGTTCCGGGTGCTGAAAGGCCACCGGGTAAATACCAATATCTGCACGGCTATCAATGATTGTACGGCGGCAATACTGAAACAGCTGGACAAAGTCAAGCATAAGCTGGAAACGCATTTACGTAAAAAACATTAAAAAAAGACAAGCTGATCTTGTCTTCTGTTTCCTCTGTAAGATTTATTCTTGACTGGGGAAAAGGCCTATGTTAGTATAACTGGCACTCCGGACAGTTGAGTGCCAAAAAAAGACAATTATGAGACACGTGGATACCCGTAAACGGGAAAAATACATATTGCACCTGGTAGTGGAAAGCTATATCGAGGAAACCAAACCCATAAGTTCGGGCTATATTTGCAGAAAATACAACCTGTCCTGTTCCACGGCCACGGTGCGCAGTGTCATGGAATCACTGGAACAGCAGGGACTTCTTTCCCATGTCCATACTTCTTCGGGAAGAGTGCCGACTACCAGAGGCTTCAAACAGTATGTAGCCGAGCTTAAACAGGAAGAAAAATTGGCGGATACTTTTCCGGGATCGCCCGGCGAGGAAACCGTTGTCGTCACTATCGGTATGTCCCTGAACGAATTTCTTTTCGATACTCTCGACATTTTGTCCGAGATGACCGGATATACTTCTCTGGCCGCTTTTGAGGATAAGTTCTTTTTCCGGGGAACACGGTTTATGCTGGAGCAGCCGGAATTCGGCGATATCAGCCGATTAAAATCTATATTGTACGCTCTGGAAGTAAAAATGAATTCTCTGCAGCAGCTGCTGTTCAATGCCCTGGAGCAGGACCTTAATATACTTATCGGCGACGATATCGGATGTGACGAGATCGCCGATTGTTCGCTGGTCATTTCCGGTCTGCGTTTCAATGACCAGGAATGCGGCCTGGCTTTGCTGGGCCCGGTACGCATGGATTATGTCAAAGCGGCTTCTTCGCTTTATTCTGCCCGGCATCGTCTGGAGGAAAGCATGAAAGGGATCGCCAGAGATGAAGCATGATAAACATAAAGATCATAAGCAGGCAAAACATGAGCCGGAAACAGGCGAAGATGTCGACGTAGTGGTCGACGGTAACCTGGCGGAATTACAGAAAAAGGCTCAAGACTATGAGGAATTGTGGGATAAGCATCTGCGTATCTGCGCTGAGTTCGACAATACGCGTAAACGCTGGGAACGGGAAAAACAGGAGATCTACAAGATCGGCAATTTTAATCTGATCGGGGACGTGGTGATCGTCCTGGATGAAATGGAGCATGCTTTGCGTTCGGCCCGGGAGCACGGCAACGATCCCCAGATCGTAAAAGGCATCGAGATGATGTACGAAAAATTGAAAAACCTGCTTCAGAAACACGGTCTGAAGGCAATGGAGGCTAAAGGGAAGAAATTCGATCCTCATCTGCACGAGATAGTCGGCCAGCAGGCCAGTGATGAATACGAGGAACACGTGGTCATCGAAGAAGTGCAGAAAGGATATTTTCTCGAAGATAAAGTTTTGCGTACGGCGAAAGTTATCCTGGCTGTTTCTCCGGCAGAAGCGAACGGCGGGTAAGGGGTTTTATTATAATAATAAGAACGTATCGGTCGCACCGCAGTTGTTTACAAGTAAAAGATCGCGGTGCTCATTGAGGAGGTTGTGATATGGCACGAGTGATAGGAATCGATCTGGGAACATCGAATTCGGCGGCAGCAGTAATGGAAGGCGGTCGTCCGGCATTGATCCCTTCGGCAGAAGGTACCACTGTCGGCGGAGGGAAAGCTTTTCCTTCCTACGTTGCCTTCAGTAAGGACGGTCAGCTTCTGGTCGGTGAACCGGCCCGGCGTCAGGCAGCAATAAATCCCCTGGGTACGGTAAGCGGATTTAAACGGAAAATGGGGACTAAAGAAAAGATCAAAGTCCTTGATAAGGAGTTCACGCCGCAGCAGCTTTCCGGTTTTGTTCTGCAGAAGATCAAAAAAGACGCCGAGGCTTACTTGGGCGATACAGTCAACGAAGTAGTCATTACCTGTCCGGCCTGGTTTAACGATAACCAGCGTCAGGCGACCAAAGATGCCGGCGAGATCGCCGGGTTCAAGGTGCTGCGGATCATCAATGAGCCGACAGCCGCCTGTCTGGCCTATGGTCTGGGCAAAGAGGATAAAGAACAGAAGATCCTGGTGTTCGATTTCGGCGGCGGTACATTGGATGTCACCATCATGGAAATGGCTCAGGGCGTATTTGAGGTAAAAGCCACACACGGCGATACTCAGCTCGGCGGCCGGGATATGGACGAAGCATTGATGGATCATATCATGGATGAATTCAAAAAAGATCAGGGTGTGGATCTGGCTAAAGATCCCATGGCTTTACAGCGTCTGCGCGAAGCAGCGGAAAAGGCCAAGATCGAACTTTCATCGACGATCTCCACTGACGTGAACCTTCCCTTTATAACTGCCGATTCTACAGGCCCCAAGCATCTGGTTATGACCATCAGCCGGGCTACTCTGGAAGGGCTGGTGCGGCCCATAGTGGAAAAGACCAGGGTGTCTCTTGAAGCGGCAATGAAGGATGCCAATCTGACGTCGGATAAGATCGATAAAATAGTCATGGTCGGCGGCCCTACCCGTATGCCCATTGTTCAGCAGTTTGTAGAAGGTTTCGTGGGTAAGAAGATCGAGCGGGGTATCGATCCCATGGAATGTGTGGCTTTTGGTGCCGCGATACAGGTAGGTATCATCAAGGGCGACGTCAAAGACGTGGTGCTGCTGGACGTGACACCGCTTTCTCTGGGTATCGAGACTTTAGGCGGGGTATTTACCAAGCTTATCGATCGTAATACCACCATCCCCACCAAAAAATCGCAGGTATTTTCCACTGCCGAGAACAACCAGACCGCGGTGACCATCCGGGTCCTGCAGGGTGAACGGCAGATGGCCAATGATAATGTGGAACTGGGACGGTTCGACCTTCTCGATATACCTCCGGCACCGCGCGGTATGCCTCAGATCGAGGTGACTTTCGATATCGATGTCAATGGTATCGTCCATGTTACGGCCAAGGATAAGGGTACGGGCAAGGAACAGTCGATACGCATTACTTCGCCGCACAAGTTGTCGGACGAAGAGATCGATAAGATGGTCAAAGACGCCGAGAAGTATGCCGAGGATGATAAAAAAAGAAAAGAGCTGGCCGAGATCCGTAACCAGGCCGATCAGCTGGCTTTTACAACCGAAAAATCTCTGAAGGATTTCGGCGATAAGGTGTCGGACGGCGATAAAAAAGCTATCGAAGAAAAACTGAAAGAGCTTAAAGAACTGGTGAAAAAAGAAGGCGTGACCAAGCCGGAACTGGAAAAGGCCATCGAAGAACTGAGCAAAGCTGCTCACAAACTGGCTGAAGAAGTCTATAAAGCAAGTTCTCAGCAGCAGGCCGGAGCTCAGCCCGGCGCCGGGCCGCAGCCCGGAGCTCAACAGCAGGGTCAGAGCGAAGAGCCCAAAACCGCTGAGGAAGGCGAGGTCATCGACGCCGAGTTCAAGGAAGACGACAATAAATAGAGTAGAGAGTAGAGAGTAGAGAGTAGAGTCCCGATGTGTGCCTGAAAGCGGAAAAATTTCAATAATATTTTCCGCAGCTTACCGGCCCCGAGGAATCTTTCAGATTCTCGGGGTTAAGTCCCGAAAATTGCCCGCAATTCATCGGGAGATGAAATCCGAAGCCCTATTATCGGGATTGTTCGGATTTCAAGTAGAGAGTAGAGAGAAAGATGCTTATGCGCGCCAGGCGCGCTGAATGTAGACCGTGGTCCGTGGACTGCCGTCCGTGGACTGCGGCACAATGTGCCGCATGATGAGTACGCAGAGAGATTATTACGAAGTTCTGGGGGTGGAAAAATCAGCCGGCGAAGCCGATATCAAAAAGGCTTATCGCAAGCTGGTGATGCAGTATCATCCTGACCGGGTCAGTGAAGACAAGAAAAAAGAGGCCGAGGAGAAGTTCAAAGAGATCTCCGAAGCCTACGCCGTCTTGAGTGATTCTCAGAAACGGCAGTTATATGATCAGTATGGGCATGCCGGGATCGATTCCCGGTTTTCCACGGAGGATATTTTCCGCGGTGCCGATTTCAGTTCCATTTTCCGCAATATGGGCGGCGGCGGTTCCATATTCGAAGATCTTTTTTCCGATATGGGTTTCGATATTTTCGGTGCTTCGGGAGGCCGGCGGCAGAGAGGCGGCGAGAGTATCCAGTATCAGCTGGAGATCACTCTGGAGGAAGCAGCGCAGGGAACGGAAAAGACAGTCACTTTTCCGCATTACGAACCTTGCGGCCGCTGCCAGGGAAGCGGCGCCGAGCCCGGTTCGAGCACCAAGACCTGTTCTTATTGCCGGGGCCGGGGAGTAGTGGCCACCGGGTTCGGGTTTATCAGTATGCAGCAGACCTGTCCGCAATGTCACGGCCAGGGAAAGGTGATCACCAAAGCCTGCACGCAGTGCCGCGGTCAGGGCCGTGTCAGCTCGCAGAAAAGCGTAAAAGTAAAAATACCGGCCGGTGTCGATACCGGATCGGTGATGCGTTTGAAAGGCGAAGGAAATTTTGCTCACGGTTCAAGAGGCGATCTCTATCTGCATATCGCGGTAAAAAAACATCCTCTGTTCGAACGTCACGGTGCTTCGATCCATTGTAAAGTACCGGTCAGCTATATCAGGGCCATACTGGGCGGAGAGATAGAAGTGCCTACTTTCGACGGAAAAGTAAAAATGCGCATTCCGGCCGGTACCCAGCCCAATACTATTTTCCGTCTGAAAGGAAAAGGGATAACCGACCTTCATTCCAAAAGGCCGGGTGATGAATTTGTGCAGGTAGACGTAAGTATCCCCACGCGGTTGAGCGGACAGGAAAAGAAATTGCTGGCTGAATTGGAAAAGCTTGCTAAATAAATAAAATCTGCCGCGGCAGCTGCCCGGCCCAGGAGAACATCTATGCCTACTTATGAGTATGAGTGTTCAAGTTGTAAAAAAAAGTTCGAAGTTTTTCATAAGATGACCGACAAGCCCGTTAAGGTCTGCCCGGAATGCGGCGGTAAAGCAAAAAAACTGATCAGCGCCGGCTGCGGATTGATCTTCAAAGGAAGCGGTTTTTATATCACCGATTATAAGAAAAAGAACGTTTCTCCTTCTTCGGGAAATAAAGCCTGTGATAAGCCTTCCTGTTCTTCCTGCAAAAAAGCGAAATCGGAAAGCGGGACCGGGAAAAATAATAACAGCGATCCAAAAAAGGATTGACCGATGAGCGATTTAGTAAAATCATTCAAAGCGTTTTTTTATAATCAGGAAAAGATCGCCGATCCCGGGGATGTCACCTGCCCGCCCTATGACATTATCAGCCCGGACCTGCGAGCTCAGCTGCGAAAGAGATCGCCGTATAATTTCATCCATGTGCTGCTGGTGGATAAAAAGCACGATTATGACGCCTTGAGCAAAAAATTCCATAAATGGATTTCCGACGGGGTTTTAGTTCAGGACAGCCGGGACTGCATTTATCTCTATGAACAGACTTTTACTCTGGCCGGTATATCCCATGTGCGCACCGGTTTCCTGGCTCTTCTGGAACTGGATAAAAAAGGGGTCATTTTTCCGCACGAGAACACGCTTTCGGCGCCCAAAAAAGACCGCTTTACTTTGTTGACGAAAATAAAGGCCAATTTAAGCCCTATCTTCGTGATCAGCGACAGGCCGCTCAAAAATCTGGCCGGTCTGATCAGGCAATGTAAAAAGAAAAAACCGTTCATGGATTTTTATGACAGCAAAGAGATGCGTAACCGCCTTTGGCGCATCGATGACCCGGCTGTGATCAGGGCTCTGGCCAAAGAGACCTCGGCTAAGAAATTGTTTATTGCCGACGGTCACCACCGTTTTGCCGTTGCCCGGCAGTATTTCCATAAATACAAAAAAGCCTATAAGGACCTCAATTATATCCCGGCCTATTTTACCGATCCTTCCAACGGTCTTTTGATCCTTCCCACGCATCGGGTGGCGAAAGTGGAAGAAACCACTCATATGATGCTGGAAAAACTGGCACCTTATTTCGATATCAAAGAAGTCAACGAGGATTTCGTTCGCCGGGAAACGAGAAAAGAGGGGGATAATTTTTCTTTCGGAATTTATGCCCGCAAAAAATTCTATTTTCTCGATTTGAAAAATAAAAAGATATTGGATACAATATTTGTAAAGAAAGAGGAAAAGATATATAAAAAACTGGATGTCTCGATATTGCACAAACTTGTGTTCAAACATCTGACGGTAAGCGATATCCGATATTCCCATAAGATAAAAGAGGTCAAAACCATGGTCAGCGGCAAAAAAACAGGATTTCTGCTCAGGGCCACGCCTCTCGATACTGTATTCGATATCGCCCGCACTTCGCATCTTCTGCCGCAAAAATCCACATATTTTTATCCCAAACTGCTCAGCGGTTTGATCGTCAGGAGGTTCGAAAAGTGAGGATATTCAAAAAGCCATTGAAATATACTCTGGTCAAACCGAAACAGAAATCGATGCCGGACGGTCTGTGGCATAAGTGCCCGGATTGTTCCCAGTTCATTTTCAAAAAGATACTGGAAGAAAATTTAAAGGTCTGTCCCAAGTGCGATTATCATTTTCCCCTTACCTGCTGGGAAAGGGTAGCGCTTTTGACCGATGAAGGAAGTTTCCAGGAAATGTATGGTCAGCTGCAGTCCCTGGACCCGCTTGAGTTCCAGGGCCCGAAAGCTTATAAGGATAAACTGAAAGAGGAAAAGAAGGTGACCTCGCTTAAAGAAGCGGCAATAGCCGGCACGGCTCTTCTGGAAAATAAGATCGTGGCTTTAGGCGTTACCGATCACCGTTTTATCATGGGTTCTATGGGGTCGGTGGTCGGCGAAAAGATCACCCGCATCGCCGAAGAGGCGCTGGAACAGAGGATACCGCTGATCATCGTATCCGGTTCGGGCGGCGGAGCCCGTATGTATGAGGGCATGCTTTCTCTGATGCAGATGGCCAAGACCAGCGGTGCCCTTTCCCGTCTTAAAGAACAGGGGATCCCGTTTATTTCCCTGCTGACCCATCCCACCATGGCCGGGATCATGGCTTCTTTTGCCGGCCTGGGCGATGTTATCATTGCCGAACCCAAGGCCTTGATAGGTTTTACCGGTCCCCGGGTCATCAAACAGACCATAAAGCAGGATCTGCCGCCGGGATTTCAGACATCGGAATTCAATCTTGAGCACGGTCTTGTCGATATGGTGGTGCACCGCCGGGATCTGAAAAAGACCCTGGCTGCTCTTTTGGATTATTTGGCTTGACATAATAATGGTTAACCCCTACAATTTAGATTTATGGCACAGGTAAGTTTAGTCAATGTCAGCAAAGAATACGGCCACAAGGTTCTGGCCGTAAATAATGTCAACCTCGGCATCGAAAACCGCGAATTTGTGGTGCTGGTAGGTCCTTCCGGGTGCGGCAAATCAACAACCCTGCGCATGGTCGCCGGTCTTGAAGATGTTACCCGCGGCAATATCTTTATCGGCGACAAAGTAGTCAATAATATTCCGGCCAAAGACAGAAATATTGCCATGGTCTTTCAGAATTACGCGCTCTATCCGCATATGAGCGTTTATGAGAACATGGCTTTTGCCCTGAAACTGAGAAAATATTCCCGTCAGGAGATCGATAAACGGGTCCGGGAAGCGGCCCAGATACTCGGTGTTACCAGAATGCTGGAGCGTAAACCGAAAGAACTTTCCGGCGGCGAACGCCAGAGAGTCGCTCTGGGCAGGGCCATTGTCCGCAAGCCGATGGTCTTTCTCTTCGATGAACCTTTGAGTAACCTCGACGCAAAAATGCGTGTCCAGATGAGGACCGAGATCCATAAGCTTCATCTTAAGATCCAGACAACGATGATCTATGTAACGCATGATCAGATCGAAGCTATGACTCTGGGGGATCGGGTGGCGGTGATGAAAGACGGACAAGTACAGCAGTTCGATACGCCGTTGAACATTTACGATCATCCGGCTAATAAATTCGTAGCCGGATTTATCGGTTCGCCCCCGATGAATTTTATGAAAGGGGTTCTTCTTCAGCAGAGCGGCAAGATGTTCTTGAACGAGGGCAGTTTCAAAGTCAAGATTCCCGAAGAGAAGCATGCCAAACTCAAACCTTATGTCAATAAGGAGTTGCATTTCGGGATAAGACCGGAAAATATTTACGATAAACTGTTTGCCTCTGCCGCCACGCCCGATAACACAGTCCGCGCCACCTGTGAGGTGATCGAGACCATGGGCTCTGAAAATCATATCTATCTTTCCACCGGAAAACATACCTTTGTCGCGGTTGTAGAAGCGGGGAATAAACCATCGGTAGGAAGCCTGCTGGAAGTCGTTCTGGATATGAAGAAAGCCCGGTTTTTTGACATTTCTACAGAACAGGCCATTGTATAATTTATTTTCATTCCTCATTACCTTTGTAATTTCGTTTGCCGCTATCTATTCTTACTTTAACGCCCTTATTCCTTTTGTTGCCTGCCTGGGCGTTTTGATCGTCACTTTTCTTCTGCTTTTTCTGTTTCATTTAAAGCAGGATGTTTTTTTCCGGGAATACCAGCCCCGCCTGGAAGAGATCCAGGAAAATATCAATATGCTGCGGGAAGAGAACGGCAATAAAGAGAACGCTTTGTCCATTCTTCCCCATAAAGCCGAAAACCTTACCTCGATATCCCGCATCGTAGACCGGCTTACCCGCCTGATGGAAAAAGAAAAGATCTATGATTATCTGTTTGTCCAGCTTGCCCGGCTTCTGCCCCAGTCCGACAATATTCTGTTATTTATCTTTAATCGCCAGACCAACCTTATAGACCTGGTGTATTCGCATAAAAAAGAACCGCTGGTGATCAAGGAAAAACACGGCGATTTTACCGAATGGTGGGTTTTACGGCATAACCAGTCATTGCTTATCGACGACTTTACCGAAGATTTTCGTTTTGATTGTTCGATAAGTCCGGCCTACCAGGAGCGGGGAATACGTTCGTTCATTGCCAGCCCGATCTCGCAGGGCGATACGGTGATCGGTGTGGTCAGGGCGGAAAGCAGGGGGAAAACAGCTTTTTCTCTCGATGATCTGCGGGTCTTGCGGATCCTCAGTGACGTGACGGCTGCCGTTCTGGAAAGGGCCCGCATATTTCAGCGGGTTAAGGAACTGGCTACCAAAGACGCTTTGACCGATCTGTTTCTGCGCGATGCTTTTCTTTACCGGCTTAAAGAGGAATTGACCAGAGCTCAGATGAACAGCAGTCAGCTGGCCCTGGGAGTCCTCGATATAGACGATTTCAAGAAAATAAACGATACTTACGGACACACGGTCGGCGATCTGGTCCTGAAAAAAACGGCCCGTGTTTTGTCTCAGGTAGTAGGCGATTCCGGTAATATGGCGGCCCGTTACGGCGGCGAAGAGTTCGTTTTTTTCCTGGTACGCAGCGAAAAAGAAGCAGCCTTTGCTCTGGCCGAGAAGATCCGCAAAGAATTAAGCCAGGTTATAATAAGCTTCCGGAGACGAAAAATACATTTTACCGCCTCTTTAGGGCTGGCTTTTTATCCCGATGACGGAAGCAGTTTCATTGCCCTTATGGATAAGGCCGATAATCTTCTTTATCGGGCCAAAAAAGAGGGGAAGAACAAGGTATGTTCTACGTCCTGATCGCTTTGATATTACTTTACGTGGGGTGCGGGGTCTGGCATGCCGTCCGCGTGCGCCATTACTATGAAAACCGGATCGTAAATTTAAAGGATGAAGAAGGCGATTTGAAACGAAGGATGGTGGAAGTCGATCTGCGTCTTCAGCATCTGGAGGATTCGATCTCCCGGACTTTTCTGCTTTATGAATTGACCAGGAAGATCTCGCCGGTCTTTAAAAAGGAATCGGCATTGAGGATATTCAAAGACGAGCTTTTTTCTTTCGGTGAAGCAGTCGATGACGTTACTTTTTATCATCATCCCAAATCCAATTATTCCAACTATAAACTGAATACCGAACCGGGACTGTTCGTTTCGGTCAAGACTTCTTCTCCCCAGGTCGAGAAGAATCTGAGGACCGTGGTTAAAACTCTTAACGTCTGCCTGGAAAAGATACATCTTTATGAGCAGATGGAGACTCTTTCCATACATGATTCGCTTACCGGTGTGTATAACCGGCGTTATTTCAACATGCGCCTGGAAGAAGAAGCGGAACGGGCCAAGAAATTTTCCCTTAAGTTTTCTCTGTTGATGATTGACATCGACCATTTCAAAAAAGTCAATGATACTTACGGTCATCTGGTCGGTGATGCCGTATTGCGGGAAGTCGCCCAAAAACTGCAGAGCTGCCTTCGCGAGATAGATTTCGTGGCCCGTTACGGAGGAGAGGAGTTCGTGGTCATTCTGCAGGAAACCGACAAGGACGGGGCGTTGTTCGTTGCCGAGAGGATCCGTTCCGCGATCGGCGCGAAAAAGATAAGAGCGTTCGATGAACAACTGCTTATTACGGTAAGCATCGGAATGGTTGTTTTTCCCCGTCACACCACATATCCGGAATTACTGATCGAGGTTGCCGATAAAGCGCTGTACAAAGCTAAAAAAAGCGGCCGCAACCGGACAGAATGTTTCTAAAGTAGCGAGTAGAGAGAAGCGAGTAGAGAGATATAATCTTATGAGCCATGAGCCATGAGCCATGAGCCATGAGCCATGAGCCAAGAGTTGAATCAACATCATTCAGATGGAGGGAAAAATGGAAGCACTGGATTATCTGTATCAGGCAGCAGGCAGGCAGAATCAGAACGAAGTAGACAACAGCAATCTGTTCAAGGAAATAGGGTTCGACCGGGGCTTTCCCCGTCTGGGCTGGGTAAAACCGCCTTCCTGGAACATGGTGGAACTGGTCTTGCGCCGGCTCGACCGCTATCTGGAAAATAAAGATCAGTTTGTGTTTATCGGCATGGGTGGATCGATCAACGGGATCAAGACTCTGCACGCCCTGGCGCCCGGCGCTCCGGTATATTGCCTGGATTCGCTTGATCCGGAAGCTGTCCGCGGGACTATCGGTGCGATCAGCGATAAAAGCAGAACTCTTGTCATTCCGATAACCAAGTCGGGGACGACCACTGAAAGCCAGCTTCTGGCCAGGACTTTCCAGGAATTCCTGGGAGAAGGATGGCAGGAGCAGTTCTTGTGGCTGAGTGACCGTGAGGCCTTTGAAAAACTCGATGCCCTGGGCTGGCAGGAATGCTCCCGGGATACGATACAGATCGACGGTCATTCGGATATCGGCGGCAGATTCACTTCTCCCCATACTCTGATCTTTATCCTGCCGCTTTATTTGATGCTGAACCGTGATCTCAACAGGCTTAAAACCGTTTATACCGAATACCTGTCTCTGGTTGAACAGATAGACCGTGACGCGCAGGCCCTGGCCCGGCAATACCGGGAATGCGATTCGGCTTTCTTTTTCGTTCCGGTACGCCAGAAGATAAAAGCCGAGATCACTACCTGGATAACTCAGCTTTTTCAGGAAAGTCTGGGGTCGAAAAAAGACGGATTTTATGCCAAGACCATTGTCGGTGCTACCGAACAGGAAGGTTTTCTGCCGGTCGATTTCGATCTTTCCGGCCAGGACGATTATGTGTATCTTATGGGATTGATGCATTACCTGCATATATTCGTGGCCTCGTTCGCTTTTTATAAAAATATCAATTTTGTCAACCAGCCCAGTGTCGAAAAGTATAAGCAAACCATGAAAACCCTGGAAAACGCCGAACTGATCGTTCCGGAAAAGACCGATCTTGAGAAACTGATGAACGATATAGAAGGCCGCCTTTCTCCTTCGATGCGGTTTATCGAAGTGCTGTTGTATTTTCATCCCTCCGGCGAATTACTGCGCCGACTGGAAGAATTTTTGCTGGAACGTTTTCCCGGTAAAGTTTCGTTCATCTTTTTAGGGAGTGACTGGAACCACCATTCTTTCCAGGCGGCATTCAAAGATATCTACAGCCTTTATGTGATTCTGACCAAAGATTATCTTAAAGAAGTGCCCGGCCTCAGTGCCGAAACCCTGGAAAACAATATAACGACAATGCGTCGTATCTGTCAGGCTACCTATCAGACCATCGAGGATAAAGCACTTTACTTAAGTCTTTGAAAGAGTAGAGAGTAGAGAGTAGAGAGAATGCGCTATCGCGTAAATAGGCAATAAATTCGACTTTGATTTAACCGTCCCTTTTGAATCGGCTCTTAATATATTTACCGCCTTTTTAAAGAGTATTTTAATCGCAAAATCGGGTATTCTTATATTTTTCTTTCTACTTTCTACTCGCTACTTTCTACTTTATGGCTATACGCCATGCGCTAAAACCGTTTGACACGCCTTAAATATTAAAATAAACTGAATATTATGCTTCAGATACTGGCAAAAGACATCGAAAAGCTTATCCAGGACAGGCATTTTGCCGATATCAAGAAGCTGTTGCCGAATCACCCCGAAGATGTAGCTTCTTTGTTCTCTTTTCTCAGCAAACCTTCCTATAAGCTTTTTATTTTACGTTTGATGCCGCCGGACCGGGCCGTAGATCTTTTCGAATACCTGCCCCAGGAAGAGCAGGAAGAGCTGCTTATGTCCCTCAATAAGCAGGAGATCGCTGCTCTGCTCAATGAGATGTCGCCTGATGACCGGACTGAGCTGTTTGAGGAAATGCCGGCTGAGCTGACGAAAAAGTTCATAAATTATCTGTCTCCCGAGGAGCGGACCATCGCTCTTAAACTGCTCAATTATCCCGAAGATACGGTGGGCAGGCTGATCACTCCCGATTTTGTCCAATTTTTCGAAGACATGAGCATAGAAGAAGCGCTGAATCATATAAAAGCGGTCGGTGTGGAAAAAGAGACCGTGTACCACGGTTATGTGCTGGATAGAGAAAAAAAACTTAAAGGCGTGGTCTCTTTGAAGCGTATGGTCCTGGCCGACCGTCAGGCAAAAGTCAAAGATATCATGTTCCCCCAGGTGATCAAGGTCAAAGCCACTACCGATCAGGAAGAAGCAGCCAATATTTTTAAAAAATACGATTTAATGGCTTTGCCGGTTGTCGATAACAATGATAAACTTCTGGGGATCGTGACTTTCGACGATCTGGTCGACGTTCTGGAAGATGAGGTGACCGAGGATTTCGAAAGAATTGCGGCGGTCCTTCCGGTGGAGGGTCCGTATCTGGAGGCCGGATTTTTCAACGTGGTCTGGAAAAGAAGTTTCTGGCTGATAGTCCTGGCCGTGTTCGAATCGATATCGGGATTTATCCTGCAGCGTTACGGAGCGGCTATTTCCCAATGGATCGAACTTACTTTTTTCCTTCCGGTACTGGTGGCTGCCGGAGGAAATGCCGGCACCCAGTCGGCAACGATAGTTATCCGCAGTCTGGCAACCGGAGATATATCGGCTCGTGATTTTATAAAAGTCGTTTTCAGGGAATCGTTGATCGGAATAGCCATCGGGATAATCCTGGCAGTGGTAGGAGTTCTGCGGGTGTTCATGCAGCAGCAGAACTGGCTGGTGAGTTTTTCGGTAGGTATTTCCATGGGGCTTACTATTATGCTGGCGGCAGTAGTCGGTGCCAGCCTTCCTTTGATCTCACGCTGGCTGAAATCCGATCCGGCAGTGATGAGCGGGCCGTTGATAACCACCATAGTAGACGTGGTGGGTATTTTTATCTATTTCGAGATCGCCAGGATAATTCTATGTATATGAGAAAGATAATTATCGGAATAATCTGTTTTTTGATCTGCGGTTGCGCTCATACGCCGCATAAAGGGACCGAAAGAGCACGGCCCGGAGATACTTTCGTGGAAGTAAATGATTTCTGCAGGGCCCATGGCCTGAGTCCGCAGTTCGATACTATCGACGATATGGTGAAAATGGAGTCGAAGGAAAAGGATATACGGCTGCTGCTCAATTCGCTGATCGCCTATGTCAACGGTACTACCTTTTATCTGAAATATCCGCCCTATTACCGGGACGGCCGCCTTTTTATTCCTGCCGAGCTGGCCGATATCGCTTTCGGCCGTAAGATCGTACGCCGCCGGGAAGCCCCGGTGCGGGTAAAGACCATAGTCATCGATCCCGGGCACGGGGGTAAAGATCCGGGAGCCATATCGCCGTTCCGGGGGATAAAAGAAAAAGATCTCAACCTTTCTTTTTCCAGGGTCCTGAAAAAAGTCCTGGAACAAAAAGGATATAAAGTGTATATGACCCGTTCTACCGATATATTTCTCAGCCTTCAGCAGAGGACCGAGATCGCCAAAGAAAAAAATGCCGATCTTTTTATCAGTATTCATGCCAATGCCAACCGCAGCCGTAAAGTAAATGGAGTAGAGGTGTATTATCTGACCCCTAAGTATTTTAACAACGAGGCAAGATCTAAATCTCTTGCCGAAAAAGCCGAGCTTAATTTCGAAGGTTATTTTTCCCATAATACCCGGGCTATTGTCTGGGACATGATCTGTGCCGAAAATAACGCGGTCTCTCTGGAGTTCGCTTCTTTGTTGACCCGGCAGCTTAAGCAATTCGGGCTTAAGACAAGGCCCCCGCGGGGCGCCTCTTTTTATGTATTAAAGAATGCCTATGTGCCCAGCATTCTGCTGGAGATGGGGTATCTGACCAATAAGTACGATGAAAAATTATTGACCAGCGCTCAGTATCAGAAACAGCTGATGGAAGCGTTCTCTCTCTGTATCGGTTCTTATAACAGTAATGCCCGCCAGTTTGTAAAAGATTATGACAGCAGTGAATAAAAGGCCGATCGGTATTTTCGACTCGGGGGTAGGCGGTTTGACCGTTTTTCGCGAACTCCAGAAGGCTTTGCCTAGGGAAGATATCGTCTACATAGGAGATACTGCCCGGGTGCCCTACGGCAACAAATCGAAACAGACCATTATTCGTTTCAGCAGGGAAAATACGATCTTTCTTATGAAAAAGAAAGTCAAATGCGTGGTGGTCGCCTGCAATACCTCGACCAGCCTGGCCCTGGAATATCTGCAGAAGAATTTCCGCGTTCCCCTGGTAGGGGTAATCGATCCGGCAGTGGAAAAAGCCCTGAAAGTTTCCCGCAACGGTCGTATCGGGGTGATCGGGACTGCCTCGACCATAGCCAGCAGGGTATATGAGCGTAAGATCGTCGCTCTTTCTCCCCGGACAAAGGTTTATTCGCGTCCCTGTCCGCTGTTCGTTCCCCTGGCCGAAGAAGGGATGAATAAAGGAAAAATAGTGGGCCAGGTGATTGAGATGTATTTGCGGGAAATGAAAGGAAAGATCGACACTCTGATCCTGGGCTGTACCCATTATCCGTTATTGAAAAAAGTTATTGCCTCATATCTGAAAAACGTGTATCTTATTGATTCTGCCCGTGAAGTGGCCCTCAACACCAGGTCTCTTCTGGAAGAAAAAAAGTTGAATAATGCCCGGTCGAAAAAAGGCAAGAGGGAATTTTACGTGACTGACGAACCGGTCCATTTTTCCCGTAAAGCCAGATTGTTCCTGGGTGCTTCCATCGATAAACCGAAAGTAGTCAATGTATAGGGTAAAAGTAGTTTCCGGATTCAGTGCCGCTCATTTTTTGAGGGAATATAAAGGAAAATGCGAGTCTCTGCACGGTCATAACTGGAAAATAGAGGCGGTCGTGGCCAGTCAGGATCTCGATAAGCTCGGCCTGGTCATCGATTTCGGCGAACTAAAAAAACAGCTTAACGAAGTTCTGGCCGAATTCGACCATGTCTGTATAAACGATCTGGAATTCTTTAAAGAACATAATCCCACTTCGGAATATATTGCCGCCTATATCTTTAAAAAACTCAAACCGCGTTTTTCAGCGCCTCTCGTTCTTGATGAGATCAGAGTCTGGGAGAAAGATAGTTCATGCGCCACGTATCGGGAATGAGAAAAGATCACAATAAGGGTATTGTTCTGCTTTCGGGAGGGCTTGATTCGGCAGTGACCCTGTATCTGGCAGTAAAGTACGCTTATCAGCTGCACGCCCTTATTTTTCGTTACGGACAGAAACATCAGAAAGAGACCGAGTGCGCCAGGAAGATCGCCGGTCTAAATCATGTCCCGTACACGGTTCTGGATATAAAGCTGCCCTGGTCGAGATCAAGCCTTACCGATCATCAGGTCAAGGTGCCGCTAAATCGTAATCCGGCCGACAAAAAAAATATACCTTCGACTTATGTTCCGGCCCGCAATCTCGTCTTTCTAAGTTATGCCGTATCCTGTGCCGAGAGTATGGGCGCTTCCAGTATTTTTATCGGGGCACACACGCTTGATTATCCGGGATACCCGGATTGCCGGCCGCAATTTATCCACAGTTTCGAACGCGCCGCCAATGACGCTATTCATAAAAAGGGCGTGAAGGTCATTGCTCCTTTGATCGACAAAAGTAAAAAGGAAATAATCGAAATGGGATTGAGCCTGAACGTGCCTTTCGAACATACCTGGTCCTGTTATAAAGGGGGAACCCGGCCCTGCGGCCACTGCGACAGCTGCCGCTTCCGCCAGGAAGCGTTCCGCGCTCTGGGACGAAAAGATCCTTTGACTGCGGATGTCCGCGGTACAGGCCCCGCTTTGGAAAAAAAAGAAAGGCGGGGTTCAAGACCGTTCCGCCCCTATCGCAAAAATTTTCCCCGCGCCGATAATGAAAGCGAAAATAGCCGAACTCTTTAAAAGCGTTCAGGGCGAGGGTAAGTACGCCGGATGCCGGCAGACCTTTGTCAGATTTTACGGCTGTAATCTCGCCTGCCGTTACTGCGATACGCCCCTTGACCGCTATGTCCTGTATACTCCGGAAGAATTGCGCGATAAGGTGCTTTCCCGGAAAGAAAAATTCATTGCCTTGACCGGCGGCGAGCCGCTTACCCAGGCCGTCTTTTTGCGTGTTTTCGCTGATTTGCTTAAAAAGGCAGGGTGTAAGATCCTTTTAGAGACCAATGCCACTTTGCCTGAGCAGCTCAAAAAGGTGATTTCCCTGGTGGACATCGTTTCCTGCGACATAAAATTGCCGGGCGCTACCGGACAGAGGGCCCAGTGGGCGGCCCATGAAAAGTTTTTCCAGATCGCCCGG
>CAZVRU010000005.1:23721-27124 GCA_964629785.1 uncultured Planctomycetia bacterium
TTTCAAGGCGGTAGTTACTTCTCAGACAAAAAAGACCGATATTACGCGCTGCGGCCGCTTTATGCAGGGAAAAAAATCGTATACATTGTATTTACAGCCCGGAGCAGGTAAAATAAACAAGATATTTTTAAAACGGGTTATCGGTTGGCAGGATTATTTGCTGGACAAAGGCGTGGATTGCCGGATAATGCCGCAATTGCATAAGATGCTGGGGATTAAATAGCCGCTGCGCGGCAGGCCGATTGCCCAGATTAGAGAGGATTACACAGATATTTACTTGTCACATGTTACTTGTAACTTGTAACTTTTATGAAGTTTGAAGATAAGATAATCAAAGCGGTGATCAAAGCCAATACCGAATTGCGTCCGGACGTACAGGCACTTCTGGCAAAGGCTTTGCGCCGCGAAAAAAACCGGCGCATTGCCCGGGCCCTGGAGATAATCCTGGAGAATGCGGTTATTGCCGGTAAAAAGAAACTGGCTTTATGTCAGGATACGGGACTGCCGATCGTCTTTATCGAAGCCGGGCCAGATATTTCTTTGAACAGCAGATTGATAAAAAAAATATCCGCTGCGGTAAGTAAAGGTTACGAAAAAGGCGGTTTTCGGGCTTCGGCCATAGACAGAAAAGGGAAACTTGATTTCGCTGCCGGTATTTTTCATGTTTCGTTTTCTGAAAAAAGCGGGTTGAAAGTGACCATCTTTCCCAAAGGGTTCGGATCGGAAAACAAATCCAGGTTGAAGATGTTCAACCCCACGGCCTCGCAAAAAGAGATCGATGAATTTATAATCAAAGCAGTAAAAGATGCCGGCCCTTCGGCCTGTCCGCCCTTTATTGTCGGCGTGGGCATCGGCGGCACTGCCGATACCAGTCTTTTGCTGGCCAAAGAAGCTTTGCTCGAAGATACAAACAAACGCAGCAAAGATAAGGTTTTTGCCGCATGGGAAAACAGGCTGTTGAAAAAGATCAATGCCCTGAAAATAGGGCCTATGGGCCTGGGTGGTCAGCATACCTGCCTGGCAGTGAAGATAAAGGATCATCCCACGCATATCGCGGGATTACCGGTAGGAGTGAATATAAGCTGTCATGCTTTGCGCAGTTCATCTGTAAAGTTCAGCAAAGCCGAACTGCTTAAACAGGGTATAGCGGTTAGCGGATAGGGCTGCACCCCGCGCAAGTAAGATTCTGGATACTTGTCGCCGTCAGACTGCTGACGTGTCGACTTTATAATTACGTAATAATCATATGCGACATTTAACGACTCCTTTGACCAAAGATAAACTGAAAGATCTGAAAGCAGGGGAAATGGTTTTGCTTTCCGGTACTGTATATACAGCCAGGGACAGAGCACATCAGCGGCTGACCGGTTTGCTGAAGAAGAAAAAGCGGCTTCCTCTGGATCTGAAAGATGCCGCGATATATTATTGCGGTCCGAATATAAAGAATAAAAAGCTCGGTTCCTGCGGTCCGACAACTGCTTCGCGCATGGACCCTTTTACCGGTCCGCTTCTGGCTGCCGGCCTCGGCGCGGTTATCGGAAAGGGAAACCGCGACCCGCGTCTGCGCTCTGTATTCAAAAAATATAAAGCAGTATACTTCGTGACCCATGCCGGATGCGCTGCCTACTTGCGGGACAAAGTCCTGTCGTTCAGAACGATCGCTTTTTCCGAATTAGGCGCCGAAGCGATATATTCTTTTACTGTCGAAAATTTTCCCCTTATCGTGGGCATCGATAGCCGGGGTAGAGATCTTTATGAACGGTTTGCGCCGTAAACCGCTTTTGGCAAAATCACAGAAAGGATAAAGATGGGTAGAAAAAGAGCCGATGGAAGAAAAGCCGATGAATTGCGGAAAATAAATATAACCCGGGAATACGTAAAGCATGCCGAGGGGTCATGCCTTATCGAAATGGGCGGGACCAGGGTGATCTGTACCGCGACTGTGGATAAAAATCTGCCGCTCTGGCTGCGCGGCCAGGGAGGAGGCTGGGTCAAGGCAGAATACGGAATGCTGCCCAGATCAACTCATAACCGTAATCTCAGAGACAGGATTTCGGGCCGGAGCATGGAAATACAGCGTCTTATCGGCCGTTCCCTGCGCAGTGTGGTCGATCTGAAAAAATTGGGAGAAAGAACGATCTGGGTCGATTGCGACGTAATACAAGCTGACGGCGGTACCAGGACGCTTTCGATAGTCGGCGGATTTATTGCTCTGGCCGATTGCCTGCATTATATGTATAAACAGGCGCTGGTCACACAATTTCCGATAACCGATTTTCTGGGAGCGATAAGTGTGGGACTCTGGCAGGGAACACCTATCCTCGATCTGAACTATCAGGAAGATGTGGAGGCCGACGTGGACATGAACGTGGTCATGAAATCATCCGGTGAATATGTGGAAGTCCAGGGAACTGCCGAAGGCAAGACCTTTTCCCGGCAGCAGCTCGATGAATTGCTTGAACTGGCTAAAAAAGGTATCACCGATCTTATCGACAGGGAAAGAAACGAACTGAAAGATCTGCAGCCCTTACTCACCTGAGGAAGTAGAGAGTAGAGGGTAGAGAGTAGAAAGTTGGGCATTGGCTATTAAAATTATATTTATGAATTTCTCTCTACTTGCTACTCGCTTCTCGCTACTTTTTGGACATGAGATTGATAATAGCTACTAAAAATAAAGGTAAACTGAAAGAGATCAAAAAGATCCTTAAAGGCGTGAAGCTGGAGATAGTGTCTCTGGCCGAGGTCGCGCCTGATATCAGGATAAAAGAGAATGGTAAGACTTTTTACGAAAACGCCCTGAAAAAAACAAAACCAGTGGCCCAAAAATTTCCCGAAGACCTGGTGGTCGGTGAAGACTCGGGGATCGAGGTAACGGCTCTGGATAATCGTCCCGGTATTTATTCCAAACGCTATTCGGGAAAGAATGCTACTGACAATAAAAATAATCTCAAGATACTTAAAGAGCTGGAAAAACTGCCCCGTACCAGACGAAAAGCGCGGTTTCGCTGTGTGCTTACCCTGATGAAAGGCCGGAAAATGCTTAAAAAATGCGAAGGAGTCCTTTCCGGATATATCCATACCGGAATCGAGGGTAAGAACGGGTTCGGTTATGACCCGGTAATGTATCTTCCGGCATATAAAAAGACCGTTGCCCAACTGCCTGTTCGTACTAAGAATACGATCAGCCACAGGTACAAGGCTTTTGCCGGTCTGAAAAAATACCTTGTGAAATATTTGAAAAATCAGTAGAATTCTACATTTAGTTAGGAAGTAGAGAGTAGAGAGGCCCGCTTTCAGCGGGAAGGAACAAGGATAAAGGATAAAGGATAAAGTACAGAGGAAGATACTCACTCCTCGAGGACCTGAGAGGAAAAGAAACCTGAATAAATTGCAGGTTCGAATC
>CAZVRU010000005.1:27224-90615 GCA_964629785.1 uncultured Planctomycetia bacterium
CACTCCTCGAGGACCTGAGAGGAAAAGAAACCTGAATAAATTGCAGGTTCGAATCTCTTAAATTGATAATTATCGGGGCGTGGCTCAGCCTGGATAGAGCGCTTGGTTTGGGACCAAGATGTCGGTGGTTCGAATCCACTCGCCCCGATTTTTAATTCCCGATCTTTTAAAATTATCGTAGATTATTAGCGAAACCTCTTTATAATATACTACACTGTAGATGGTTATTCGTTCTTTTGAAAATTCGGATGGTTGCGCCCATAGCTCAATCGGATAGAGCAACGGCCTTCTAAGCCGTAGGCTGCAGGTTCGATTCCTGCTGGGCGCGCCACCTGATTAGCTCATGGCTCATAGCTCATGGAAGTTGGTTCAGATATTATAAGAGAATAAGGAACTTTAGAAGAGGCTTGACTGTCTAAGATATACCCGGTACATATCAAGACCGGGCCCTTTCCTGAACCCGGCCGGGGAGAAATATGAAACGGAAAACTAAAAAATTATTGCGGATAGTGTTTACGGGGCTGGTTTTGATCATTTTGCCTTATGTGTTCATGTATCTGTATATAAACGAACGCGGCAAAGATCTGGTCATAGAAAGGCTCAGTAAAAAGCTGAATTCCGAGGTACGGCTGAACAGCCTTTCCTTCAGTTTCCCCCTGCGTCTCAGTATGGTGGGCCTGGAAGCAAAGGGATTGAAGATAGGGCAGGCAACTGCCGACCTGGGTATTGGCAATCCTTTCTCCAATACTTTGCGTCTGGACAAACTTTATCTTAACAGGGCTATGATCACTATCGACGATTCCATGCTCAGTTCTTCGTTTTTCGACGGCAATCTGCCTGTTGCCCGGCCGGTGCCGCGGCAGGCCGGACTGATCTCCTCGGGAAAACCGGAAATAAAAGTATTTGTAAAGACTCTGGTGCTGGAAGATTGTGCCTTGTTTCTGCAAAGCCGGAAAGTAAAGCCGGCCCTTGATCTGAAGATAGACGGAATAAACGGTACGGTCAGGGATTTTTATTACCCGGTATTTACCAGATTTTCTTTTGATATTATTACCGGTATCGGCATAAATGAGGCAGGACAAAAGGATGTTCTCCAGTTCAACGGCTGGGTCGATTGGCCGAATAAGGCAATGGACGTATTGGTCAAGGCCAGCGAAGTGAATTATTTCATGTTCGATCCGTATTATCCGCCGTTCTGGAAAACCAAAAATCTGGAATTAAAAGAAGCATTTATGTCGCTGGATTCGAAACTGGTTGCCGAAAATGACCGTTTGCTTATCGATTATACGATCAGGGTCGATAAGGTCAATTTTGTCGACAGCCCTGAAGATCCTGCCCGGATCAGGAATTTCCAGACAGTGCTTTCTCTGTTCACTCATAACGGAAAACCCGAATTGCGCCTGCGCCATGTGACTACCATGAGCCAGCCAACCTTTAAAGTGACTTTTATCGGCGAAGGATTGCTGGATCAGCTTAAGGCTATCGACGAAGAAGAATCGAAGGATACCCTTAATTATTATATGACCAAGAGTAAGGACATAGTGGAAAGCGGCGTGGATAAATTCCGTTCCCTGACCATAGATCCGCCGATCAAGGCAGTGGGCAGTCTGTTCGAAGAATTTTTCAAGAATCTGCAGCGGCTTACCGGAAAAAGTTACGAAAAAGAAGAAATGGCCGAAGACGTGGTTCCGGAGGAATAAAGGCAACCGAAGGACGTCCGCTCATTATATTCGCTAAGACGTTCGCTCCCTGCGGTCGCTAAGACGAGGGACGCAACCGCCTTTCGGCGGAAGGAAAAAGCCCTTCGACTCCCTTGGTTCGACTTCGCTCATCACAGATCAGTCGCTCAGGGTAAGTCAAAAGTAAAAAGGATAAAGGAAAAAGTTAGTTCAAAGATAGTCCACAGACCACGGTCGACAGCTTGGCTGGTGGCAGAATAAGCTTTGTTTTTTAAAGCTTTTATGTATAATAAGTAAATGTTCTTTTATATAGTGGAAAAAATTTTGGGACGGTGGGTGTAGCTCAGTTGGCAGAGCACTTGACTGTGGCTCAAGATGTCGAGGGTTCAAATCCCTTCACCCACCCCAAAATTTTTACATCCATGATTGCTCCCACCCCAAAATTTTTCACCACTGAGTGATCCCCTGCGTAAAAGGAAATTACCCGCCAATACTGTTTATCCGTTTTTCCCGATGACCTGTAATCCCCTCGTTTTTTGTAGAACCGAAGTATTTAGTACGCAGTTTATTTTGCTATAAGCTGTCAGCCCGCCTTGCCGGTGAGGCAGGATGTCAGCCATGAGCCAGGTTTTGTCCTGCCAGCCTGATTTTACCAGCTTGAACCGCCCCGGTTCGATCGGGCCCGATTTGTCTGGAGCGGATCGGCAAATGGCAGTATAATATTTTTAATATTTTCGGCATAAAAATCGGGAGGAATTATGGTCCGCTACTTTATTTCTGTATTCCTTGTTATATTTTTAACATTTTTTTCCCTTCCTGCTTTTTGTCAGACCAACCAATCCGAAACCATAACCTTCACTACGTATTATCCGTCGCCTTTCGGGGTCTATAGACAGCTGCAGACGCAGACTTTGGGTGTCGGTGATACCAATTATGATTATGTGGTCGACAGTAACGACGTTCCTCCTGCGACCAGCCCCGGCGATGTCTGGATCGCAGGCCATGTCGGTATCGGTACCAACAATCCGATCCGCGGGCTTACTGTTGTAGGAAGACAACTCCCCACGGATCCTGTTACAGGTCTTAGCTGTGACGGGGCCATTGGTTTATATCCGGAAGGGCCGAATGATTCTGCCGGCGTGGTTTTCGCTCAAAGTAAAGCAGACATGGAAAATTGTATAACTAACCGGGATGTGGCGTCTATAGGTATCGGCAATAGAAAAGGACATTTTGGCCGGGACGGCGTACCCGGCGATCTCAAGATCACTACTCGCAAAGGATATGACCTGCATTTTGTCACGCGTCAGCCAGGCCCTCCCGGGCCTACGCCCGCGCCAACGGCCATGATCGTAAAGAATAATGGCAATGTCGGTATCGGAAATTTAGATCCTCAGGCCAAACTTCACGTCGACGGTAATATTAGAGGGCAGTTGCAGTGCAGAGTAGTGCAGGGCCCCTGGAGAAAAGCAGGATCGACCGCCCATTGTGCTTCTGATGAATATGTAATATCTGGTGGCGGCAGCTGTCGCATATCGGCTAAGCAGCACGGATTTTTGCATGCCAGTTTCCCGGATGGCTTAAGCGGCTGGACAGCTGACTGTTATTCTTATAATTGGGGAAGTGATATTGATGTAAAAGCCTATGCTATTTGTTGTAAGAAAAATTAGCTTACCTCAATTTTTTTATGATAAAGATACTGTGAACCGCCCCGGTTCAAGCTTGAGGGTCGAACCAGGGCAGAGTTTTTGTTAAGCCAGGATATAACTGCAACAAAGAAAGGATACAGATGGCTGATCTGGTCGGTGTTTTAGCAGGCGTTTTGTGCGCGATATCTTTTTTCCCTCAGGTAATCAAGGTTTACCGGACAAAGCAGACTGCCGATCTGTCGATAGTAACTTTTTCCCTGTTTGCTGCCGGCATCGTGATGTGGCTGGTGTACGGATATCTCATGCACAGCCTCCCGATCATGCTGGCCAACGGCCTGATGCTCGCCTTTGTTGCGGCAATTGTCTTTGCCAAGATCCGCTACCGATAAATCTTGCTTTGCAAGCCGGAAAATCCTGTTATAATTAGATACTGAATTTCATTAAAAGGAGTCGAAAATGAAGGTAATATTAGCAGGATTCAATGTCGATACCACGGTCTTAAATGAGCTGGAGAAAAGTGTTGGGAAGAGGGAAGACATCACGCCTGAGGTGCTGTCTGCTGCCTATGCCCGTATCAGCCGCGATCCGCGGCCGGTCGATGAAATAAGAAAAGATGCCCGCAGTGAAGTTGAACGGTCCCGCAAGTCAAATTCCACGATCATTTTTAAAATGGGTCACCATTCGGTTGCCGAGCACGCAGTGTTCAATCTCGATGTTATCGGCGTATCCCGTTATGCCATGGAAGAACTGGAGAAGTTCCGCCTTTGTTCCTACACGGAAAAATCCCAGCGTTATATTACTCTGGATAAAGATCATGTGATCCCTGCCGAGATCAAAGACACGGATCTGGAGAAGAAGTTCGTGTCCATGATCAAAGAACAGAACAAAGCCTATTTCGAATTTTTCGAAAAGCTTAAAGAATATGTATTCAAAAAATACTCTTGTCTGGCCGCAGATCCCAAAAATCATAATCTTCTCGAAGGATGGGCAAAAGAGGATGCCCGTTATATCACAGCCCTGGCTACCGAATCGCAGGCCGGTCAGACCATCAATGCCCGCAACCTGGAACTTTTACTGCGGCGTTTCGCGTCTCATCCGCTCGATGAGGTGAGAAAACTGGGCCGGGCCATATATGAGCAGATCCATGAAGTAGCGCCTTCAATAGTCATTTTTCATGAAGCCAATGACCGTGACCGGAATACTTATCCTGAATTGCAAAAACTGGCACGGGAATTGATAAAAGGCGCTTCTCCCAAGCCTGCTGCTTCATCCCAGGAAATACAGTTGGTCGAATATACTGCCGACGGCGATGCCCTGGTAGCGGCAGCCCTGCTGCACAGCGGTTCGGGGCTCACCTATGCCAAATGCAAGGATCTTATCGGCAATTTTTCCCAGGAAACCAAGGCCAGGATCTTTAAAGCTGCCTGGAAGAATATGCAGTTCTATGACACGATGCTGCGTGAATTCGAGTACGTCAATCTTACTTTCAATGTCGTGTTGTCGGCGGCCTGCTTCGGTCAGCTGAAACGCCACCGTATGTCCACGATAACTGCCCAGAACTATGATCCTTCTCTGGGCCTGACTGTTCCCGAATCGATAAAGGAAATAGGCGAAGATAAAAAATTCCTGGAGATCGCTGAAAAGAGCAGCGAGGTCTATGAAGAGATCAATAAGCGGTTTTCCCTGGCTGCGCCGTATATCCTTACCAATGCCCATCGTAAACGGGTATTGATGAGGCTAAATGCCCGGGAGTTGTACCATGTTTCGCGTCTGCGGGAAGATGCCCATGCCCAGTGGGATATACAGAATGTTTCCCGGTCGATGATCGATCAGGCCAAAAAGATCATGCCGCTTACCTTTGCTCTGGCCGGCGGCAAAGACCGCTATAACGATATTTATCAAAATATATTCGGGACATTGCCCAGGGTAACGCAGGTTGAATTACCCCGGGCCCGCACCATTAAATAACTGCCTGCCTTTTTTTGCCGGATAAAAATAAGCAAAGCATTTCTTGATTACTCGCGTAGTTTTGCTAAAATTTGTTTAGATCACGGAATCTCTGCGGCAATTTTTTTTATCTGACGGTAGAGTATGGAAAAGAAAAAACGTAGTCCCAGCTGGGTCAATATTTACAAAGACATGAGCGCTGCCGGTCTGAAGCGGTCCTTTCTTGCCCGGCGTCAGTATTCCCTGGCCAAAGACGATTATGCCGCTACTCTGAACGACGATTTCATGGCACTGGCCATTGCCGTGCGCGACCGGCTTATTGAAAGATGGATCAATACTCAGCAGAAATATCACCGTGAGAACGTGAAGCGTGTCTATTATCTCTCCATGGAATTTCTCATCGGCCGTTTGCTGGGTAACAATATTATGAACCTGCAGATATGGGGAGAGGCTGCCGCGGCTATGGAAGAATTGGGCCTGAATCTCGAAGACCTGAGGGACTGCGAAGCCGATGCCGGATTGGGTAACGGCGGACTGGGCCGGCTTGCCGCCTGCGTGCTTGATTCTCTGGCGACTCTGGGGATACCGGCCGGAGGTTACGGCATACGTTATGAGTACGGCCTGTTCAATCAGAAAATCGTCAACGGTTACCAGGTAGAATCCCTGGATGAGTGGCTTAGTAAAGGGAATCCCTGGGAGTTCCCCCGCCAGGAATACACGGTACGGGTGAAGTTCTACGGTCATACCTATATGTTCCGCGATGCCCAGGGAAAGCTGCGCGTCAAGTGGGTCGATACCGAGGATGTCCTGGCCATGCCTTATGATATACCGGTTGCCGGTTACAACAATGATGTGGTAAATAACCTTCGTTTATGGTCGGCGCGCAGTACCGAGGAATTCGATCTTCAGTATTTCAATTACGGCGATTATGAAGGAGCTGTATATAAAAAAGTGCTTTCCGAAAATATCACCAAAGTACTTTATCCCAATGACACAGTAAATCCGGGCAAAGAATTACGTTTAAAACAGGAATATTTTCTCACGGCTGCTTCGATAGCCGATATTATCCGCCGCTTTAAGGCCGAGAACCACGATCTGAGAGATTTTCCGGAAAAAATAGCGATCCAGCTCAATGATACTCATCCTTCACTGGCCATAGTGGAATTTATGCGCGTACTTGTAGATGAAGAAAATATCGACTGGGATACTGCCTGGGATGTGACAGTGCGGACTTTCGCCTACACTAATCATACTGTAATGCCCGAAGCCCTGGAATGCTGGCCGATACCGCTGTTCGAAGCGATACTGCCCAGACATATGCAATTGATATATGAGATCAACATGCGTTTTCTGCGCCGGGTGTCCCGCCTTTTCCCCGGGGATAATGACCGGCTGCGCCGCATGTCGATCATCGAAGAAGGCATTCCCAAGAAAGTACGCATGGCCCATCTTTCCATCGTGGGCGCGCATTCGGTAAACGGCGTTTCGCTCATGCACAGCGAGCTGCTGAGAAAAGATATTTTTCGTGATTTTAACGATGTTTTTCCTGAACGTTTCAACAACAAGACCAACGGTGTGACCCCGCGCCGCTGGCTGCGTAAGACCAATACCCGTCTTTCATCTCTGATCAGCGAAGCTATCGGAGACAAATGGGTCACTGATCTGGGAGAACTGCAGAAACTTTCCCGGTTTGTCGACGACAGTTCTTTCTGTCAGAAATGGCAGGAAGTCAAAAAAAGTAACAAAAAAGATTTTGCCGGATATATACGCAAGACTACGGGGATAGAGATAAATCCGGAATCGATTTTCGATGTCCAGGTAAAGAGGATCCACGAGTATAAACGGCAGGCATTGTTCGGTCTGTTCATTATCTCGCAGTATCTAAAATTGAAAAAAGACCCTGCCGCGCCGTTTATCCCCCGCACCTTTATCGTGGGCGGCAAAGCTGCGCCTGGCTATATCATGGCCAAATTGATAATAAAATTTATCAACAATATCGCCGACGCGGTAAATAACGATCCGCTGGTAAAAGATAAGCTGAAAGTAGTTTTTGTCGAGGATTACCGTGTATCGGTTGCCGAAAAAATATTCCCGGCCACTGACCTTTCCGAGCAGATTTCCACTGCCGGCACCGAAGCGTCGGGTACCGGCTGCATGAAGATGATGATCAACGGTGCTTTGACCATCGGCACCTATGACGGGGCAAACATGGAGATGGCCGGGGCCGTAGGCAGCGATAATATTTTCATGTTCGGCCGGAAAGCGCCGGAATTAAGAGCCCTGCGGGAAAAAGGATATGATCCCCGCCGTTATATCGAAAACAACGAAATACTGCGGGAAGTGGTAAGATTGATCCAGCATAACTTTTTTTCCCCGGTGAACTATAATCTGTTCGCTCCCATAGTAGGCAGTATCTACGATAACGATCCTTTTTTTATCTGCGCCGATTTCGAAAGTTACTGCGCGGCGCAGGAAAAGGTTTCCGGGGTCTATGCCGACCAGGCTCTCTGGACAAAAAAATCGCTCATCAATGTTTCCTGCTCCGGACCTTTTTCCATTGACCGCACCGTACGGGAATATGCCCGCGATATCTGGAATTTACCGGTGCCTTTTCTTTCCCGCTAGTTAAAAGAGTGACAGTCTGATGATCAAATCCTGCGCCGGTCCGGAAAAGAGTTTTTTTGTGACTATTCGGCGTAAAGAAAAAACGGTTACCGGCAAAGAGGGTGTTGAATTAAAATAAAAAAAGGAGTATTATTATAAAAAGTTGTCTAAAAGGGGCACGGGGAATGTATAAAAAATTGTATGCCTGTACTCATATCGGCGAAGCTGATATCATTGTGTCGCTGTTGAAGCGTAACGGATTCAATCCTTCGGAATTTTATACCTCCTGCCTTCCCGGGATCCTCGATGATGAACAGTATTATTATGTAAAGATACTCGAGGAAGAATATCCCCAGGCAAAAGATTTTTTGGCCCGGCAGGGGTTTCCGAATTCGGTGTAATCGCAAAACAGCTTTTTAAAGGCGGATATCTGAGAAATCGCCGGCTTTCGGAACAGTCTGCAAACGATCTGCCGCGAAAGGAGTATTTATCATGAAGAGCGGGAAAGTAAAACCGCATCTGGCCGAAGTATTGCTTACTTCGGAGATAAGCCGGTTTTTAAAGGAAAAAGAATTCCTTAATATAGCTACCTGTGATTTTGAACATAATCCTAATGTCGCTCCCAAGTTTTTATTGAAGATAGAAAAAGATACTATCTATCTGGCCGATTACATCCTGGGCCGTACCTGGCGTAATATAAAAATCAATCCTAAAGTATCGTTATCCACTGTCAATTTTGACACATTGATGGGGTATCAGATAAACGGTTTTGCCGAGCTTATCGATAAAGGCGGTGAGTATAAACTTCTTTCCCGGGAGGTCAGCCGGCGCGCTGTCCATTTTTCCGTAAAACGGATCATTCAGGCGGTCCAGAGCGAAAAGAAAAGTGAACGCCATGAGGTCTCGTTTCCGGAAAAAATAGCTTTCATAAAAATAATGGTACAGGAAATAGTGGAGATCGCTCCCAGCGGCAAACTGGAACGCCGTGCTTCTCGCTTTAAACCGTGAGACGTCCGTTTTGTCCTTCGGCAAGCTCAGGACACGCTAAGACGTTCGCTCCCCGCGGTCGCTAAGACGAAGGAGGGTATAAGATGAAAAAATGTTTTATAGCTATAGTTTCAATGCTGACTGTATTGGTAACCGGTAATTTTTTATTTTGTGAAAACGGGAGGTGTGAAATGATCTTGAAAAGCCCTGAATTCGGGCATAATCAGTCTATGCCGGCGAAATTCACCTGTCAGGGGCAGGATATCAATCCGGCACTGACTATCGAAGGCATACCGGCAGAAGCTAAAAGCCTGGCTTTGATCATGGATGATCCTGACGCTCCGATGGCCACCTGGATACATTGGGTAGTGTATAACATCCCGCTCATCGATTCGATCGCCGAGGATTCGGTACCCGGTGTCCAGGGAAAGAACAGCTGGGGCAGGAATGATTACGGCGGTCCTTGTCCGCCGTCCGGTACACACCGCTATTTTTTTAAGTTGTACGCGCTGGATTCTACCCTCGATATCGGCCCGGGAACAAGTAAAAGAGCCCTGGAAGAGGTAATGAAAAGTCATATCATCGAGCAGACCGAGTTGATAGGCCTTTATCAGAAGCATTGAACAGGGGATAAGTGGAGATTGAAAATATTGCTGTAAAATAGTAAGATAAAAGTGGTCAGTACAGAAATAAGAGCAGCAGGCAGGGATATGATAATCTGAAAGGAGGGGTTCGATGGGAGAAGTTCTGGTTGTTTTATTGTGGATCGCAGTCTATGCTTTTTTTGCCTTTTGTCTGCAGACCATTGCTGCCAAGACAAATACGGCCAATGCCTGGCTGGCCTGGATACCGATCGCCAATCTGGTGCTGATGTGCCAGATCGCCGGCAAACCTGTATGGTGGCTGATTCTTTTTTTAATCCCGTTTGTCAATATCATTATCCTGCTGATTGTCTGGATGGCCATTGCCGAAGCGTGTAAAAAACCGTCCTGGATAGGTGTGCTGATGATCGTGCCTCTGGCCAACCTGGCGATCCCTGCTTATCTTGCTTTTGCCGATTAAAGATCTATAGCGAAATGCCCCCTGCCCGGCAGGGGGCATTTTTTCAACAGACAAGGAGCAGTTATGAAAGATACCGATTACGAAGGGTTCGACAGTTTCAAGGATAAGTTAACTGAGCTGAAAGGCCGGGAAATAGAGATCGTTCTCGATACCCCATCCGATATCTGCGAGATAAAAGGCACATTGGTCGATGTGGGCGGTGATTTTGTCGCTTTGACCACTGTCGGTGACCAGCGCCTGAAGATGTACAATGCCCGCTACATAATCAGTTGTTATGTGGCCGGCGATACTGACTGATTTTTCTGCCTGTTTCCGCCTGCCCGGGCCGGTAAAAAAAGTTAAAAAAAGACGGCATTTTGCCGATAATTATAATAGAGGGGAAAAACGTTTTTGAAGAAAAAGGACATTGAAAATCAAGGTATTTTGAATTATGAGCAGGATCGCCGCTGCCGGCTGTCAATATTCTGTCGTCTCTATCACATTCCACTTTGTAAAAAGAGGGTGCTTCAAACCTTGTGAGGGGGGGGTACCCTCTTTTATTTTATCCCCGTTTTCTGGTACAATAATACCGATAAATCAGGTAAATCAAGAGGTGCAACATGGGAACAGCTAAAAAAGTAAAAGAGCAGCGGCATTTTATACGCCATCCGATGTGTTTCCCCCTTCGCTATACGGTAGTTGTAAAAAAAGGTAAAGACAACAAAGAAAAGAAGGCTTCTACCATAAATATCAGCCGGGGCGGTCTGCTTTTTTCCGCCAGGCGGTCGGTCGATGCCGGGGCGGTCATTGTCATAAAAATACCTTTTCAGAGCAAGATATTTAAAGTTAAAGCCAAAGTAGTGCATTGTGAAAAGCTTTCCGAAATATCTTTATACGAGATCGGTGTAAGATTTTTGCGCTATAACGAAGCATTCAAAGTTAAATTGATCGAACAGATGTATTTGATCAGCGAATATCGTGACCTGAACAGTATTCGCCTGGGCCGCGACCTTACCATGCAGGAAGCTTCCAAGGAATGGGTAAAGCGTTATTCCAAACGTTTCCAGCGTCTTTACTGGTGATATTTCCTTTTTTCATCTATTTCCCGACTAATTAATGTTTGCCTGCCTTGCTGCGCCGGTGGTATCATGGTAAATAGATATTATCGGGCGGTTGATCTTTATGGATAGTGAAACGAAGACAGATAAGCGGACAGGATCTTTTTCTCTGAGGACGAGCCGGGCTTTCCATGTTACCGGTAAAGGGATGCTTACCAACGGTATGCTGCTCGTTGTCAAGCTGGCGGCCGGCTTTGCGGGAAAAAGTAATGCCATGATCGCCGACGGATTTCATTCCCTGTCTGACTTTATCACCGATTTTCTGGTATTATGGGGATTCCGGGAAACGGAAAAGCCGGCGGATCATTGCCATGATTACGGTCACGGAAAGATCGAAACACTGGTCACCTCGGTCATCGGAATCGGCTTGTTCATTGTGGGGATAAAGATCTTCTGGTCGGGAGCTGAAGTCGTTGTCGGAACAGTGAGGGGCCATCCTCTGGTCCGGCCGGGCTGGATCGCTTTCTATGCCGCATTGCTGTCTCTGGGAGTAAAGGAATGGATGTACCGCTATACTGTCAAGGTCGGCAGGGAGATTAAAAGCCAGGCAGTGATCGCTAATGCCTGGCATCATCGGTCTGACTCACTTTCCTCTCTGGCTGCCTTTATCGGCATCGGGGGAGCGATCGTTCTGGGAGAAAAGTGGCGGGTGCTCGATCCTCTGGCAGCGATCGCGGTAAGTTTTTTTATAGCCAGGACTGCTTTATCGATCGCCCGGGAGAGTTTTCAGGAATTGATCGAAGCTTCCTTGTCCGATGAGACGGAAGAGGAAATACTGCTTGTTGTGGAAAGCGTAGAGGGGGTGCGCAACCCCCATAATATGAAAACCCGTAAGATCGGCAATGATATTGCCGTGGATATTCATATCGAAGTGGATAAAAATATGAATATTGTCCAGGCTCATGAGATATCTTCTCAGGTAGAAACGAAATTGAAACAGCGGTTCGGTTCCCGTACCTTTGTTTCGGTACATGTGGAGCCCTCCCGCTAATGGCTGCAGTCACGATCAAAACACAGTTGAAAAAAGCAGGCCGGGTGGCCGCTGACATTCTGGATAAAGCCGCTGAAATCATCAAACCGGGAGTGAGTACCGAAGAGGTCAGCCAACTGCTTGAGGAATACAGTAATTACCTCTATCCCGCTTTCCGCCTTGCCAGTAAAGGATACCATGGGTTTCCTGCGCCGCTTTGTATCTCGGTCAATGAATACATAATCCACGGCGTTCCTTCCGGACAAATAATAAAGCAGGGGGATCTGGTCAAAGTCGATGTGGTGGTAGAATATAAAGGGTGGTTCGCCGATACGGCCCGGACTTACGGGGTGGGCACACTGTCCGGGACGGCAATCCGTCTGACAGAGGCTACAGAACGGGCCCTGCAAGCGGCGATAGATGCTGCCCGGCCGGGTAATACTATCGGGGATATAGGATACGCGGTCCAGCAGTGCGCTGAGCAGGAAGGATTTTCGGTGATGCGTGTTTATTCCGGACACGGGATAGGAAGGGTCATGCATGATGAGCCGAGCATCCCCAATTTCGGCCGGCCGAAAGAAGGATTGCTTTTGAAACCGGGTATGATCCTGGCTATCGAACCGATGCTTTTTGCCGGCGCTTCGGATGTCGAAACAGGCCCGGACAATATCTCGATAAAGTCTGTAGACGATTCGCTTACTGCCCATTTCGAGCATACGGTGGTGGTTACCGGCAGCGGACCGGTGATCATTACTGCATCGGATCGCCGCGGTGGGGAAACAGTAAAAGAGGAGAGAAGACAATGAATATGCCGATGATTCTGGCGATAGCCGGTATTGTTATCGGGATCATGGGGGCGATCTGGGGCATTTGTCTGAGTTTTAAAAGAACCGCCGATCCTTTGCAGCACCGGGTGTTAAGACAGTGTGTTTTTATAATGACCGGCAGCGCCGGGATAGCTATGCTTTTATTCTTTTTTCTGCCGATGTCATTTAAATTTTATTTCTGGCTGCCTTTCCCTTTCGCCTTTCTGCTTACCTTACTGTTGTGGAAACGGAATATAAAAGGATAGCGGGGTCAGCTGCCATGACCGTTTTCTTTTACCGGAGAACGGGCCTTCTTTTTTTCTGAGCGTATTTTTTTATCCCGAAGAATCTTTTCTTTGGCCCGTTTAGAACGTTTTCTTTTCTGTCTTTTTATTTTAGCAATACGCTTTTCTTCGGCGCTTTTTTTGCCGATAAGCATTCGTTCTATCTTGTCGGTAAGGTTCCGCCGGGCCAGGAAACGGTTCAGCGCCTGAGAACGTTCTTTCTGGCATTTCACTTCCAGTCCGGTAGGCAGATGTTTCAGATATACGCAGGTAGAGGTCTTGTTCACGTTCTGCCCGCCGTGTCCGCCGGAACGGATAAAACGTTCGATCAGGTCGTCCTCTTTTATGCCCAGTTGTTCCATCTTTTTTTGCAGGGCTTTCTCTTTTTCGGCGCGCACCCCGTATTTTAAAAAATTCATGAAAATATCCTCCCCCCATATCATATCACAGAATAGAAAGCTGAAAAATGCCTGCGGCCAGAGGATTTTTCCGGGGTTGACGCGGGTAAGGCATAAGAGTATGATTTTAAGTATAGTATTCAGACGATGATCGGGATTCGAGACCCGGGAAGGGAGAGGATATATGGACGCTGAACAGCAGAAAATAACCGAACTGGCCGAACAGAACATAAAGATTTCCCGCGCCCTGATGGATATTGCCGAGGCAGTGAAAAAGCTGGATATGGTCATCAGCGTTTTATCGGAAAAAACCGCGGTCAATACCTCGATCATCGAAAATATACTGAAAGAAAAACTTCACCTGTCGCAGCCGGAAATAAATGTGTTGCTGGAAGAGGCCCGGCAAAATTACCGGCAACAGGGACAGACCGGCTGACTACGGTTGTTGTTCTGAGCTGCACCATCTGGACTATCTTTCCCGTACAGAATATTTGATTGAAATCGCAGAGGTTGTTATCCCCGGAAAAGAGGGTGGCTGTAGCGGTATATTGTAGAAAAAAGGAGGTGGGTGATGGAGGAGATGTGGGCTAAGATCTATGAATACGGAATGCTTTACGGTTTGAGCCTGCTGGCCGCGATCGTTATCTTTGTCGTAGGTAAATGGCTGGCCCATCTTATAGCCGGACTTATTGAAAAATTGCTCAACAAGGCCAATGTGGATAAGACTCTGACCAAGTTCGTAAGGAATATGGTCTATGCCGCTTTGCTGGTTTTTGTCATTATCGCGGCATTAGGCAAGCTGGGAGTTCAGACTACTTCTTTTATCGCGGTGATCGGTGCTGCCGGCCTGGCAGTAGGCCTGGCATTGCAGGGGTCGCTTTCCAATTTCGCGGCCGGGGTTTTGTTGATTTTGTTCAAGCCGTTCAAAGTAGGGGATTTTATCTCAGCTGCCGGGACTCTGGGAACTGTCAGGGAAATACAGATATTCTGTACTGTTCTGGATCATTTCGATAACCGGCGGATCATCGTTCCCAATTCTAAAATTACCGGCGACAACATAACGAATTTCAGCGCGATCGAAAAAAGGAGAATCGACCTGGTGTTCGGTATTTCTTACAGCGATAATATTAAGACCGCGAAAGAAGCTCTGGAAAAAGTCGTTGCTTCTGATCCGCGTGTTCTGAAAGATCCCAAACCGGTCATTGCCGTTTCGGAATTGGCCGACAGCAGTGTCAACCTGGTATGCCGGCCCTGGGTAAAGCCCGGCGATTACTGGGATGTTTATTTCGATACTCTGGAGAAAGGCAAGCTGGAATTAGAAAAGAACGGGATTACTATTCCTTTTCCCCAGCGCGATATTCATATGTTCCAGGAAAAATGATCTTTTCGCCTTTTAAAAGGACGGCCGGAGAAACGGCCGTCCTTTGCCGGGCGGATTTTCATGAAAAAGATTTGTAAGCATCCCACCATAAAGTCCTGGGCCAAAGAAGACCGGCCCCGGGAAAAATTACTGGCCCAGGGAGAGCATCGGCTCGGCGATTCGGAGCTTCTGGCTATTTTGCTGCGTACCGGAAGCAAAGGAGAAAGCGCTCTCGACCTGGCCCGTCTGATCCTGCGAAAATTCAAAACTTTCCGCGCCATGAGCCGCGCTGATAGCGACCAGTGGAAAGAGTTCAAAGGTCTGGGGGAAGCAAAGCTGGCTCAGTTGAAGGCTGCTATCGAAATAGGCCGGCGATTCGGTGAAGAGCAGATCAAAGAAAAAAAATTCAGAATAAAGTCTTCGCGCGACGCAGTCGATATACTTATGCCGCGGATGCGTGATCTGAAAAAAGAACTGTTCAAGGTGCTGCTGCTGGACGCCAAGAACAAGGTCATCGATATCGCGGAAGTGGAAGAAGGAACAGTGAATTGCGCTTACCCTCTGCTGCGGGAGATTTTTCAGAAAGCCCTTCAGAATTGCGCGGTTTCCCTGATCTGCGCTCACAATCATCCTTCCGGCGATCCCGCGCCAAGCCGGGAAGACCGGGATTTTACCAGAGATCTCTGCCGGGCCGCCGGTATAATGCAGATGAAAATGCTGGATCATATCATCATCGGAGACAATAATTATTACAGTTTTGCCGATTCCGGGGAGCTGTAAAATTTAGTCGATAGTCGATGGCCGATAGTCGATAGTAGAAATGAGAAGATGAGAAATGAGTTGGGAGTCAGGAGTTCGGAGTAGAAAATTTTTACGCGTCCTTCGTCCCTCATCCCAGCGCAGTGGTCGTTTCACGTCTTACGTTTTGGCTAAGAGCTAACAGCCTGCCTCGCGGCAAGGCGGGCCAAGAGCTAAGAGCCGGAGCGCGCCGTAGGCGGCTTTCGGACTCTCTGCTCTCTACTTTTGGAAAAATAAAGTGTTTACTCGGGTCAGGGGAGGAGTATAATAATTTCTTTTTAATTATGTGAGATAAAATATGTTTGACCAGACCCTGCAGATCATAGAGAAAATATCATTTTTTCACCTGAACATCCTTTTTCTTCTGGGATTGGCCCTGTTCGGCGGTACTATCGGCGGCAGGCTTTTCCAGAAACTGCGCATTCCTCAGGTAGTGGGCTATATCGTTATCGGTATCGCCATCGGCCAGGCCGGACTTCAGATCGTCGATCAGGCCACGATCGAAATGCTTAAACCGTTCAATTATTTTGCTCTGGGATTGATCGCTTTTGTCATCGGCGGTGAATTGAAGAAAGAGGTATTCCGTAAATACGGCCGTCAGTTCATGTATACATTGTTTGCCGAAGGCCTGTTCGCTTTTGTCTCTGTGACCCTGCTGGTCGGTTTTATCGGCTCTCTGTTCTTGCCTGACAAACGTCTGGTCTGGGGGCTGGCTCTTCTTATCGGCACCATCTCTTCGGCTACCGATGCCGCGTCGACACTGAATGTTTTTACCGAATATAAGACCAGAGGGCCGCTTACCATTACTACCCTGGGTATAGTGGCTCTGGACGATGCTTTAGCCTTTTTGCTATTCGCGATAGTCGCCAGTTTTATCGGCAGTATGACCGGTTATGAGCATCTGGGGCTGATGCAGTCTTTCGGCGCTATTTTTTATGAGATCGGAGGTTCGATCTTTGTAGGGGTTTTTTCCGGAATGATATTGTCCTGGATGTTGCGGCATTACAGTGAGGAAGACAGGATCCTGGCTTTTTCGCTCGGTGCCGTACTTATCGTGCTGGGCCTTTCTCTGGCGGTCAACGTAGATATGCTGATCGCGGCCATGGCAATGGGAACGGTGGTGGTCAATGTCACGCCCCGCAAGAGCAAAGAGATATTTTCTCTGGTGGGCAGGTTCACTCCGCCGATCTACGTCCTGTTTTTTGTTCTGGTGGGAGCCACTCTTGATGTCCGATCGGTGCCTTTGCATATTATAATTTTCGTTTTTCTTTATTTAGGAGGGCGTACCCTGGGAAAGATCGCCGGAGCCCGCCTCGGCACCTGTTTTTCCCGTGCTCCGGAAAAAGTGCGGCGCTATCTGCCCTTGTGTCTTTTCAGCCAGGCCAGCGCGGCAATCGGTCTGGCGATACTTGCCTCGCAGAGATTTCCCGGCGAGATCGGAAATACGATCGTTCTGATCATTACCGCTACTACCTTCGTTCTTCAGCTTGTGGGCCCCTCTTTCGTAAAAAAAGCCGTAACTGCTGCCGGGGAAGTGGGTTTGAATATCAGTGAAAAGGATTTTATCCGCACGCTTCGAGCCGGAGATGTCATGGATGCCGATCCGCCGCTGATCTATAAGGATATGTCTCTGGCCCAGATCCTTAAGATATTCAGTGAATATAATAATCTTTTTTATCCGGTGGCCGACAAGGAAAAAAGACTTCAGGGGATCATCACCGTGGACAGTATCAAAAAGACTTTTCTTGAGGCGGGATTGAGCAATCTGGTGGTAGCCGATGATCTGAAAGAGAAGGTCCTGGCTGCAGTGTCCCCGGATACGGGTATGAACGATGTCCAGGCTTTGCTGGAACGCTATAACCTGGAATATATGCCGGTGATCACTGCCGATAACCGGGTGGCCGGGTTTATCGAGCGCCGCTCAGTAGAAAAGATCCTGGCGACCCGATTTCTGGAATTCCAGAAAAAAGCCGATATTTCCTGATAAATAACCTTTCTTTTCGAACTCCTTTAAACCGAAAACAAAAGTTTTCTTCGAATATAGCAAAATTATCCCTGAATATGGTATAAACATAGACTTGTTCGGAAAACTGCAGGCGTATATCAAGGGGGGGTATATATGCCGAAAAACTGTTTCCTGCATAAAAATAATCATATTTTACTGGTACATTGTTGCCAGCCTTCCCCCCTTAGTTAAAAAAAGGAAGGTGTATGGGAGCTAAACACTATTTTTTCAGAAAGCGTGATGGTCAGGTAAATGATCAGCAAAAGGCGTCTCAGGCCGATACTTCTCTGCCAAGCTTTTCCGGTCTGGAGATAGTCGAGGTTATCCGGGAAAAATACTGCTACGTGATATATATGAACCTGCCGGGAAGTTCCCGGGTGTTTAAGTTCAGCATCAAAAAGGACGGCAGTGTGCGGGGTTTTTCCCATAACCATACTCTTGAGCTGACTGATTCGTGTCAGCAGACGATCAGGGAAAAATTCAATTTTTATTTCCGGCAAAATCAGTCCTATATCATCTCCAATAACCATTGATCTTTATTAGATCTTTTTTCCTGCCTGATTCAATGGTCCTGTCCGGCTCTGAGCCTTGCCGCACCGTTAATGACCTTCCATCCAAAAGAAAAGATATAATTCCTGCCGCTATCTTGTATCCGGGACAGAGGCGTGCTATCATAAAGCCATGTTTTCCCGGATCAAAAAACGTATCGACCGCCAATTGAAGCTTTTTTTCGAAAGCGCGGATAAGGTTTATGAGCTGCGCCGTGCTTCCCCGCTTCTTTATCGGACTATCAAGGAATTCATTCTCAGGCCAGGCAAACGGGTGCGTCCGGTATTGTGTATAGTGGGGTATAATGGTTTTTCTTCGCGGCTTCCGGCCGGACTTTATGAGGCTGCCTTGTCCATAGAACTTCTTCATGATTTTATGCTGATCCATGACGATATTGTCGACCGTTCCGACATGAGAAGAGGCAGACCGGCCCTGCATTCTGTTTTTTCCGCGCAGTACCGTCGCTGCAAGAACGTGAAATTTACCGGCCAGGACCTGGCTATTGTTGCCGGTGATGTGGTTTATGCTCTGGCCCTGCACGCTTTGAACGCCGTAAAAGTCAGCGAAGAGCGGAAGGCAAGGGCTTTGCAGATACTTGTCCGGGCGGCCCTGCACACAGGGATGGGAGAGTTCATCGAACTCGTCAATGATGCCCGGAGCCTGGCAGCGATGACCCGGAAAGACATCGATAAGGTCTATGATTATAAGACCGCTTACTATACTTTTGCCGCACCATTGTGTATGGGCGCGCTGCTTGCCGGAGCCCGGCAGTCCCAGGTGGATATTCTGCGGACTTACGGTATGCATCTGGGCAGAGCTTTTCAGATAAGGGATGACATCCTGGGTTTGTTCAAAGAAGAATCGGAGACCGGAAAATCATCATTGACCGATCTGCAGGAAGGGAAGAAGACGATCCTGGTCTGGTATGCCTATCGCCATAGCAGCCGAAAAGATAAAAAAATGATCCAGGATCTGATCAGCCGCGGCCGCGCTACCCGCAAAGACCTGATGATCGTAAGAAAGATAGTGAGGTCTTGCGGGGCTCTGGCCTATGCCGAAAAAGAGATATCTCTGCTGGCTGTATCGGCCCGGGCTGTTTTGCAGAGTTCTTCTATGAAATCCCGTTATAAAAAGGCTTTATTATCTTTTGGCGACAGCCTTTTTGCCTGCCCGCGGTAAAGATTTGGATTTTGCTGTGATCGGGAAAAGCGGCCGGACCGGGATTTGTGCCTATCCTGTTTTTTCCGTTTTTATCTAAAATGATATAAAACAGCCTGATTGGCAAAAAGCAGGGGCTGTGATAAAATAATTTTTCAGAAAGATCCTGGCATCGCCTGGTCAGGAAGATATAGCGAGGGGGGACCGACCGTTGTATTCTTTCCTTAAATGCAGCTTGCCGGGTTGATTATCGCAATTTTATAGCGGGGGGCAATTCATGAGTGATTCAGACAAAACCAGAGAAGAGATGATCGAGGAACTGAAGACGCTTAAAGGAGAGGTGTCGACCGGCCGGGAGCGTATCCGGCGTTTGCTGAGTCAGCTGAAAACAGTGCGCAGCCTTCATGAGATATTGTTGCGGGTCGATAATCTCGATTCTTTTTTTCAGGATGTCTGCGAAGTACTGGCTGAGATAGAAGGATTCAAATGCGTATGGATAGGCCGTATTCAAAGCGGCAGTTATGAAGTGAATCCGGTTGCCTGCGCCGGTGAAGGAAAAGAATGCCTGACCATGGTAAAAATAACCTGGGATGATTCCCGTTATGGTAAAGGCGCGGTGGGACAGGCTATACGCAGCGGCAAGGTCTGCAAAGTCGCCGATACGGAACACGACCCGGCTTATGATGCCTGGCGGGAAGAAGCGATGAAAAGAGGCTATCATTCTTCTATTGCTCTTCCTTTACGGATCGATGAAGAGATACTGGGAGTGCTTCAGGTATTTTCGGGGAATACAGACGATTTCGGCCTGGAGGAAATAGATTTTCTTAACGAAATATGCCGTGATATCAATATAGGTATCCGCTCTTTCAGCCTGGAGAATGAATTGCAGCTGAAACTCGATCATGTCCGTAAGACCCTGGGTAAGACAGTCGAATCTATAACCAGGATGACGGAAATACGCGACGCCTATACCAGCGGTCATCAGCAGCGGGTTGCCAAGCTGGCCTGCGCCATTGCCCGGGACATGGGCCTTTCGGCCCATCAGATAGAAGGTATCCGGGTGACCGGTCTGCTGCACGATATCGGAAAGATCGCCGTACCTATCGAGATACTGACCAAACCCGGCCGCTTAAGCGTGTTCGAATTCAATATCATCAAAACCCATCCCGAAATAGGTTTTGAGATAGTAAAAGGTATCGATTTTCCCTGGCCGGTGGCCCAGGGCATATTTCAGCACCATGAACGTTTCAATGGCAGCGGCTATCCTCTGGGTATTGCCGGAGAGAAGATCTGTCTGGAAGCCAAGATCCTGGGGGTTGCCGACGTGGTCGAAGCCATGTCTTCGCACCGTCCTTATCGTCCGGCTCTGGGAACGGCTAAAGCTCTGGGCGAAATCCTTCAGAAAAAAGACATTCTCTATGATCCGCATGTGGTCGACAGTTGCCTGCGTATTTTCAAAGAGGAGGAATTCGATTTTAACCTCTGAAAAGCGGTGTTATTTTTCTCTGCCCCAGGTTTTATCTTTTCGCGGAAATATTACCCGGCAGCAGTTATCGAGTTAAACGGTCTTTCAGACCGTCGATTTTGATCTTTTTCTGCCCCTTCAGTCTGCCCCTATCTGAATATATTATATTTAAATTTTTCCTGCTCTTGTTATAATAGAAAAAGGAATATATTTCTCCTGCTTTCTTTTGTCGTACACACCTTTTGTGCTGCCCGGGAAATGTTCGTGTGCCTGGAAAAAAGGACTGCAGTACATGAAAATCGCTAAAAAGATCGGTGTTGTATATTTTGTCAGCGCGGTGCTTATGACTATCATCGCCCTGACGATCATTTATCTTATAACCAGAAATGCCTTCAAAGAATCGATGGGAAATCATCTCGCGTCTCTGGTCAGGTCGCGAGCTCATCATGCCGTTACCTATCTTGATGCCAGTGAGGAGTCGGTAAAACAATTGTCCAAGAGCATTCTTATCAAAAGGATTCTCAGTATACCGGCCAGTTCGCGGGAGTACGGGATTTTAAAAGAAGAGGTAATGGAACGGATAAATGATACAGTAGCGGCAAAAAAGGATCTTTTAGATATCGATATAACAAATGCTCAGGGTATCGTAGTGGCTTCCACCAATTACCGGCATAGCGGCAGGCCGCGCCGGATGAGCGGCGGGCGTTTGCGGCAGCACGGCAGGATTTTGATCGAGGATGTGTACTGGGACCCCGAAGAAGAGAAAGGGCTTATGGGGTTTGCCGCCCCGGTCGAAGATAAAAATGAGATCCGGGGGATGGTGTATATGAAATTCCGGCTGGACACTATCGAGGAAATAGTCGGTGATCTGACCGGGATGGGTGAAAGCGGCGAAGCATATCTGATCAACGAAAACGGGTACATGATCACTCCTTCCCGGTTCATGGAAAATACCTTTCTTAAGGTGGGGATCGGAAGTCAAAAAGAAATGGCCTGTTTCGACCGGGCCGATGCTTCTGTTTACGATTTGAGATCATGTGCAGATTACCGGGGAGTGAAGGTAGTGGGAGTCTATACTGCCATTCCCGAACTGAAATGGACGCTTGTCTCCGAGATAGAGGCAAAAGAAGCATGGTCGCTTCTGGGCCGGATACGGGGAATGCTTATCGCTCTGACAGCGATAATCCCTTTGCTGGCCTGGGCCATCGGACGCCTTCTGGCTCTGCTGATCATGAAACCTTTGCAGGCTTTGCGGGTAGGGGCGGAAATAATCGGCGACGGTAATCTTTATTACACTACCAATATAAGGACCGACGATGAAATAGGAGAACTTTCCCAGGCTTTCGACGAGATGACCGAACACCTGCGTAAGACCACCATATCCCGCGATTACATCAATAATATCATCGAAAGCATGAATTACAGCCTGATCGTAGTGTCGCCGGATTGTATGATCGAGATGGTCAACGAGGCTACCTTAAAGATGCTCGATTATCAACGGGAAGAATTGCTGGGGAAAAAACTGGATTCGGTATTTGCCGGCACTGATGAAGAAAGATGTATTTGCGAGGAGATGAAAGAACTGATCCGCCAGGGAAAGATCGTCCGCTATGAACGGTTTTACAAGACAAAAAAGGGAAAGCTTATTCCGGTACTGTTTTCCAGCACGGTGCTTAAAGAAAAAGGCGCGCGACACGATGTCACGGCAGGCATACTCTGCGTGGCCGAAGATATCAGCGAACGGAAACAGGCCCAGGAGGCGCTGCGCGAGAGTGAGCGCCGTTTGTCCGAAGTGGTGCAGGGTATTACTTTGCCGATCTTCGTGATCGACAAAGAGCATCGCATCATGTATTGGAACCGGGCCTGCGAAAAACTGACCGGTTTGCCGGCCGAAGAAATGACAGGTACGAGCGATCAATGGAAAGCTTTTTATGCCGGTCCCCGCCCCTGCCTGGCAGATCTTTTGCTGGAAGACGATCCGGAAGAGAAGATCAGAATCCATTATCAGAGCGCCTACTGGATAAAAAGAAAAACCCCGCGCGGGGCCTATGAGATCGAGGACTTTTTTTCCGGTCTGGGAGAAGACGGTAAATGGCTGCACGGTACGGCCTCATTGATCAGGGATTCGAAAGGCGAAGCTATCGCGGTAATCGAGACAGTAGAGGATATAACCGAACGAAAACATGCCGAAGAAGAGATCAGAGAAAGCCAGCGCCGGACCAGCGAGATAATCCAGGGCTGTGCCATTCCTTTGTTCGTCATCGATAAAGATCACCGGGTAACTCACTGGAACCGGGCCTGCGAAAAACTGACCGGTTTTTCGGCGGAAGAAATAGTCGGCACCAGAAAACACTGGATCCCTTTTTACAGCGGCCCCCGTCCCTGCCTGGCCGATCTGGTCCTGGACCGTATTTCCGAGGATGTGATCCGTTCTTTTTACCAGGGCGCGGATTTTGCCGTGTCCGATCTTATGGAAAGATCATATGACGTGGAGATGTTCTTTTCCGGTCTGGGCGAACAGGGCTGCTGGCTGCGGTTTACTGCCGCGCTGATCAGGGATTCGAAAGGCGAAGTCATTGCTGCTATCGAGACTCTGGAAGATATCACCGAACGCAAAAAACTGTTCAAATTGAAAGACGAATTCGTCAGTAACGTGTCTCATGAACTGCGCACGCCGCTCACTACTATTCGCGAGGCGGTTGCCCAGATGAACGAAGGTATTTTAGGCCAGACCACTACTTTGCAGAGAGAAGTCCTTTCCATAGGCCTTTCCGATATCGACCGTCTGACCAGGATCATAAATAATCTGCTTGATATATCGAGGATCGAAGCAGGCGAAGTGGAGATCAGGCGGGAACCGGTCGATATCGTTTCTTTGACAAAGGAGGTCATAGTCCTTTTCACCCCTCAGGCTCAGTCCCGAAAACTGGAACTGCGTCATTCTTTTTCCCGGGAAAAGATGATGATCTATATCGACCGGGACAAGATCAAACAGGTATTTACCAATCTGGTCGGCAATGCCATGAAATTTACTTCGCAGGGATATATCGAAGTCGTCGTGAAAGAAAAAGACAGTATAATCGAATGTAAAGTGCGGGACAGCGGTATCGGTATCAGCGAGCATGACCTGCCTTTTTTGTTCAGTAAATTTTATCAGATCGGCAGGGGAGCAGGACCCGGCGAAAAAGGAACGGGACTGGGCCTTTCCATTGCCAAAGGGATAGTCGAACTGCACGGCGGCGGCATCTTTGTGGAAAGCAGGCCGGAGAAAGGTACGGTGTTCACCGTGCTTCTGCCCAAGTATACTCCCCGCGAACTGTTTGCCGAGCATCTGACCAAAGGCCTGGGCGAAGCCCTGAAAGAGAACCGGCTTTTAGCTGTTTTGATATTCAAGATAACCAATCTGATCGAGCTCGGCTCGATGATGGACCAGGAGACTATCGATGCGATCCTGCACGGTCTTCAGGATACGATCGTCAATAATCTTCACCGTCAGACCGACAGATTCATCCGCGATAAAAATACCATCTATGTGATGTTCTGCGCTGTCGACCGGGACGACGTGGCCATGCTTCGGGAAAGGATCACCGAAAAGATAAAACATTATTTGAAAAAAAAGGTACAGAAATATCTTAAAATAAAGCTGGCCAGTTCCAGTGTAATATTTCCCGATGACGGGACCAATGCCGAGGAACTGCTGTCCGCGGCCGAAAAACATATCGTTGAAAAGGAGCGGGAACATGCCTAAAAAAATAATGATCGTCGACGACGAGCCCTATATCCTGAAAATGATCGCGGTACGCCTGAAAAGCAACGGCTACGAAGTCGTTACTGCGGGGGACGGGGCCCAATGTCTGTCCCGAGTGGAAAAAGAGAATCCCGACGCTGTTCTGCTCGATCTGATCATGCCCGGTTTGAGCGGGTTTGAGGTCTGCCGGAAGCTGAAAGAGAACGAAAAGACAAGGCATATCCCGGTGATCATGCTTACGGCCCTGGCCCAGAAAAGCGATATTGCCCAGGGCCTGGAAGCAGGAGCCTGTTTTTTTGTCACTAAACCGTATAATCCCGAAGATCTTCTGGAAAAGATCCAAAAAGCCATAGAATGATTTTTCTGGGTAGATAAAAGTTGATGACAGGGGGTAGTTTCGTATAAAATAGATAAAAAAGGAGGCCGTATGAAAAAACAATTTACTCTGGTGGAGATCATTATCGCTCTGGTGATCGTTCTTATCCTGGTGACCACAGGTATTATCGGTTATCAAAAAGCCATGCAGAATACGCGGATGATGGTTTCCTCTGCCAATATGATGGGCCTGCTCGCGGCAGTGGAAGTCTATGTCCTGGAGAACGACAGTCTGCCGGCAACTCTGGGCCAGTTATTGCCTGAACATCTGGAAAAAGGCTATGCTTATGCCTATGCTGAAACAAGCTGGCTGACCAAGTTGTGTTTCAAACTCTATGAACTGTCAGAACGTTCTCTGGCCTGGGCCAAGGCTCAAGATAATGATTTTTTAGACTATGAAAATCTTAAACGTTACGGGGCCACGCAAAACATGTTCAAGGTTCCGGTAAGTTCGGATAACGAATCCTACTGCTACGCGATAAATAATAATATTGCCGGCAGGAAATGGGATGAAATAAGCGACAATTGCCTGATCATTGCCGAAGCTCTGCCTGGAAGCGAAAAAAAGCTGACAGGCTCGGGTGATTTTGCCACCCAGTATTCCACAGGGATACTGAACCTGGGAAGCAAATTCGGTCTGGGCGTGACCAAAGGTAAAATAATAGTATTTAAAATGACGCAGGAGGACATGGCGGGTTATCTACCTTATGATGTGGATAAAGATATACTGGATCCTTTCTTTTGTGAGCCTTGTTCGCAAAAGAAATAGGATTAGATTGTTTTAAAAAATGAAAATTTTTGCTGATGTTTAATTTTTTGCGCAACAGGAACTTTTTTTATCCCCTGGTGCTCTGGCTGATCGTTTTTCTCTGGTACCTGGTGATATTTCCTTTGTTCGAACCGCTGCGCCTTCAGACCGGGGATCTTTTTTCTTCTCAGGCTTTTTATCTTTTTTCCCAACCGCCTCAGGAATCGTCCGAAATTGCGATCGTGGCTATCGACGATTTTTCCCTGCAGAAACTCGATCTTAAATGGCCCTGGAAAAGAAGCGTTACTGCCCGGCTGCTGAAGGCTATTGCCTCTTACGAACCCAGGGCCGTTGGTTTTGACGTGGTCTTTTCCGGTACTTCGCGACCGGAAGAAGATGCCGAACTGGTTTCGGCCTTGAGCGGTTTTTCTCCGGTGGTTCTGGCCTGCGTGCTTAAACAGGGGCCGGACCAGATGCCTGATCCCATGTTCGCCCGGGCCGCGACTTCGACAGGTTTTGTCAACCGGCCTACCGGCGAAGGCCTGCTGGTCGGCAATGCTGTTTCCACCGGCAGTAAGGTAGTAAGAAATACCCGTACTTATTATGCCGGTGATGACGGCGCGAACGTCTATTCCATCGATATTGAGTTACTGGCTGCCTGGCAGGGTATTTCCCGGGAAGAGATCAGGCTGGTGCCGGATCAGGGGATAATGCTCGGTAAAGGATTTTCGGTGCCGGCTGACGAGGTGCTTCCCCTTAATTATCTGGTCCATCCCCGCGAAATGAATATTATTCCGGCAGTGCAGGTCATGGAAAAAAAAGTTCCGCTGGCGGCGCTCAAGGACAAACTTGTGCTGGTAGGCACTACTGCTCCTTTGATCCATGACGAGCATGTCACGCCTCTGGGGATCTTTCCCGGCGTGACTATTATCGCCAATTCTCTGACGATGATGCTCAGCAGCCGCTTTCTTTTCATTATTCCCTTATGGCAGATCCTGGTTCTGGCCCTGGCCGGCGGAACTTCGATCGTCTGGCTGAACAACCGTTTTTCCTTTGCTCTGGCAACATTATTGTCGGTTCTTATGCTCGGTTGTACTATAGTCGCCGGCCTTTATCTCCGGGCCCGCGATATACAATTCGATTATTTTACTTTTTTCTTTCTTCTGGCAACGGCCTATCTGACCGTGCTTCTTTATAAATACGGTTCTTTGATCTATTTCGGAAACCGCATGAAAAATCTGGCGGTCAGAGACCACCTTACCGGTTTTTACACGCCGCGCTATTTTCTGCTGAAGACCGATGAGAAATTACGCGACCGGAGCAAAGAGGCAGTGGTTTTTACCCTGCGTATCGATAATTATCAGCAGATAGTCCTTTCCCTGGATTTTAACGAAGTAAAAAACGTTTTAAAAACGGCAGCCGATTACATAGGTGTTCAGTTCGGCCGGGATTTTCCCGGTATTTTTTTCAGCCGGTTGTCAGTGGATATGTTCGCCGGCACAGCGCGTAATATCAGGAAAGAAGAAGCGGAAAAAAAGATCAATGATTTTCTCGCCAACAGCAGCCGGGTCACTTTTAAAGCGGCGGATAAGGTTTTTCCTCTGATTTTTTCCTGTATGGCAGTCCATAAGCCGCGCAACGGTTTTCTGGACAGCAAAGGCCTGCTGTCCCGGCTGCACAGCCTGAGCAAAGAAAAGACCGATGATTTTGTCGGTCAATGCCGCTGGATAGAAGCAAACGAAGTTGTCTGGGATATGAACCGGCAGGCAACGCCTTCGGACATGCTTGATTTTCTGGTCAGTGACGTGGAAAGCAGGAACAAAGAACTGGAAACGATGCTCAAAGATCTTCTCGAATCGAAAAAAGAGACCGAAGAAGCTTATTTCGATACGATCCGCGCTTTGATCAAGGCTCTGGAAGAAAAAGACACCTATACCCAGGGACATTCGGAAAGAGTAGCCCGCTATGCCCGGGCTATTGCCCGCAAAACAGGCCTGTCCGACCAGGAATGCGATTTTTTATATAAGGCCGGTCTGCTGCACGATATCGGTAAGATCGGCGTGCCTGATTATATACTGCGCAAAAAAGAAAGATTGACCGACGAAGATTATAATATGATCAGAAGGCATGTACTGATCAGCGGAGAGATACTGAAGCCGTTAAAACCGTTCCATGATCTTATTCCGGTGATCGTGGCCCATCATGAACGGTTCGACGGTACAGGCTATCCTTACGGACTGGGCGGCGATATGATCCCCCAAGGGGCTCAGATCCTGGCAACAGTCGATGCTTTCGATGCCATTACCTGCGGCCGGGGCTATAAGAAAGGCCTTACTGTGGCCGAAGCTCTGCAGGAAATGGAAAAAGGCCGGGGATCTCAGTTCAATCCTGTTTATGTGGATATTTTGAAAGAAGTTATTGCTTCGGGAGAACTGAAGCTGTCGTTTTAAAAAGGAAAATCCTGAAATAAGAAAGGAGACAGTTCATGCGTAAAAATTTTACCCTGGTAGAGATCGTGATCTCTCTGGCAGTGGTGCTTATTCTGGCGATGTCCGGGATAGTCGGGTACCGGCAGTTGCTGGATAACGCGCGTTAGCGTGTCTGCAAGACCAATCTTAATGCTTTGACCGCGGCAGTCGAGATCTATGCCCTGGAGAACGATGTGGTGCCGGCGACTCTGGGCGAATTAGAGATCGAACATCTGCAGCGGGGCTATGCCCGGGCTATAAACAGCCGTGACCTGGTTACCCGCGCTGCCTATGTTTTTGTTTCTTTTGACTGGTCTTGCCGCAAAGCGGCAGGTATTATGCCGGCCTATGCCTATAATTTTCTCAGCCCGGAAGAATTGGGAAAATACGGGGTCAAGATCGACATGTTCATCTGCCCGGCTGACGAAAACGGTCCGCCTTCCTACGGCATCAATAATTCTATTGCCGGGAAAAGATGGCGGGATATTCCCGAAGACACGCTGATCGTGGGCGACTGCGATAAAACTGTTTTTTCCGGTGAACAAGACCTGTCCTTACGTCATATCCGCAAAATAGGGTTGGAACATATTGCCCAGGGGATCAATAAAGGCAAATCAAACCAACAGATAACAGGCAGTGCTGCTATAACAGGAAATACGGGCCCGGATCAGGAGTTAAAAGATAACCGCGGGAATCGTTGGGGGTTGTTGAGAAGATTGTTTGAGCTATTTTTTAAGGACAAATAAATAACAGGTTTAATGTGATTCAGAAAAAAACAGCGCTGCTGAAAAAATAATGTGAATTTTGAGCAAAGGACCTGGAGAAGCCCCGGGCAAAGACCTGTTCTGTCCCGGGGTCTTTTTTATTAAAAATTAATTGCATTTAAGATTGAAATTGTTATAATAAACGGATTATCTTCAGGGCTTTGCTGTCAGTATTAATCTAGAGGTAGAAAAGAGGAGGTCGGTTATGGCTTTAAAAGTAGGCATCAACGGATTCGGGCGTATCGGAAGAATGGTAATGCGGGTTGCCAGCCAGCGTGATTCAGTAGAGGTGGTAGGCATCAATGACCTTACCGATGCCAGGACCCTGGCTCATCTTTTTAAATACGACTCGGTTCAGGGTAAGTTCAACGGTACTGTGGAAGCAAAAGACAATGCCGTGGTCATAAACGGCAAGGAAATACCCATTACCGCGATCAAGAACCCGGAAGAACTTCCCTGGAAAAAATACGGCGCAGATATCGTTGTCGAATCGACCGGCGTTTTCCGTAAGAAAGAACAGTGCCTGGGTCATGTCAAGGCCGGCGCGAAAAAAGTCATTCTCACGGTCCCGCCCAAGGATGAGATCGATAATATGATCGTTCTGGGTGTCAATAACGATGCTTTGAAAAAGACCGATACTATCGTGTCCAATGCCTCCTGTACCACAAACTGCCTGGCTCCCATGGTCAAAGTGCTTAATGATAACTTCGGAGTGGTAAAAGGGCTGATGACCACGATCCACGCCTATACCAATGATCAGCGGATCCTTGATTTTCCTCATTCCGATCTGAGACGGGCCCGGGCTGCGGCTCTGTCCATGATCCCGACCACTACCGGCGCTGCCAAGGCAGTAGGCAAGGTCATTGCCGAACTTAACGGTAAACTGAACGGTTTTGCTGTCCGGGTTCCTACGCCTGACGGTTCGCTGACTGATTTCGTGGCCGAGCTGAAAAAAGAAGTAACTGCCGATGAGGTCAACGCGGCAATGAAAAAGGCTGCTCAGGGCGCTTTAAAAGGCATATTGGAATATACCGAAGATCCTATCGTATCCATAGATATCGTAGGCAATTCTCATTCCTGTGTTTTCGACGCGCCTTCTACTCTGGTCATAGGAAATATGGTCAAAGTAGTAGGCTGGTACGATAACGAATGGGGCTATTCGAACCGGGTAGTCGATCTGGCCGAGTTCATGGCTTCTCAGGGCCTGTAAGTCATCGAAAAGATAATGATGATGTCCCGGTTTCGGGAAAAGATCCCGGACCGGGATCACGGCATCAGGAGGATCGTATGAATAAAGTAACAGTAAAGGATCTTGATCTTAAGGGAAAAAAAGTACTGGTCCGCGTGGATTATAATGTCCCTTTAGGCGAAGACGGCCGGATAACCGACGATAACCGTATCCGGGCCAGTCTGGAAACTCTGCGTTATATCCTTGATGCCGGAGCCCGTAAAGTCATTCTGGTAAGTCATCTCGGCCGGCCCAAGGGACAGGTCGTGGATTCTCTGCGCCTGGACCCGGTAGCCAGAAAACTGCAGGAATTGATCGGCCAGCCGGTATTGAAGCTCGATAAGTGCGTGGGCGAAGAGGTCAATAAGGCCATCGAATCTCCTCAGACCAAGATCGTGCTTCTGGAAAATGTCCGTTTTTATTCTCAGGAGACCAAAGGCGACGAGGAATTTTCCCGCCAGCTCGCTTCTCTGGCCGATGTCTATGTAAACGATGCTTTCGGCACGGCACACCGGGCTCATGCTTCGACCACTATAGTCGCCGGATATCTTCCCTCGGCCATAGGTTTTCTGATCGAAAAAGAGATCACTTATTTAAGTAAAGCTTTGTCCCCGGAAAAACCGTATGTGATCATTCTGGGCGGAGCCAAGGTTTCGGATAAGATCGGTGTAGTGGATAATCTTATGGAAAAGGCCGATGTCTTTTTGATCGGCGGGGCAATGGCCTATACTTTTCTTAAAGCTCAGGATATCCCGGTCGGCAATTCGCGGGTGGAAGAGGATAAGGTCGAGCTGGCCAGAGAGATACTGACCAAGGCCGAAGAAAAGAACGTGCAGATAGTTCTGCCGGTCGATCATGTAGCCGTGGAAAGTATCGATAAGCCGGAAACCAAGACAATAGCCGAAGAGATACCTGACGGATTCATGGGGGTCGATATCGGCCCCATAACCATAAATACTTTTGCCGATATATTGAAAAAAGCCAAAACAGTTCTCTGGAACGGTCCGGTGGGGATCTTTGAGAATCCCAGGTATGCCGAAGGAACAAAAGAAATAGCCATGACCCTGGGGGATCTGGTCGGGGTTACGGTTATCGTAGGGGGCGGCGATTCGGCTGCCGCGGCCAGCGAATTCAGCGTCAAAGACAAGCTGTCGCATGTTTCCACCGGCGGCGGCGCGTCCCTGGAATTTCTGGAAGGTAAAGAACTGCCCGGTATCGCGGCCATATCCGATAAGTAAAAGCAGGGTGTAGGGGTTAGCGGTCAGGGGTTAGGGCCGCACTTCGTGCGGAAGGGAAAATATATTAACTCTTTACTTGTAACTTGTAATTTTTTTCTGTAAACCATCGACTATAGACTATCGACCATAGACGTATAACGAAGATACATTAAGAAGGAGAGAACAGATGCGAAAACCCATGATTGCCGGCAACTGGAAGATGTATAAAACGATCAATGAAGCCCTGGAACTTACCACTGCGCTGAAGAAAGAACTGGCTCAGGTCCAGGCCGCGGATGTGGTCGTCTGTCCTGTTTTTACGGCGCTGAACAGCGTGTTTCAGAATATCGGCGATAGCGAAATAGGCCTGGGTGCCCAGGATCTGTACTGGGAAAAAGAAGGCGCGTTTACCGGAGAGATCTCTCCGATCATGATCAAGGATTGCGGATGCGATTATGTGATCGTCGGACATTCGGAACGCCGTAAATATTTCGGCGAGACTGATGCCGATGTCAATAAAAAGGTCAAGGCCGCATTGGCCGTAGGCCTGACACCGATCATGTGCATAGGCGAGACTCTGGAACAGCGGGAAAAAAACGAGACTCTGGAAGTGGTTACCCGGCAGCTGAACGGCGGGTTCGCAGGAATCGAGAAGTTCGATGCCATGAACGTGGTCATTGCCTATGAACCGATATGGGCTATCGGTACCGGCAAGACCGCTACTCCGGCCCAGGCACAGGAAGTACACGGGGCCATTCGCAAATGGCTTACTGATAAGTATACTTCGGGAGCTTCCGACACAATGCGTGTCCTTTACGGCGGCAGCGTCAAGCCGGAAAATATAAAAGAACTGATGAGCCAGGAAGATATCGACGGGGCCCTGGTCGGCGGCGCGTCCCTGAAAGCCGGTTCATTTATTGATATTGTAAAAAACTCCCTTTTGCCGGATAATAAGAGTTAATTACGAGGTAATCAAAACGACATGTATACTTTTGTGCTGGCTATTCATATCATCGTGGTGATCGGGTTACTTGCCCTTATTCTCATTCAGAGAGGGAGAAGCGGCGGTCTGGTCGAGGCCCTGGGAGGAGTGGAATCGATATTCGGAACAAAGACCAGCGGCCTTTTCGTGAAACTGACCGTAACGCTTGCTATTCTTTTCTTTGTCACCTCTATCTCTCTTGCCTATCTTTCCAAGCAGAGGAGTAAGTCTCTTTTCGAGACATTACCTGTCAGGGAAGAGGCAGGAGAAAACAAAGAAGAGACTGCTTTGGCTGTTCAGGAAGAAGCACCTGCGCAGGCAGAGCCGGCGGCCACTGCTCCCCAGGCTGATGAGAACAGTAAGTAAAGCCCTTTTTATCATTCTGACCTGTGTATTCTTTTCTGCTCCGGTCCGGGCCGGAGTATGGGAGGAACCTGTTACCAGTTATACCCTGCATTGCGGTCAGCCCGGCGGCCGGCTTATTTTTTCCACGACCAGTGATCCCAAATCATTCAATCCCGTAGTTGCCAAAGAAACTTCGACCACGGCTATCACCGGTTTTTTATTCGAAGGTCTTACCGATACCGATCCTCTTACCCTGGAAGTGATACCCTGTCTTGCCGAAAGCTGGGAAAGCGAAAACGGTAAAGTATGGACTTTTCATCTGCGCCGCGACGTGCGCTGGAATGACGGACAGCCGTTTACGGCCGATGATGTAGTCTTTACCTATAATCAGCTTATCTACAATCCCGATATTCCCAGTTCAAGCCGTGATATCTTTACCCTGGAGGGAAAACCGATCATCGTGGAAAAGATCGATGATTATACGGTACGATTCACTCTTCCCTCTGTGTTCGCCCCTTTTCTGAAAGCTCTGGGCGATGATATCCTGCCCCGACATAAATACGAGCCGCTGGTCGAAAAAAAAGCTTTTAATTTCAGCATGGGCCTTGATGCCCGGCCCCGGGATATCGTGGGCAGCGGCCCTTTCCGCCTGAAACAGTATGTACCCGGCGAACGGGTGGTGCTGGAGAAAAATCCCTATTACTGGAAAAAAGACGATTGCCAACAGGCCCTGCCTTATCTAAACGAGATAATTTTCGTGGTGGTCCAGGACGAGAACGCGGCTTTGCTCAGGTTCATGGAAAAAGAGATAGATTATTTCGGGATGAACCCGCAGTCTCTGGCCATCCTCGGTCCCCGCCAGGAAAAAGACAGTTTTACCATTTATAATGCCGGTCCGGCTCTGGGCACCAATTTTGTGGTTTTTAATCAGCATCCCGGCATCAATCCCCAGACAAAAAAACCTTTTGTCGCTCGCTGTAAGCTGAAATGGTTTCAGGATGAACGGTTTCGAAAGGCTGTTTCCTGGGCCATCGACCGGCAGAAAATAATCGATGTGGTCTTCAACGGTCTGGGGGTGGCTATTGATTCTCCGGTCAGCCCGGCTAACCCGCTTTTTTATAATCCCGATGTTATCCGTTATTCTTATGATCCGGATAAGGCCCGTCAGCTTCTGGCTGAAGCCGGTTTTCGGGACCGCGATAACGACGGTATTATCGAAGATAGTCAGGGTAATAAAGTGGAAATAAGTTTTTTTACCAACGGCGACAACAACCTGCGCATTGTCATGGCCACTCTGGTCAAAAAAGATCTGGAAAATATCGGCATGAAGATAAATTTTCTTCCTCTGGAGTTCAATAATCTGGTTACCAAACTGGTGGCCAGTTTTGACTGGGAAATGATTCTGCTGGGGTTTACCGGCGGGGTAGAGCCGCACTTCGGGAAAAATGTCTGGTCCTATTCAGGGACCCTGCATGCCTGGAACCAGTCCAAACAACCTCTTTATCCCTGGGAAAAAGAGATCGAGTCTATTTTCGATCAGGGGGTGAAAACGCTCGATCCGGCGGAGCGGAAAGAATTTTATGACCGCTGGCAATATATAGTTTCCGATAAACTTCCTCTGATCTACACGGCTACCGGTTATACCCTGTACGCGGTGCGTAATAAATTCGGTAATGTTTATCCTACGGTCTACGGCGGCGCCTTCGGCCATATCGAAAATGTTTATATTTTAAAACAATGATACGTTTTGTCTTAAAACGTCTATTGATCACTGTACCTCTTCTCCTGGGCATGACCTTTTTGACTTTTTTTCTTATACAGCTGGCGCCGGGAGATTTTCTCGATACCCTGCGGCTTAATCCCCAGATATCGGAGGATACGATCGCTCTTTATAAACAGACCTTTAATCTCGACAAACCGGTGATCGTTCAGTACCTGGTCTGGCTGAAAAATATTTTCCGCGGTCAGTGGGGATACTCTTTTGCCTATAAAGCGCCGGTGCTCACGGTCATTTCTTCCCGGGCCCTGAACACTCTGCTTCTTTCCTTATCGGCCATTGTTTTTACCTGGCTTTTGGTGATCCCTCTGGGAGTGATCGTGGCTCTGCATCATAAAATAGCAGCCGAGAAGATCGTGTCTTTTTTTTCCTATCTGGCTATTTCCAGTCCGTCTTTTTTTATTGCTTTTCTTCTTTTGTACGGGGCCACTTTTCTGCATTTTCTGCCTCTGGGCGGCATGCGGTCTCTGGGTTATTATGAGCTGTCTCCGCTGGCCAGGATTTTCGATATTGCCCGGCATCTGATCATCCCTACCCTTGCTTTATCTCTGGGCAGTATTGCTTCTTTGCAGAGGATAATGAAGGCTAATCTGCTCGAGGTCATGGGCTCCCCCTATATACTGGCGGCCCAGGCCCGCGGTCTTTCCCGGCGGCGGATCCTTTATGTCCATGCTTTGAAAAACGCTTTTAATCCCATGATCACTATTTTCGGATATCAGTTTTCGGCGCTGCTGAGCGGCGCGGCATTTATCGAAATAGTCACCGGCTGGCCCGGTCTGGGCACTGTACTGCTTGAGGCAGTGCGTTCCCAGGATCTTTACCTGGTAATGGGCTCGGCAGTGATCGGAGGATTGATGCTTATTGCCGGTAATCTTCTGGCCGATATCATGCTGGCAATATGGGACCCGCGGATACGATATGGAGGAAAGTAAGATAAATGTCAGACGTGAGACGTCCGTCCTGCCCGCCATTTTCAATGGCGAGGCGGACTAAGACGAAGGACGATACCGCTTTGCGGAGTTATAAATTATGAATTAGAGTATTGTCAATGGTCGATAGCCGATAGTAAGAGACATGCCATTTAAATTATAATCGCCATCGACAATAGACCATAGACTGTCGACTGTAAACTGCCGAAGGCAAAATTATGAGTACTTTTAAGGAATTGATCAAAAACAGGCTGGCTTTAATGGCGATGATAGGGCTGGGCGCTCTTTATATAGCTGCCGTGTTCGCGCCTTTTTTCGCGCCGTATCATTACGATGATCAGGCCGTAGACAAGCTGTGGAGCGCGCCGACCAAAGTGCACTTTTTCGACCGGGAAAAAAAGATGTATTTCAAACCCTTTGTCTATGGGCAGACCATGACCGTGGATAAATATTTCCGGCGCGTTTACAGCGAAGACCGGACAAAGGTGTATCCGCTGCGTTTTTTCGTGCGGGGTTTTAAATACCGCTTGTTCGGTCTGGTAAGCAGCGACCTTCATCTGTTCGGAACAAATAAAGGGCGGATATATCTGCTGGGGGCCGATCTGAAAGGAAGGGATATCTTTTCCCGCATCATCTACGGAGCCAGGATATCCCTGTCCATCGGTATTATCGGTTCGCTGATATCGTTTGCCCTGGGTATCCTGCTGGGCAGTATTTCCGGTTATTACGGAGGAAAGATCGATACCCTGCTAATGCGTATAGTAGAAATGATCATGATGCTTCCCGGTTTTTATCTGATGCTGGCTTTGCGTGCCGCTCTTCCGCCGCACCTCAGCACTACTCAGATATACCTCTGGATGGTGGTGGTATTTTCTTTTATCGGCTGGGCTTCTCTGGCCCGGGTTATCAGGGGTCAGGCTTTGTCCTTAAGGGAGCGCGATTATGTCTATGCGGCTAAGGCCATGGGCATTGCCGATCTGAAGATAATCATCAGGCATATCATACCGCATACTTTTTCCTATGCGATAGTGGCGATCGTGCTCAGTATTCCCGGCTATATTTTAAGCGAGTCGGCTTTGAGCCTGATCGGTCTGGGCATCCAGGAACCAGAAGCAAGCTGGGGCAATCTTCTTTCGGCAGCCATGGGTATAGTAAATATCAAGCTTTATCCCTGGATACTTTTTCCCGGTATATTCATTATTGTCGCTACCATGTGTTTTTATGTCATCGGCGAAGCGTTAAGGGATGTGATGGACCCCAAACGAAAAATGAAACTGTAGTCGTATATAGTTTACCCCACATTTCCCTGTGGGTAATAACGGATACTGCGTGCGGAAGCGCGCCGAGGATAAAATATAAGAAAAATAAAAGGACGCGAGGATCAAGTATCTAACATCTTTCTCTCTACTCTCTACTTGCTACTCGCTACTTTTCAAGATGGACAGGTAACCTATGGACCCTATTCTAAAAGTAAAAGAACTGAGTGTCGAGTATAAAACCGCTTACGGTACTGCCCGGGCTTTGCAGAAAGTAAGTTTTACTGTAGAGCAGGGGGAGATAATGGGTATTGTCGGCGAATCAGGCAGCGGTAAAAGCACTCTTGGCCTCTCGATACTGGGATTGCTTCCTGAGAATGCCGCGGTCCGGGGAGAGATCCTGCTCCGGGGACAGGATATTTTTTCTCTGAACCCGGCCCGGCTTCGTCTGGTGCGCGGCCGCCAGGCAGGAATGGTCTTTCAGGCCCCGGCTTCGTCTTTTAATCCGGTTTTGAGCATCGAGTATCAGTTTCGGGAAGTGTTGCAGGAGAATCTTGCCGGGAAAGACCGCAAAAAGATCCCGGATCTGATGAACGATTTTTTCCGGAAAGTAAGGCTGCCTGACCCTCAGCGAATACTGAAAAGTTATCCGCATCAGCTTTCCGGCGGTCAGCTTCAGCGGGTTGCCCTGGCCATGGCTCTGGCAACCGGTCCCCGCATCCTTATTGCCGATGAGCCGACTTCTAGCCTGGATGTGACCGTGGAGAGCCAGATCATTAATCTGCTGAGGCAGTTAAAGAACGAATTGGATATTTCTATAGTTTTCATCACTCATAATCTGGATCTGGTGGAAGTTTTATGTGACCGTGTCTGCGTTCTTTATAAAGGGGTGGTCAGAGAAATAAAAACCAAAAACGAACTTTTTCAGAATCCGGCCGATGATTATACGCGGGAATTATTAAGGTCACTCAGGGAGCTGGCATGAACGATAAAAATGTGTTGCTGGAAACAAAAAAACTGAGCAAGTATTTCTTCCATGCCCAAGGAGAAGTGCGCGCTCTGGACGATATAACGATCAGCGCTTATCAGGCCAGGACCGCGGCCCTGGTGGGCGAATCAGGCTGCGGCAAGACGACTTTCGCCAAGACCGTGATGGGGCTTTACCGTCCGGACAGCGGCACTATCGCTTACCGGCGGCGCCCTGTAGACGATGCCCGCAGTCAGTCTTTTCTGCGCAGCAAAGTCCGGATCGTATTCCAGGACCCTTTTTCAAGCGTCGATCCGCGCTGTTCCCTTTTTACGATTTTGGATGAAGCCTTAAGTGTGTTTAAAAAGATCCGGCGCGGTCAGGCCAGGGAAATATGCGGCGAGCTTTTGAAGAACGTGGAGCTGGATCCCGAACTTCTAAATCGTTATCCTCATCAGGTGTCGGGCGGTCAGCTTCAGAGACTATGTATTGCCCGCAGTCTGGTCAATGATCCGGAGATGATCATTCTCGATGAGCCGACTTCCAGCCTCGATGTGACCACAGCTTCCCGGATAATCTCGCTTTTGCAGAAGCTGCAGGATGAATTAAACATCGGTTATCTGTTTATTTCGCATAATTTAAAACTGGTACGGCACTTGGCCCATTTTATTTATGTGATGTATAAGGGACAGGTAGTGGAATGGGGAGATATGGACCGGGTCTATGAAAACCCGGCTCATCCTTATACCCGGCTTCTTTTGCAGGCAGCATCGTACCGTCTGAAAGAATTTCCGGTATATGAGGAGAAAAGGGAGCAGGGATGCGTTTTTCTGCAGCGCTGTCCGGCCCGCCAGGAAAGATGCCGGCAGGTCATACCCCTTAAAAAAATAGGCGAGCAGCACTGGGTCCGCTGCTGTAATGCCTGACCCGGTTCTTAATTGATTTGACACTGTATATCAGGTTATATATAATAGCCTGTACATTATAAACGGCGCAAAAGTCTGTTATCAGAGAAGGAAAACCATGGAATATCTGGAAAAACTGCATAAGATCAGGGAACAGTTCGGTGATCCTTTCCAGGAAACAAAATTTCCCAAATCAGGATCTATTCAGCAGGTTTTAGACGCCTTTGAAGAGGAAAAAGAGATCAGTCTGGCCGGCCGTCTGGTCACCAAAAGGGAACACGGCAAATCCGCTTTTGCTCATATAGCGGATGTGACCGGCAAGATCCAGATATATGCTCAGCTTAATAAGCTGGGGGATAAGTACCGCCTGTTCAAAGAACTGGATATCGGCGATATCATCGGCGTGCAGGGTAAATTGTTCGTGACCAGGACCGGGGAAAAGACGTTGTATGCCGAAAATCTGGTGCTTTTATCCAAATGTCTGCACGGTCTGCCGGAAAAATGGCATGGTCTGAAAGATATCGAGACCAGGCACCGTCAGCGCTATGTAGATCTGATCGCTTCTCAGGAAAGCCGCGAGGTTTTTCTGAAACGGATCGGCATTCTCAGGGATATCAGGGCTTTTTTCCGGGAACGCGGTTATGCCGAAGTGGAAACGCCGATGCTTCAGCTTATTCCCGGCGGGGCGAACGGAGCCCCGTTTGCCACTCATTATAATGCCATCGATAGCGACGTTTATCTGCGTATAGCTCCCGAATTGTTTCTAAAAAGACTGCTGGTGGGCGGTTTCGATAAAGTGTTCGAGATCAACCGCAGTTTCAGGAACGAAGGGATATCTACCCGGCATTCCCCTGAATTTACCATGCTTGAGGCTTATGCCTGTTATGAGGATTTCGAGTATCAGATAAAGATATGCGAAGACCTTATTTCTTCGCTGGTCCAGTCTCTGTACGATACCATGCAGATAGAATATCAGGGACAGATCATAGATTTTTCCCCGCCCTGGCCCCGCCTTTCTTTTGCCGGTCTGTTCAAAGAGGAGTTCGGGGTGCTGCCCGGGGATGATCAGGATAAAGTCCTGGAAAAGGTGACTGCCCGGCTCGATCTTTCTCTGAAAGAACTGAGCCGTTCTCAGATATTGAATATTACCGAGGAATTGATCGAGAAACGTTATCCGAAAAAGACGCCGGTGTTCGTCGTCGATTTTTTCAAATGGATGTCGCCTCTTGCCAAATCTCAGAAAGAAAATCCGGAGATCGTAGAGCGTTTCGAACTGTTTATCGCCGGTCTGGAAGTGGCCAACAGTTATTCGGAATTGAACGATCCTCTGGAGCAGGAAAAAAGGTTCAAAGCCCAGTTAAAGACAGAAGAAGAACTGCCGAAAAAGATCGACGAGGATTTTCTGGTCAGTCTTCGTTACGGTATGCCGCCTGCGGCAGGACTGGGCATCGGGATAGACCGGCTGGTCATGATCCTGCTCGATCAGCCTTCGATACGTGACGTTATTCTGTTTCCGCTTCTTAAACCACTATAAAATGCGGGTAGAATTTTTTCTTGCCTGGCGTTATCTTTTTAGAGGGAAAGCCCATCATATCCCTTTTGTCAGCGTGCTTTCCTGTATCGGTATTATACTGGGTGTGGCTACTCTGGTCATAGTCATGTCGGTGATGAACGGTTTTGACCGCGATCTGGCCGGCAAGCTTCTCAGTTTCAATCATCATCTGGTCGTGGAAAGTTATACCCCGGCCCTGTTATATGATATAAAAGACGGGATAAAAGATATGGCTGACGTGAAAAGCGCGACTCTTTACGCCCAGACCCAGGTTTTCTGCCAGTGCGATGATTACATAATACCGGTTGCCGTGCGCGGTATCGATCTGAACGATAAACAGGAAAAAGAACTGTTTTATTCTTTTGTCCGCAAAGAGACCGGCGACCAGGGGTTTTTTGCCGGCGAGGCCCTGCAGCAGAGATTCTATCTGAAAGACAAAATTTCTTTTTATCCGTTGCATAAGAAACCGAAGCTTCAGGAAGTGCTTTTACGGGGCATTTTCCGGATCGGTCTCTATGATCTGGACAGTTCTTATCTTATCGGAAGCCTTGAAGACACCATTTCTTTGAGCGAGCATTACGGGCTTTTTCTGGGAGTACGGATAGATCATCCTTTTGAAGCGGGAAAAGTCAAAGAACAGATCGAAAAAGCTTATCCTTCGCTGATCGTCAGTACCTGGATCGACATGAACCGGGTATTGTTCAGCGCTCTTAAACTGGAAAAGATCACCATGTTCTTTATTCTGAGCCTGATCATCCTGGTGGCCACTTTCAGCGTATTTTCGATATTGATGGTAAAGGTAGTGGAAAAGACAAAAGAAACGGGGATACTTAAGGCCGTAGGTTGTACGGCACGCACGATAACGGCGATATTCACTTTGCAGGGTTTTCTCTTAAGCGTTGTGGGCATCGTTATCGGACTGGCCGCCGGCAGCGGAGTCTGTTATCTGCTGGAGCACTATCATTTTATCGAGATCCCCAGAGAGATCTATTATATCGATTATTTACCGGTATACGTAAGTTACCGCGATCTGGGGGCGATCTCGCTGATAAGCCTGCTGCTTTCGCTGGTGGCCAGCATAATACCTGCTTTGCGGGCGTCGCGCCTGTCAGTATGCGAGGCATTGCGTTATGAATAAACTGCTGGAATTGAAGAACGTGACCAAGATCTACCGCAGCGGCAATGTCTCTTTGACGGCCCTTAAACAGGTCAGTGTTTCTTTCCAGCCGGGCGAATATACGGCGCTGATCGGTCCTTCGGGAGCCGGCAAATCGACCTTGATGCATATTGCCGGGGGCCTGGAGCCGCCGAGCCGCGGTTCGGTACTTTACCGGGGTGAAGATATTTACCGGATGCGGGACAGCCGGATAGCCGGTTGGAGAAATAAAACAGTGGGATTTGTCTTTCAGTTCTATTATCTTATCGAAGAGCTGACTGTCCGGGAGAACGTGATCCTGCCTTTTCTGCTTTGCCCGGGAAAGCGAAAAACTGCTTTAAAGAAAGCCGGTGAGGTGTTAGAATATCTGGATATCGGGGATAAAAAAAACAGTTTTCCCAGTGAATTGAGCGGCGGTCAGAAGCAAAAAGCGGTTCTGGCCAGGGCCATTATCAACGATCCGGAAATACTGTTTTGCGATGAACCGACAGGCAATCTGGATACTGCATCGGCGGAAAAAGTCCTCGAGCTGTTGTCTTTGCTGCATAAGGAAAAAGGTAAGACTGTGGTCATCGTCACTCATAATCCGGAGATAGCCCGGAAAGCGCAGAGGATCGTGGGCCTGAGTGACGGCGAATTGAATGTATAATAAGGAGGCAGTATGAAGATATATCTTAACGGTAAATTGGTCGATAAAAAGGACGCGAAAGTATCGGTGTTCGATCACGGTTATTTATACGGCGACGGTGTTTTCGAGGGCATACGTTCTTATAATTGTCTGGTATTCAAGCTGAACGAGCATATCGACCGTCTTTATGAATCGGCTCATTCGATCATGCTTCAGATCAGGATGACGAAAAAACAGATGGTGGCAGCTATTGTCCAGACCCTTAAGGCCAACAAATTGAAAGATGCCTATATCCGGGTGATTATATCCCGCGGCGAAGGCGACCTGGGACTGGACCCGCGTAAATGCAAAGGCAACGAAACGATAGTGATCATTGCCGATAAGATCGCTCTTTATCCCCGCGATCTGTACCTGAAGGGGATGAAATTGATGACCGTACCTACTACCCGGAATCTGCCGGAAGCAGTGAACCCTCAGATCAAATCGTTGAATTATCTCAATAATATCCTGGCCAAGATCGAGGCGGTCAATGCCGGTTATCAGGAGGCCTTGATGCTTAATCATCTGGGATATGTATCGGAATGTACGGGAGATAATATTTTCGTGGTCAAAAAGAACAAATTGTATACCACGCCGCAATGCATGGGCACTTTACGGGGTATTACCAGGGACGCGGTGCTTGATATCGCCAGGAAACTGAAGATCGAGACCTGTGAACACGTAGTGACGCGCCACGAACTCTATATTGCCGATGAATGTTTTTTGACCGGTACGGCAGCTGAGATTATACCGGTGGTCGATCTTGACGGAAGGAAGATCGGCGACGGTAAGCCGGGTAAAGTGACGAAACGCATCAGACAGGAATTTACCGCTCTTACCAGGAAGGCCGGAGTAAAATATACCCTGGGTAAATAAGTCTCTCCCGATCAACACGTCGCCGATAAAAACCGGAGAAGTTTTTTGCGCGGTTTAGTTTAGAACCGGGGAAAATCATGTTGTGCGATATCTGTCACAAAAATATTGCCACGGTACACCTGACCGAGATCATTAACAGTAAGGTGATCGAACTGCATCTCTGTCAGGACTGTGCCAGCGTCAAGACCGAAGAGCTGAAACATCAGCTCAGTCTGTCTGATTTTTTCAGCGGCCTTATCCAGACCCCGCGGGAGGCCCCGGCAAAACCGCTTTATTGTCCTTTCTGTAATCTTTCTTTCGAAGATTTCAAGAAAAGAGGCAGGTTCGGTTGTGCCCGGTGTTACGAGGCTTTCCGGGATCAGCTGATATCTTTGTTGAGAAAGATCCAGGGGTCGGCTGCCCATGTCGGTAAAACACCTTTTTCTCTGGCCGAAAGCAAAAGTGTTCAGGCCAGGATAAAAGAGATGAGAGAACGCCTGGGCCGGGCGATTAAACTGGAAGAATACGAAGAAGCAGCCCGGATCAGGGATTGTCTCCGGAAGCTGGAAAGAGAAAAAAAAGACGATGAGTGAGATCTTCGAGTTTTTCATGAAAAAAGGAAAAAGCTGGCTCGATTCCGGCGGCCCTGATTCGTCTATCGTTGTTTCTTCCCGGATCAGGCTGGCCCGGAACCTCTCGGCCTATCCCTTTCCGGAAAAAGCTGCTCTGGAACAGAAATATGAGATCCTGAAATCAGTGGAAGATGCCTGCCGGACAGTTGCCGGTTTTGACGATGCCTTTTATGTCTCCCTGGAGGAACTTAGCGATCAGGAGAGGAAGCTGTTATGGGAAAGGCACCTTATCAGTCAGGAGCACACTTTTGAGCCGCAGGGCAAAGGACTTATTGTCTCAGCCGACGAAAAGATCTCGATGATGATCAATGAAGAGGACCATATCCGCCTGCAGTATCTCAGTTCCGGTTTTTCCCTGTTGAAAAGCTGGGCAATCGTAACTGCTCTGGATGATGAATTGTCGAAAAGACTTACTTTCGCTTTTTTACCCGATCTGGGTTATCTGACCTCCTGTCCCACCAATGTCGGCACTGCTTTAAGGGCTTCCTGCATGCTTCATCTTCCGGCCCTGGTTTTGACCAAACGTATTAATAAGGTCCTGGAACTGCTGGCCAAACTTTCTTTTACTGCCCGCGGTTTGTTCGGCGAAGGGACCCAGGCCCTGGGTAATTTTTTTCAGGTATCCAATCAGGTCACTCTGGGGCTTTCCGAAGAGGATCTGATAGAAAATCTTTCGGGAGTGATCAATCAGGTCAAAGATCAGGAAGAGCAGGCCAGGGAAACGATGGTCAAACGATATAAATTCACTGTCGAAGATAATGTCTGGCGTTCTCTGGGTATATTGAAGAATGCCCGGATAATAACCACCAGGGAGGCGCTCTCTCATCTTTCGATGTTGTATTTGGGGATAGATTTAGGTATAATTAAGGGGATTAACCGGGATATATTAAATAATCTATTTATTATAATACAGCCCGCGCATCTGCAGTATATGGAACATAAGACATTGAAGGAAGAAACGCGGGACTATCTAAGGGCTTCATTGTTGAGAAAGGATTTAGGAGGATAAGCATGTTTAATCGTTTTACTGAACGGGCGAGAAAAGTCCTGGTGCTGGCTAAAGAAGAAGCACGCCGTTTTAACCATGATTATATCGGGACCGAGCATATTCTGCTGGGCCTGGTACGGGAAGGGGAAGGAGTTGCCTGCGCCGTATTGCAGAATCTGGGCGCGGACCTGGACCGTTTACGTATGGAGATCGAGAAGCTGATCAGCCCGGGAAGCGCGACCAGCGTGGTCGGCGATATACCTTTTACGCCGCGGGCCAAAAAAGCCCTGGAACTGGCAGCCGAAGAAGCCCGTTCTCTGGGCCACAATTATATCGGCACCGAACATATTCTGCTGGGGTTGATCAGGGAAGGCGAAGGCCTGGCCAATCAGGTGTTGTATGGTATGGGTATCGATCTGGGCAGGGTCAAAGACGAAATATCTTCCCTTCTCGGCGGAACTCACTCGTCTGCCGCAAGCGGCGGAGCTTCCCATGCCACATCCAAGACTCCGGCTCTCGATTCATTCGGACGCGACCTGACCAAATATGCCCGGGACGGAAAACTCGACCCGGTTATCGGGCGCAGTACCGAGATCGAACGGGTCATCCAGGTTTTGTCGCGCCGTACCAAGAACAACCCGGTACTGTTAGGCGAAGCCGGAGTTGGTAAGACCGCTATCGTGGAAGGACTGGCTCAGAGCATTGTCAGCGGAAACGTGCCTGAGGTTTTGCGCGGCAAACGGATCATCGGATTGGACCTGGCTTTGATGATAGCCGGGACTAAATACCGGGGACAGTTCGAAGAAAGAATAAAAGCGGTTATGGAAGAGATAAAACGTTCTAAAGATACTATTATTTTTATCGATGAACTGCATACCCTGGTCGGTGCCGGGGCCGCCGAAGGAGCGATCGATGCCTCCAATATACTGAAGCCGGCCCTGTCGCGGGGAGAGATACAGTGTATCGGCGCTACCACGCTTGACGAGTACCGGAAATATATCGAAAAGGACGCTGCTCTGGAACGAAGATTCCAGCCCATTTATGTGGAGCCTAATACCGTCGATGAGACTTTTCAGATATTAAAAGGTCTGCGGGACAAATACGAAGCTCATCATCGGGTCCAGTTTACGGACGAAGCTTTGTGGGGCGCGTCAAAACTTTCCGACCGGTATCTTTCCGACCGTTTTCTGCCGGATAAGGCCATAGACCTTATCGATGAATCAGGAGCCCGGGCCCGTCTGGCAGTGTTGACCGTTCCTGACGAGATACAGGAGCTGGAAAAACGTCTTGCCGAGATAATTACCGAAAAAGAAGCGCTGATCAAACAGCAGGATTTCGAAGCTGCGGCGCGTTTAAGGGACGAAGAGAAAAGTCTGCGTTTGAAACTGGAAAGTCTGCGCCGGGACTGGAACAAGAAGCGCGATCAGATCATTCCCACGGTAAATGAAGAAGATATGGCCAAACTGGTAGCCCAGATCACCGGTATTCCTATTTACCGTCTGGAACAGAAAGAATCGGAAAAGCTGATGAAGATGGAATCAGAATTAGGCAAGACCGTTATCGGTCAGGACCAGTCGCTGGCTTCTATTGCCCGGGCCGTGCGCCGGGCCAGGGCCGGGATCAAAGAACCGCGGCGTCCTATCGGCTCGTTTATCTTTCTCGGGCCTACCGGCGTGGGAAAGACCCTTCTGGCTCAGGCTCTGGCTGAATTCATGTTCGGCAATGAAGAAGCTTTGATCCAGATCGATATGAGCGAATATATGGAAAAATTCAACGTATCCCGTCTGGTAGGCGCGCCTCCCGGTTACGTGGGATATGAAGAGGGCGGTCAGCTTACCGAAAGAGTGCGCCGCCGGCCTTATTCGGTGGTTTTGCTCGATGAGATCGAAAAAGCTCATCCCGATGTGTTTAACCTGTTGCTGCAGATCCTGGAAGAAGGGCGGCTTACCGACAGTTTCGGCCGCAAAGTCGATTTCCGGAATACTATTATGATCATGACTTCCAATGTCGGGGCCGATATAATCCGGAAACGCGGCTCTCTGGGGTTCAAAACGATCACCGAAGAAATAAGTTACGAAGATATGAAACAATTGCTTTTGGAGGAAGTAAAAAAGACCTTCAAACCGGAATTTTTGAACCGGCTCGATGAGATCATCGTGTTTAAACCGCTGGACAAAGAATCGTTGAGCAATATAGTCAATATCGAGCTGGAGCATGTCAATGACCGGCTTAAAGATCAGGGATTCTTTGTCGAGATGACTCAGGAAGCCAAAGATCTATTTATCGAAAAAGGATTCGACCCGGTATTCGGTGCCCGGCCGTTAAAAAGGATCATTCAGCGTTTTCTGGAAGATCCTCTGGCCGAAGATATCATTACGGGACGTTTCGGGAAACAGGAAAAGGGACAGGAATTGCTCAAGGTCGTAGCCCGTAAAGAAGGAGATCACCTCGTCTTTGAATGAAAAAATACCGGACACTCTTACACTTTCTGATCATCATTGCATGCTGTCATCTGCCCTTCGGCAGCCTGTGTGCCGCCCCTTCCGTTAATTCCGATGATTTTTTTGTGTTTTTGTCGGATTTTTCTCTGGGTAATATCGATATAAAAGGGAATGTCCATATAAACATATCGGAACAGAACGAATATCTGGTTTATGCCTTAACTGCCGAGAACGTGCGATTGGGCGACTTACCGCTGAATAGCGTCGAGGCCAAGGTGACCAAAAAGAACAACGAGTATATAATCACCTATATAAAAGGCGATATCTTTCTGGCCACGGGGAAAATAGATTTTTCCCGCAATTTTCTTTCTTTGAACATAAATGTCAATTTTCCTCTTTTTCTAAAACAGGTTAAAGGTGAAATGCGGGGTAAATTGTCGGTGGAAGGGGATATCAATAAGCCGTGGATCAAGGGGACACTTTACGTGAAAGACGGTACTTATGGCGGGCAGAATTTCAGCCGGGCAACATTTTCCTGTTCCGGATATCCGCCTTATCTGCGTTTGAGCGATGCCGAGATAATTCTTTATGACGGTTCGCGCTACAGTATGGAAGGATTTATAAATCTTAACGATTTCCAGACTTTATTTTCTTCCTCGACTTTGAGCTCGCAGGAAGTCAACCTGGGCGAATGGAAAGTCTTTTCCGGCGACAGCGGAGCCGGTTTTGCCAAGGATATCGACAGTCATATGGGCGTAGCTTTCGGCAGTTCGCTTAAAAACGGTGATGAAACGGAAAATCTCGGCGCGGAGTTCCGTTATCAGCTGGCTGAGGATAAATTTTTGAAATTGCGAATGGAAGAGGATCGTTCGATAGTGGGATTCGAAAAAAGGCACGAATTTTAGTCATGCGGATAATAAAGAATCTCGAAGTTTTTTTTAAATACCTCGGTAATCTGGCGATCTTTATCAAGGACACCTTTTATTTCCTTTTTACCCATAAAAGGGATTTTACTGCGCTGCTGAAAGAGATGGTTTTTATCGGGGTAAGCAGCCTTTCGCTTGTCGCCCTGATCTCCTTTTTTGTGGGGATCATCATCGCCTTCCAGACGGCTTATCAGCTTAAACAGCTGTCATCGGAAATATATATAGCATCGCTGGTGGCTTTGTCCCTGACGCGTGAACTGGGCCCGGTGCTGAGTTCGCTGATCGTCGCTGCCCGCAGCGGAGCTTCGATAACTGCCGGGATCGGTTCGATGAAAATAAGCGAACAGGTAGATGCTCTGGAAGCTTTTGCCGTAAGCCCGATTAATTACCTGGTAGTGCCTAAGCTGATCAGCCTTTTGTTCACTTTGCCGCTTCTGGTGATCTATGCCGACGGCATGGGGATCGTCGGCGGTTATATAGTAGGTTCCATGAAGTTCGGCATTCCCTTTAATTTTTATTTCCGATTGACCTTCGAGGCTCTCAAGTACAAGGATATTCTCAGCGGATTGATCAAAAGTTTTTGTTTCGGCGGTATCATCGCTTTTGTTTCCTGTTATGAAGGGTTCCAGCCCCAGTCTTCATCGGATGTGGCCACGGTGGTGACCAAGGCAGTGGTGCGTTCTTTTATCCTGATCATTATCTGTGATTGTATACTTACGGCCCTTTTTTATTTCGTTTTCGTATGAGTATATTAAAATTATCGCATATCAGCAAAGCTTTTAACGGCAAAAAAGTACTCGATGACATAAGTCTGGACATCGAGTCCGGCGAAGCTTTTTTGATCCTGGGCCGCAGCGGCGCGGGCAAGACCGTGCTCTTGAAACATATGCTGGGCCTGCTTTCTCCCGATAAAGGGAAAGTATTTGTCGACAACACCGATCTCAGCAAGATACCCCAGGAACGTATGGACAGGATACGGCTTAAATTCGGGGTGGTTTTTCAGAACAGCGCTTTGTTCGATTCGCTTACGGTAAAGGAAAACGTAGGTTTTGCTCTCTATCATCATTCCGATCTGAGCGAGGAAAAGATAAAAAAAGAAGTGACGGAAACCCTTAAACTGGTAGGGCTTTCCGATATAAACGATAAATATCCTTACGAATTGAGCGGCGGGATGAGGAAGCGGGTGGCTATCGCCCGGGCCATCATCTACCGTCCTAAAATAATCATCTATGACGAACCGACCACCGGTGTCGATCCGATATCGGTGGATAAGATCGTGTCGTTGATCAAAGATCTTCATCAGAGACTTTCGATAACCACTCTGGTGGTCACCCACGACCTTCCGGTCGGGTTGAAGATCGCCCAGCGCTGCGCCTTTCTCCTTCAGGGTAAGATCATCTTCGAAGGAAAAAAGGAAGAGCTGGAGCATATCAAGGACGAACGAGTAATACAGTTCATGAAAGGCAGTTCAGAAGGACCTATAAAGGAGACGGAGGTATAGGATGAAAAGGAAAATGCTGGATGTAAGAAAACTTCTTCTGGAGATAAAAATAGGTGTTTTTATTTTAGGAGCGGCAGCTCTTGTCTTCGTGGCGGCTTTATCGATAAGGGAAATTTCTTTTATGGAAGGAAGCTATATCATAAAAGTCGATTTTAATTTTGCCGAAGGATTGAAATCTTCATCCCCGGTGCGTTTTTGCGGGGTCAATGTGGGAGAAGTAAAAAGAGTGGAGGTGATAAAGACCGCTGCTTCGCCCACGGTTTATGTGTATGCCAAGATACAGCGCAGTGTTCAGATACCGTCTAATTCGAGGTTTTTGATAAATTCGCTGAGTCTTTTCGGCGAAAAATATCTGGAAATAATACCGCCGGAGGAGGTCGACGGCTATATAAAAGAAAATGAAGTGGTGGAAGGGATCTCGCCGGTGCCTTTGTTCAATGTCATGGCTTCTTTTCACAAGACGATGCAGGAACTTGACGCTTTTGTCAATGAAGACGAGTTCAAGGAATCGATCAAAGAGATCGTCTTGAACATAAAAGGAGTCACCGGAGACCTGCACGCCATTCTTCAGGAAATAAAATCCCAGGAGGGTAATTTAGGGAGGTTTATCTACGATGATTCTCTTTATCAGAAAACCGAAGAATTCATTGAAGATATAAAACAAAATCCCTGGAAACTCCTCTATAAACCCAAAAAGCGCAGATGTAATTAGCTTTTCCCGGGTTGGGTGTATTTTAAAATTTTAACCGGTATTGGCTTATGTTCGTCTGTTCGCAATGCGGATATCAATCGATAAAGTGGCTGGGTAAATGCCCGGTATGCGAAAGCTGGGAATCTTTTGCCGAAGAAAAAAGGGTGTCGCCGGCTAAGCGTGCTGCGGCGCCGCGTTCTTCTCTTACCACTCTGGGTGAGGTCGGCAGCCGTAAACTCGACCGGATCTCGACGGGGATCTGTGAACTGGATAATGTTCTGGGAGGCGGTCTGGTCAAAGGCGAAGTAGTGCTTCTCGGCGGCGAGCCGGGTGTGGGAAAATCGACATTGCTGCTTGAGGTAAGCGCCTTTTTGTCCCGGCAGGGTAAAGTGCTTTATGTCAGCGCCGAAGAATCGATAGAACAGGTGGCTTTGCGGGCCCAGCGTCTGAACATTCCGGAAAGCGGATTTTTTCTTCTTAATGAAGACAATCTGGCCGAGGTATACAGCCATTTGCAGGCTGAACATTTCGATTATCTGATCATCGATTCTATCCAGGTGGTTTCTCATCCTGAGCTGGAATCGCAGAAAGGCAGTGTCTCTCAGATAAAGGGGTGTGCCGATTTTCTTACTCAGATAGCTAAATCCACCGGTACGGTCGTGTTCATCGTCGGTCATGTGACCAAAGAAGGAGCTATTGCCGGTCCTAAACTTCTCGAACATATAGTGGATTGTGTGCTTTATTTCGAGAGCGAAGTGATATCCAGTTTCAGAATCATACGGTCGATCAAGAACCGTTTCGGGCCGGCCGGCGAACTGGGAGCTTTCGAGATGACTTCTCAGGGATTGCGGGAATTGAAAAGTCTTTCTGATCTGTTTTTCCCTCACAAAACCCAGCCTGTGGCCGGCAGCAGCGTGGTCTGTGTGGTAGAGGGGATCAGGCCGATCATCGTGGAATTGCAGTCTCTGACCAGCAGTTCTTATTTCGGAGTAGTACGCCGCCGGTCCCTGGGATTTGATTTTAACCGTTTTTCGCTTCTGGTAGCGATAATCGAAACAAACCTAAAGCTTTCTCTGGCCGGAGAGGATGTTTTTTTAAGCGTCAGCGGAGGGTTCAGGATAAACGATCCCAGCGCCGATCTGGGGGCCTGTATGGCCATAGTTTCCAGTTTCCGGGATACGACTATCCCTGCTGGTTCGGTATTTCTGGGCGAGGTCGGTCTGGCCGGTGAGGTGCGGCCGATAAGCGCAATTCATGCCCGGTTAAAGGAGATAAAACGGGCCGGTTTTAAAAAGGTTTTTCTTCCCCGGGCCAATCTCAAAGAGGTCGGCCATGGCTTCAAGGGCCTTGAAGTCGAACCGGTTGATTTTTTGAAAGAAGCCGTGACCAGGACATGGTAGAATATAGGGGAGAAAAAGTAGCGAGTAGAGAGAGGGAGCAATATTTCATAATCAGGCTCCCTTCGGATATAATTTAATTATTTTTCGATCTTATCAAAAGGAGGTTTTCGTATGATGAGTCTTACCTTGATCCGTATCTTTTTCGTACTCATCTGTGCCGGCGTGGGATATCTTCTGGGGGGACCGCAGAATATGACTTTTGTCTTTGTCGGTCTGGTGATCGGCGTGCTGATGGTCTTTTTCGAAACGCTGGCCCGCCGTATTTCCCTTAAAGGGCTCTCGGCCGCGGTTTTCGGTATCGTGCTGGGTATGATCATGGCCCGTTTGTTCAGCGATTTTCTGAACCTGTTCCAGATGCCGGAAGAAGTGGGCTATGGCCTGCGGGTTTTTATCACCCTGGTATTTGTCTATGTCGGACTTACCCTGGGGCTTAAAGGCCGGGAAGAATTCCATCTGGTCATTCCTTATGTGCGGTTTAAGAGACAGGAGATGAGAGAGGACAATGTCGTGGTCGACACCTCGAGTATTATCGATGGACGGATCATCGATATCGTCAAGTGCGGATTTCTCGATGCCAGATTTGTTGTACCCCGTTTTGTGCTTAAAGAACTCCAGACCCTGGCCGATTCCACTGATCACCTGAAAAGGCAGAGGGGTAAACGGGGCATCGAGATATTGCATACCCTTAAAAAAGAACCCAATGTCGAAGTAGAGATCAGCGAACAGGATTTCGAAGGGATAACCGAAGTGGATGCCAAGGTGGTCAGCCTGGCCAAACTGATGGACGGCAAGATACTGACTACCGATTATAATCTTAACCGTATTGCTCAGCTTGAAGGTGTCAGAGTCCTTAATGTGAACGATCTTTCCAATGCTTTGAAACCGATCCTTCTTCCCGGTGAACAGATGGCCCTTAAACTCATCAAGGAAGGAAAAGAAGCCAACCAGGCAGTGGGATACCTGGATGACGGGACAATGGTCATCGTGGAGAACGCCCGCTGGCTGATCGGGAAAAAGGTCGACGTGGAAGTGACTTCGGTACTGCAGTCTCCCAGCGGCAGGATCATTTTTACCAAACTTACCGGATAGGAAAGTGTCTTATGAGCATCGGTGTGGTACTGGTCTGTGCCGGCAGGGGGGTGCGGCTTAAACAGGGAAAAGCCAAGGCATTTGTAAAAGTGGCCGGACAGCCGCTTTACCGCTGGAGCCTTGATCTTTTTTCCCGGATACGCTCTATAAACCACATTGTCGTGGTCGCCGACAAAGCCTATCATCCTCTGATCCGGCGCTGTAAATGCGGAAAACCGCTGAGCCTGAGCCAGGGCGGCAGCCGCCGCCAGGATTCCGTGTATAACGGCGTCAGAGCTTTACCGGAAAGTATTGACAAAGTGATAGTCCATGACGGGGCCCGGCCGCTTTTGAACGAGAAGACAGTAAAAAAACTGATAAAAGCTCTTTCCGGTTATGATTCGGTGACCTGCGGTCTGCCGGTAAAAGAAGCATTGAAAAAAGAGAAGCGCGGTTTTATCCGGGAAACAATGCGGCGTGAGCATGTCTGGTCTATCCAGACTCCCCAGGCCTTTGACCGCAAAAAGCTGTTGCAAGCTTACGCTGAATTCCGCCGGAATACAGTCTATGATGAGACCCAGCTTATGGAATTGGCAGGAGTAAAAACAAAACTTATCGAAGGCGATCCCCTTAATATCAAGATCACTTATCCTGACGATCTTAAAATGGCTGAGCTTCTGCTTTGCAGAAGCAGGGGGTAGCGTTTAGGGGCCGGGGGTCAGGCCCGTCTTGCCGGCGAGGCAGGGTTGCGACTGCGTCGCAGAAAAGGATTAATATGGATAAATTTTGAGAGAGATGGTTAATAACAATATAAAGCGTAATATGTATCTGGAATTTTTTTTTAGCGGGGCTTAACCCTAAACCCTATCCGCTATCCGCTATAACCTGTATTTGATTATGGACGACTACAGAATAGGAACCGGTTTCGACGTACACAGATTCGCAGAGAAAAAAGAAGGAGATCTGATTTTGGGCGGCATAGTGATCGACAGCCCTTATTCTCTGGAAGCGGTATCTGACGGAGATGTGGTGCTTCATGCTGTCTGCGACGCGCTATGCGGCGCTGCCGGCCTGGGAGATATAGGGGACATGTTCCCGCCTGAGGACAAGGCCAGCGCCGGAATATCGAGCCTGCAAATCGTTAAGGCTGTTCAGGAAAAAGTAAAGGATAAATACGTTATGGTCAATATGGATATCACGATCATAGCCGAAAAGCCGCGTCTTTCCGGGCAGAAAGAGGCGATGACCGGTTCTCTGCAAAATATTTTTTCTGCGAATGAGGTCAATATAAAGATAAAATCGAAAGAAGGGCTGAACATACTGGGCGGCAGTGAGGCTATCGCCTGTATGGCCACAGTGCTTTTAAAAAAGAGGGGATAGCGTTTAGCGATTAGCGTTTAGGGTTGCCTGCAATGCAGGCAAAAAATGTTCTGAATACTTGTTGCTTTTAGTAATTAGAAATTTATTTCCTGTCGCCATGTCACCCTCTGACTTGTCGACTATACGAAAAAAGGAAGGGATATGATAAGGATACAGAATACCCTGACCGGGAAAAAAGAGGAATTCAAACCCCTGAAGCCGTCTCAGGTGAAGATGTACGCCTGCGGCGTGACTGTCTATGATCACTGCCATATCGGCCATGCCCGGTCTCTTTATCTGTTCCAGGTGATAAAGAAATATCTTGAGTTCCGGGGCTATAACGTCTCTTTTGTGCGCAATATCACCGATGTCGACGACAAGATCATCAACAAAGCCCGGGCCTGGGCTGATGAACAGGGTATTTCCCTGGAAGAGGCTTTTGAAAAGGTCAGAAAGACTTATATCGAAAGTTACCGGGAAGACCTGCAATTGCTGAACCTGCCTTTAGCGGACAGCGAGCCTCAGGCTACAAAGAACATAGAGGAAATGAAAGAGTATATCAAAAAACTTATCGATAAAGGTTATGCTTATGAAGCCGGCGGCAGTGTCTATTTTTCGGTGCGCAAATTCAAAGATTACGGTAAATTGTCGGGAAAGAAGATCGATGACCTGCTTGAATCGGTGCGCATCGATTCTGATCCCGATAAAAAAGATCCGCTCGATTTCGCTCTCTGGAAAAAAACAAAAGAAGACGAGCCCTGCTGGCCCAGTCCCTGGGGAAAAGGGCGGCCGGGCTGGCATATCGAGTGTTCGGTCATGAGCCAGAAATATCTCGGCGTCGATACTCTGGATATTCACGGCGGCGGCCGGGATCTGGTCTTCCCCCATCATGAGAACGAACTGGCCCAGTCCGAAGCTCTGACCGGAAAACCTTTTGCCTGTTACTGGATCCATCACGGACTGCTTTCCATTAATAACCAGAAAATGGCCAAGTCTCTGGGCAATTTCGTGACTATCAAGGATATCGTCAGAAAATATCCGGCCGATATCCTGAAACTGTTCTATCTCCAGGCCCATTATGCCAGCACCGTGGATTTTTCCTGGGAAAGAATGGATGAGGCGAAGAAAGCCTTGGATAAGATAGCGATCCTGTATAATAATCTTAAGATTACTATCGAAAAGTTAAAAGAGAAATGGAATGAAAGCAATGAGACTGCTTATGAAAAAAATATGGCGGCAGCCCAAAGAAGAGTCGATGAGTACAAGAACAGGTTCATCGAATACATGGACGATGATTTTAACACGGCCCGGGCCCTTTCGGTAATATTCGATCTGGTCAATGAATGCAACCGTATTATGGACAGTAAAAAGCCGGGCGATGAAGCCTTTCTGGATGAGGCCCGAAAACTGCTGGAAGAATTTGCCGGGTTGTTTTTGCTGAGCCTTGAATACCGGAAAGAACTGCCGCTTCCTGCCGGGGAGATAGAGGCAATGGTCGAGGCCAGAAAGAAATTAAAACAGCAGAAGGATTATAAGGCGGCAGACGGCATCCGCGCCGACCTGGAAAAACAGGGAATTATCCTTGAAGATAAACGCGACGGCACCACTGTCTGGAGAGTTAAATGAAAAAGAAAAAAGGATTTTTCGTCACGGTCGAGGGACTGGAAGGAAGCGGCAAAAGCAGTGTCATCGTGTTTCTGGAAAAGTATCTGAAAAAGCAGAAACTTTTGGTAAAAGTGTTCCGTGACCCCGGTTCTACCAAAACCGGCGAAATGATCCGGGATATTCTTCTGGCCAATAAAAGCAAAGTATCGGCCCAGACCGAATTGTTGTTGTACCTGGCTGCCCGCAGCCAGCTTATCGAGGAAAAACTGCTGGCCGCTTTCAAAAAATATGATGTGGTTATCTGCGACCGGTTTTACGATTCGACTATCGCCTATCAGGGATACGGTCTGGGCCTGGGCAAACTGGCCGAAGAGGGGGCTTTGCTGTTCAACCGGGGAGTCGTTCCCGATCTGACCCTGCTTCTGGAAAGCGACGTGAAAAGGTCTTTGAACCGCATCAAAAATAAGGACCGCATCGAAAGCCGTCCTTTTGTTTTCCATAATAAGCTGAAAAAAGGATTTGCCGCCCTGGCTTGTAAAAATAAAGACCGGATAAAGGTCATTCCGGCTGATTCGAACCTGGACGAGATATACAAACATGTTTCGCTCAGCGTAGATAAATATCTGAAGAAATGGAAGCTCATCAAAAGATAATAGATTATTTTTCTTTTCTGAAAAAGAAAGACTGTATTTCTTTTTCCTATCTTTTTACCGGCAAAGATCTGCTGGAGATAAGCCGGACCGTGGCCAGAGTGGTCAATTGCCGGGAAAGCGATACATTTTGCGGTAACTGTCCTGCCTGCCGGGATCTAAAGAGGGATGTCTCGGCCGATATTATGATCGTCGATGAGCCGCTATCCATAAAGATAGAGCATATCCGTCAGGCCCAGCGTTTCCTGAGCTTAAAGACAGTAAATACGGAACGTAAGGTGCTGATCATCAATAATGCCCATACCATGGGCGAAGAAGCAGCCAATGCTTTTTTAAAGACCCTGGAAGAGCCGCCGGCGCATTCCCTGATCATTCTTCTGACCAGCCGTCTGGACAGTATTCTGCCGACGATAATCTCCCGCTGCCGTAAACTTTACTGCCCGGCGCCGGATGAGTACTGTTTTTCCGACCGTTCTCTGATGGAAAAATTTATTTCCCAGAGCAGGCTGAAGCTTAAAGAACGGGTGGCAGCCGAGGGCCTTTTTTCCGATCTGATTGTCTTTCTGAGAGATAGGATTATTTACCGGATCACGGGAGAGAGAAAGAAGTTGCTTGAGCCCGGCAGTTATGAGATAATTTTACCTTCAGAGGACACCCCTGAAGTGCTTATCGGCCAGCTTGAGCAGGCTTTGGAATTATACAATGAACTGGATACCATAAATCTTAATCTGGCCGGAAATATCATGCAGGCAGCTCTTACCTCTTGTTGATCCGGTATAAAGACGATCAGGCATCCCGGAGAAGGCAGACAATAAGCTGCCGGACCGGTCAGTCAGGGCGAAGATAAAGGCGGTGAACAAAGATGAGAATAGCGATAGTACGTTTAAGAGAGGCAGGAAACATCGGTAATTATATCGCCACTGACGATATAAGGCCCGGGGCTCTGGTCATTGTGGAAGGAGACCGGGGAGTAGATTACGGGGAAGTATTGGAGATATTCGAGGAAGACAAGAAAGTCAATTTCAAGAAGATAGTAAGAGTAATGAGCCCCGAGGATAATAAGCAGATCAGGGACAACGAGAAACAGGCAAAAGACGCATTGCAGATATGCAGCCGTAAGGTGCGCGAACATAAGCTTAATATGAAGCTGGTCGAGGCCGAATATTCTTTCGACCGCAAAAAGATAATATTTTATTTTACTTCCGAAGGCCGGATCGATTTTCGGGAACTGGTCAAAGATCTGGCAAAAATATTCAAGATACGCATCGAGATGCGCCAGATCGGCGTTCGTGACGAAGCCCGTTTGTTCGGAGGGGTCGGCCCCTGCGGACGGCCGCTGTGCTGCGTGAGATTTTTGAAGAATTTCGAACCGGTAAGCATCAAAATGGCCAAAACCCAGCGACTTCCTCTCAATCCCTCGAAAATATCCGGCATTTGCGGACGTCTGATGTGCTGTCTGTTTTACGAATACAAGAATTACAAAGAACTTGCCAAAGGACTTCCCAAGGAAGGTCAGGTGGTCCAGACCGGCAGAGGCAAGGGCAAAGTGATCGCAGTAAACGTATTAAAACGGCAGGTCTATGTCAATCTGGAAGACGGATGCATAGAAAAGGTCAGTTATCCGCAGAAAGATGAATAAAGCTTATATCACTACGCCTCTTTATTATGTCAACGGTTCTCCCCATATAGGACACGCCTACAGTACTATCTGCGCCGATACTTATGCCCGCTTTAACCGGCTGTGCGGCCGCGAAGTCTTTTTTCTTACCGGTACTGACGAGCACGGTGAAAAGATACGCAAAGCTGCCGAGGCATCCGCTAAAGAGCCCCGCGAGTTTGTCGACGCGATCGTGGAAAATTTCCGGGATCTCTGGAAAACCCTGGATATCTCATATGATTTCTTCATTCGTACCACGGACCGGGATCATGTCTCGGTAGTACAAAAAGCGGTTCAAAACCTTTATGAGAAAGGGGATATCTATAAATCGGTGTATACAGGATATTATTGTGTGCACTGCGAGTCTTTTTTCAGCGAATCGCAGGTGAAAGATTCGGGCTATCTCTGCTGTGACTGCAAACGTCCTCTGGAAGAAATAGAAGAAGCCAATTATTTTTTCCGTTTATCCAGATATGAGCAATGGCTCACTGATTATTTAAAGGATAACCCCGGTTTCATTTTTCCCGCGATACGTTACAACGAAGTGACCGGATTTCTCAAAAACAACCGTCTTGATGATCTCTGCATTTCCCGTCCCAAAAAAAGGGTCAGCTGGGGCATAGAACTTCCTTTCGACACCGATTATATAATCTATGTCTGGTTCGATGCTTTGCTTAACTATATCAGCGCTCTTGGTTACGGGAGCGGGGAAAAGCGATTCGAAAAGTGGTGGCCGGCTGATGTTCAGTTCATGGCCAAAGATATTTTGCGTCAGCATGCGGTGTTCTGGCCGGTCATGCTTCATGCTCTGGGTATCGATCCGCCGCGTCTGGTCTGTGCTCACGGCTGGTGGCTGGTAAAAGAAGAGAAAATGTCCAAATCAAAAGGCAATGTAATCAATCCCTATGATCTGGTAAACGAATTCGGCAGAGATGCTTTGCGCTATTTTCTTCTGCGGGAGATTTCTTTCGGCATGGACGGAAGTTTTTCCCGTCAGGCTCTGATCAGCCGGATCAATTCCGACCTGGCCAATGATCTGGGTAATCTGGTGTTCAGAGTGCTGAATATGGCCGAGAAATATTTTTCCGGCCGGCTGGCCTCTTCCCGTACCGACATCCCCGAAGTTTTCAAAATCTATACCGAAAGCCTGGCCGAAAAATACGCGGCCCGGATGGAATCTCTTGATTTTTCCGGGGCTCTGGAAGAGGTGTGGAATTTCGTCAAGGTCATGAATAAATTCATAGAAGACACCAAACCCTGGGCATTATGGAAAGAAAAAAAGCAGGACGAGCTGGCCTGGTTCATGCGTTCTCTGGTCGAAGGCATAAAGATAGTAGCGGTTTTGATCTCCCCGGTCATGCCCGATACCGCTTTTTCGATTTTTCGGCAGATCGGCAGCCCGCGGGAAAAGACCGGATTAAAGATCGAAGATGCCCGATGGACTTCGGCTGAATACAGGATCAGCAAAGAGGCCCCTTTATTTCCCCGGATAGATGTTGATTGATACTCATTGTCACATCAATTCTCTGGCTGACGACCGGATCGATGAGCTTCGCGCCATCAGTCCGGAAGATAAAATTTTTGTCGATGTAAGTATCGACCCTCATTCTTCGGAAAGATCCCTGGCTCTGGCCGGCTCGATGCCCTGTGTTTATTCCTGTCTGGGCTTTCATCCTTTCAGTATTGATCAATATCAGGAAAAAACAGCGGAAAAATATGCCGGATATATCCGCAATAACAGTAAGGTGATCGGTATCGGTGAAGTAGGCCTTGACTGCACGGCATCGTTTGCCATGGAAGATCAGGTGAAGATACTGGAAAAGTTCATCGATCTGGCCGGGCAGAACCAACTGCCCCTGGCGATCCATAACCGTCTAAATTCTTTTTTGATCTTCGAGGTGCTGGACCGGTTTATGAAGACTTATGATAAGGTAGTGTTCCATTGTTTTTCCCAGGACAGTGAATTCCTGCGGCGGATAATCGACAAGAACGGTATGGTATCTTTTTCTCTGAACATCCTGCGCCGCAAAAAAAAGATCGTCGATGCCCTGCAAGAGATACCGCTGGATAATCTTATCCTGGAGACCGATTCTCCTTATATGAGGATCGAGGGACAGCCTTCGCATCCCCTGGATATCGAAAAGGTATATGAGTTTGTGTCCCGGGAAAAAGACCTTGAACGAGCGGCACTGGAAAAGAAGATAAGGGAAAACGTCAGCCGGATATTCAGGATACAGGCAGAGGACAGGAAGTAGAGGGTAGCCCTTCGACTTCGCTCAGGACAAGCAAGTAGAGAGTAGAGGGTAGAGAGTAGAGGGTAGAGGGTAGAGAGTGCCGCCTGCGGCACAGATCGAAGGACGAGGGATGACCGCTTCGCTAAGACGAGGGATGAGAAAAAATCGCAAATTGCAACCTGCCTCGACGGCAAGGCGGGAATCAGCATTGCAAAATGAGATATGAGAAGAGGAGAGATGAGAAATGAGTTTGGAGAAAGAAGAGTATTCTCTTTCAATTTATAACTCATGATTCATAATTTAAGTATTGACTATCGGCCATAGACCATCCCGATGCTGCGTTCGGGACGAGTAGACTATCGACCATGTATAGATATCGACTGAGAGTTAAAGAGAGAAATAAACTATGCGAGCGATAAAGTTCAGAAATAACAGGCTGTTTTATCTGGATCAGACTTGTTTGCCGGTCAGAGAGGTATGGCAGGAGTGCCGCTCTCTGTCGGATGCGGTAGAGGCGATCAGACAACTTAAAGTGCGGGGCGCGCCGATGATCGGTGTGTTTGCCGCCTATTCTTTATATATCGCGGTTCGCGATCGCCGGGACGAGTCGCCGGCTTCTCTTTTGAAGTATTTCGATAAAGCCTGTACTGCTTTGATCAAAAGCCGGCCTACGGCAGTAAATCTGGCCTGGGCTGTGGAAAGGGTTCGCGAAGCAGCAAAATCCTGCCGTAAGGAAAAAGTAAAAAAAGTGATCTCTACGGTTATCAGCGAGGCCAAGGCGATCGATCATCAGGATGTAAAGCTTTGCGCCGCTATCGGTAAATATGGGCTAAAGCTTATCCGTTCCGGCGATGTTCTGCTGACCCACTGCAATGCCGGCCTTCTGGCCACTGCCGGTAACGGCACGGCTTTAGCGGTGATCTATGAGGCGGCCAGAAAGTTTAAAAATATCAGGGTCTATGCCGACGAGACAAGGCCGCTGCTGCAGGGAGCCCGTCTGACCTGCTGGGAACTTATGAAGAACAAAGTCGGGGTCACGCTTATCTGCGATAACATGGCTGCCGATCTCATGCGCCGCGGTCTGATCGATAAAATAATCGTGGGCGCGGACCGGATCACGGCTCAGGGTGACGTAGCCAATAAGATCGGGACCTACGGTCTGGCAGTTAATGCTTTTTATCATAAAGTGCCTTTTTATGTGGCAGCCCCTTTTTCCACCTTTGATCTGACTATCGATAAGGGGGAAGATATACCTATCGAACAGCGCAGTGCCGGTGAAGTGCGCCGGATACTGGGAAAGCTTGCTGTTGCTCCCAGGGAAGTTCCGGTATATAATCCGGCTTTTGATGTGACGCCGCATAAGCTGATCACGGCTATTATTACCGACCGGGGCATTATCAGGCCGCCGTTCAGTAAGAATATCAAAAGAATATTTTCGAATAAAAAAAGTGATATTTGATGAGGAAGTAGCGGGTAGCCCTTCGACAGGCTCAGAACAAGCGGGTAGAGAGACCCGCCTGCGGCGCAGAAGTAAAAAGAAAAAAGGCAAAAGGCACTTGGGAAATTGCAAATTGTAAATTGTAACCTGCCTCGACGGCAAGGCGGGAATTAGCATTGCAAAATTAAGATATAAGAAATGAGAGTATTCTCTTTTCAATTCATGACGCATAATTCGCAATTCATAATTTAAGTATTGGCTATCGACCATCGACTATAGATTATAGACAATTTAACTTATAACGTTTAAGATCAGAGCTATGAATGAACTGCAGTGGGTAGAGTTTTTACGGAAAAAGAAAACGAATAATAAAAAGATCGTTGCCGGTATCGGCGATGATTGCGCGGTTATTCGGCAGGGAAAAGGTTATCTTTTATACAGCAGTGATCTTTTTATCGAAAATGTCCATTTTGACAGAAAAAAGATGAGCTTTAAGGATATCGGACAGCGGGCCGCGGCCCGGGCCATGTCCGATATAGTTGCCTGCGGCGGCATCCCCAGGTATCTGGGGGTTTCCTGCGGCCGGCCCCGTTCCTGCCCGGCCGAAAGGCTTAAGAATGTGTACAGGGGTATCGAAGAGTACTGCAAAGGATATGATGTAACTCTTATCGGCGGAGATACTTCCCTGGCTTCTGAACTGGTTTTTGATATCTGGGTAATAGGAGATACCGATAAATATGTTCTGCGCAGTACGGCCCGCGAGGGGGACGCGATCTTTGTTACCGGCCGGCTGGGCCGGCTCGCTTTCGATCAGGTGTTCGATCTGAGGGTCAGGGAGATCAGCCGGTTGACACATGAATATAAGATAAATTCCCTGATCGATATTTCGGACGGGTTCATCATCGATCTTTTTCGTGTCCTGGAGGCCAGCGGCAAAGGCGCCTTGCTCTGCGCTGACCGGCTTCCTTTGACCAGAGGCATGGATGATCTGTTCAGAGGGGAAGACTATGAATTGATATTTACCGTGGATAAAAAAGAAGATATGCGCCGGCTGAAAAAGAAATATTTTTATGTGGGAGATGTCACTGCGGCAAAAAAAGGCTATTGCCTGCGCCTGGGCAATGAAGTAAAAAAGATAGACGTTAAAGGGTATCTTCATTTTTAAACAGAAAATGATCAAAGAAAAAAAGTCTGCGGCAATGGAAATCTTCAGCTCTTCTGAGGCAGAGACCAGAGGCGTAGCCGTTCAACTGGCCGCTAAACTGAAAAAAGGCGATGTCGTATTACTGGAAGGCCCGCTGGGTGCCGGTAAAACCGTATTTGTCAAAGGTGTATTGCAGGGGCTGGGTTTTTCCCGCGATGAGGCCCGCAGCCCTACTTTTACCCTGGTCCGTCAATACCGCCGCAGGAAGATAACGGTATATCATCTGGATCTGTACCGTATCTGCTGTGCCGAAGAACTGGTCAATCTGGGCTATGAAGAATATCTCTATTCGCCGCCGGGGATCACTCTTGTAGAATGGGCGGAAAAAATAGAGGGGATAGAGTCGGATTTTATAAGAGTAAAGATCGCCTATAAAGGCCGGGAAAGCCGGAGCATCAGAATAGATTTCAGGAATCATCCGGAATTTACCTTGCGAAATCATGAGATTTTTAGGGATTGAGAGTTCGACCGAAAAGCTTTCTCTGGGGGCCCTGGATAATGAACAGGTCCTTTTTTCCTTTTACCGGCAAACTGAACGTTCTGCTTCCCGGGCAATCGACGATCTGGGCCGTCTGCTGAAAAAACATCGAATGGCGGTAAAGGATTTTGATTGTCTGGTTGTCGGTTCAGGGCCGGGTTCCTTTACCGGTTTGCGCATCGCTTTCAGTTTAGCAAAAGCCTGGAATTGCGCTCTGGGCATACCGGTAATTCCTCTGGGCAGTTTTTTGTCCGTTGCCGAAAAGGTGAAAGATCAGGCCTGCCGCATCGCGGTTTTTTCCGATGCCCGTAAAAATATGATCTATGCCGCCACCTACAGCCTGCGGGACAAAAGAGTCTTTCAGG
>CAZVRU010000005.1:90625-106564 GCA_964629785.1 uncultured Planctomycetia bacterium
GGCTGAGGATTTTTTTCCGGCAGCGCAGCAGTATCTCTGTGTGACTTATGATCGCGGGTTGCGCCGCAGGATAGAGGAGGCATATCCGGCAGTTAAGGTCTATGGCCGTGACGTATGGCCGGACATCATCCCCTTGCTGAAAGAGGGGCAATTAGTGTACAATAAGAAAAAGAAGAAATCGTTCGGGCCGCTGGAGCCGTTATATATCCATCCGCAGACCTGTCAGGTGAGAAATGTATAGACCTTTATGGATCGAGATCGATCTGAAAAATCTGAAGCAGAATATGAAGAAGATCAGGCGCCATGTCGGCGCCCCTACTGCAGTAATGGCGACCATTAAGCAGAATGCCTATGGCCACGGTCTTGTGCCGGTGGCTCAGACGCTTGCTTCGTCAGGAGTGGAGATGTTCGGCGTGGGAAGTCTGGAGGAAGCAGCGGTTTTGCGCAACAACGGTGTTCAGACTGACTTGCTGATTCTGACCTCTCTTTTGCCGGGCACTGCCGAACAAGTGATCGATTTCGACGTTCATCCGGCAGTGAGCGAATTGTCTTTTGTCAAAGCTCTGGACAAAGTTGCAGCAAAAAGAAAAAAGAAAGTAGCGGTCCATATAAAGGTCGATACCGGAATGGGCCGGGTAGGCGTCTGGCATGAAGACGCGGAAAAATTCGTTTTTGCCGTGAGCCGCTTTAAGAATATCCGTCTGGAAGGGATCTTCACTCATTTTCCGGTTGCCGATACTGATCCGGCTTTTACCAGAGGTCAGATTCGTCTGTTTAAAGCACTTGTCGATCGTCTGGCCGCCAGAGGTATAGTATTCCGTTATATCCATTGCGCCAACAGCGTGGCCCTTTCCCGTTATAAAGAAGCGCATTTTAATCTGGTCAGACCGGGATTGATCCTTTACGGTATCAAACCCGACAATTCAGTTTGTCTCGATCTCCGGCCGGTTCTGTCTTTGAGATCAAAAGTGGTCTTTTTGAAAAAAGTAGGCAGGCGCCGCAGTATCGGGTATGGCCGTACTCATATTACCAAAAAGGCAACGTCTATTGCCACAGTGGCCGTGGGATATGCCGACGGATATCCCTGGCATCTTTCCAATAATGCCCGGGTAAGTATAAAAGGAAAGTATTATAAAGTCAGAGGCAGGGTCTGTATGGACCACATAATGGTCGATACAGGGCCCGATAGTCCGGTGCGGCCGGGAGATACAGTTACTCTTATCGGCCGGGATAAAAAGGCCGTGCTCAGGGCCGAAGACCTTTCCAACTGGGCCAATACCATTCCTTATGAGATAGTGAGCCGGCTTTCTCTTTCCCTTCCCCGCATCTACAAATAATCTCCAGATACAAGCCGATAGTCAATGGTCTATAGTTAACCGTGAGACGTCCCCGATGCTCCGTCCGGGGCAGGCCGCTCGTTCCACTCGCTTAGACGTAAGACGTTCGTTCGCATACGCTCACTTAGACGAATTTTATTGTTCCGTTTCTCTACTCGCTACTTTTTAAATGGCGGATCAGCGCATGAACAACGGCGCGCTCAAGCCGACTACCAGAAAGAAAAGAGGAGCGACCCAGGTAGCCAGGGCCGGCAGGATAGTTTCCGCTCTGCCCAGGGCCATGCTGGTGGTGAAGATAAAGAAGTAAACAGCCCCGAAAATAAATCCGGTGGCCAGAGCAGAGAGACCGACTCTGCGTTTTTTTATCTCCAGAGCAAATGGTAAAATGCCGATAATCAGGAAAAAGTGAGTAAATGGTTCGGCAATATGGCGGTGTAATTCGATGGTCAGGGTGGGAAGAACGTGAGACACTTTTATTTTTTTGAGCCGTTCGATCTCTTCTTTGAGAGCGGTAAGAGAGGCGAATCCCGAATAGACGGATTTGCGTGAGGCAAGGTTCTGAGGCGTAACATCGAGAGGGATGATCCGTTCCTGCCAGAACAGCGGTTTGTCGGAAAATCTTCCTTGAAAGTCAAGGGTGTAAGAAGTCAGATTGCTGGCCACCCAGACACCGTTCTGATAGCGGATCTCTTTGGCGAACAGCTTTTCCTGAATATCCCCGGCAGCATTTTTTTTAAAAATGATCGTGTCCTGTAATGTTTTTCTGACCGGATTGAAAGAAGGGATGAAGAAGATCATATTGTCGCTGCGGAAGGCGATATTGTTAATAAGTTTAGAAGACAGCGGTTTATCCTGTTCGATATATTGATTTTTTATCCGGTTCACTTCTTTCTCCGCCGGAAAAATTAGTTTTTCCTGGATGGCCAGGGCCGTCACCGAAAGCAGGAGAGCGCAGACGAGGGTGGACAGGGATACCCTGAACATATTGAAGCCGAGAGCCCGGATGCCCAGTATTTCATTGTTCTTGTTCATGTCGGCGAAAGTATAAATAACACTGATCAGGAAAGAATAGGGGCTGACCAGCAGGAAAAAAGCCGGCAGGGAAAAAAGATAGTATAAAGCGATTATCGATAAAGGCACCTGGTGGTTAAGGAAATCGCCGAAATGGAAGAAAAGATCGCTGAGGATATAGAGGCCCAGCAGAGTAGCCAGCAGGGACAGGTAACCTTTCATTATCCGGGAAGTAATATAATTATTTAAAATTGACATTGCGCATTAAGATTAAACCGATAAGTATGCCGGCGATGTTCGGCAGCCACATTCCCATAAAGGGGGAAAGAAAATCGATCTGTACCAGAAATTCTCCCAGTAGATAGAGGAGGTAATATCCCAGGGCGCAGAGCGCGGCAATCCCGAAGTTGATCGTTTTTTCCCGGTGACGGACAATGGTCGAAATGCCGAAGCCGAGCAGGACAAAAGTCAGGGGCGAGAAAGAAAAACTTATCCTTTCATGCATTTCCTGGACCAGTTCTTTGGGGAAGATGTTGAGATTCTTAAGATGGGCGATCTTGGTGCGCAGTTCGGAAAGGTTCATGTCCGAAGCTTTTTTTTCCGGGTTTACCCTGGCCTGATCTTTAATAGGTATATCGATGAACAGCAGTTTGAAATTCAGCCGGAACAATTCTTTTTTATTGCTGTTGCTTATTTCGTCCCGGAACCCGTCCTCGAGCTTAAGTTTAAGGACATTATGATCGGTCACGAATTCACCTTTTTTGGCAAAGGTGACCTGATTTAATCTTTCATCGTTGACCTCATAGATAAATACGTTGTTCAGTCTGTTGTTTTCCATGTCTTCGACGTAAAGGATAAAATTTTCGAATTGTTCCATGAACACGCCCGGTTCGATGAGCTTGGAGATATTTTCCAGAGAAATGTTTTTGAGCTGGGAGCGATAACGGTAATGGAAATCAGGTATTATCCTGTCGTTGAGGACGAAGATAAACAGGGAAAAGATCGTTCCCAGGATAAGGAAGATATGCAGGATCCGGGCCAGAGACAGACCGGCCATATTGATGGCTACCAGCTCGTTGTCGGCAATAAGCCTGCCCAGACTGAGCAGTACTGCCAGCAGCAGGGCAAGGGGGATGGTAAACCCCAGCAGGTAAGGAGTGATATAGATAAAGACTTTAAACGCCTCCTGAATCGGTACTCCTTTGCGGATGACCATGTCGGAAAATTTTACCAGATTTCCCATGACCATTACCATGGTAATGGAGAGCAGGGAAAAGATGAAAGAAGAGAAAAAATCCCTGAGTATATAGTTACGTAATATTTTCATCCTGCTTTGGTCAGGGTGAGCACGGTTACCTGATCTGCTCCCTGTTTTTTAAGTATCCGGCTGCACTCTGATACAGTGGCTCCGGTTGTGAATACATCATCGATCAGAATGATTTTTAATCCCCGGGGCGATTTTTTGACGGTAAAGGCGTTTTTAATGTTGTCTTTGCGTCGGGCCGGGGAAACTGCGGTTTGTGAGCGGTAATAGCGGCTGCAGGCCAGGAGATCATTACGAAAAGGTAGGCCTAATGCTTTTCCGGCCTGGCGAGCCAGAAGTTCGGTCTGATTATACTCTCTTTCCCTGATCCTCAGGGGGTGGGCAGGGACATGGGAGATGCAGTCGAAAGATCGGGCGTTAAAACCCCATTTTTTAAGATGATCGGCCATCAATGCGGCAAAAAAGTATTGCAGAAAATCATAATGACGGTATTTGAATAAATGGATAAGCTGGACCATTGGGCCGTTATAGCCGGTAATGCTTATCAGGCTGTCATAGGTTCGGTTTTTCCCCTGCCGCAGCAAAGGAGGATTAAATAAAAAGATCTGTTCCCGGCAGCGCTGACAGAGAATGCCCTGGCTCAGTTTTGCGTTGCAGGCAAAGCAGATGCGGGGAAAAACAAGGTTTATAAGGGCCCGGAACCATTGTCTGACCATAGAGTTTATTGTAAGTTATCAGCCCTTTGTTGTAAACCAAATTTTATATATAAATATAAAAGAATGAGGACCGGAGGAAAAGCGGATTATCTGTTCTCCGGAAAATAAAAAACTCCCATCCTTTTAGAGGATGGGAGTATTTTCCATTGGTGGAGCTGAGGGGATTTGAACCCCTGACCCTTACGCTGCCAGCGTAATGCTCTCCCAGCTGAGCTACAGCCCCGGTAATATAGATGCTAGTTGCTGGATCCTGGTAATATAATGAGCCTCGCATAACGAGTCTCGAAATGATGGATAATACTACCATGACAGGGGCAAATTGTCAATTGACAAAGAAAAAGCCTGATGCTATAGTTAAGAATACTTTTTTCAATAAAATCAGTAATTATCTTAACGATAATATGCCGAGGTGGCGGTAACAACCCGGGGCTTCAAAGCCCTGACCGCGAAGCGCGGTTGTTCCCGCATTGCGATCCTCATCAAATAAAAGTGCTCATTGCAAAGATAACCAGATAAATAAGGTTAAAGGATAATATGCCGAGGTGGCGGAAACAGACCCGGGACCAGAGGTCCTGAACGCGAAGCGCGGTTGTTCCCGCATTGCGATCCTCATCAAATAAAAGTGCTCATTGCAAAGATAACCAGATAAATAAGGTTAAAGGATAATATGCCGAGGTGGCGGAAACAGACCCGGGACCAGAGGTCCTGAACGCGAAGCGCGGTTGTTCCCGCATTGCGATCCTCATCAAATAAAAGTGCTCATTGCAAAGATAACCAGACAAATAAGCTGTAAGGTAATGCGCCGAGGTGGCGGAACAGGCAGACGCGCCGGTCTCAAAAACCGGTGAGGGCAACTTCATGCGGGTTCGATTCCCGCCCTCGGCATTATCTTTAAATATCGAAACGGCCTTTGAAAGGAGAGAAAATTGCTGAATGCCGGATTACAGGTCTCCAGTGCCGGGAAGATCTATTATGCCATTGACCGGGCAGTGCAGGTCGGTTGTACGACTATGCAGATATTTTCCCGCAACCCCCGCAAATTCCGCAAATATTCGCTTAACAAAGAAGATATCGCCGTATTCAGAGAAAAACTCAGCAGGTCAGGCATTTCGCCTTTAGTGATCCATTCTCCCTATACCCTGAACCTGGCGGCATCAAAAAAATTTCTTCACTGGATCACTACCAAGGAATTTATTCTTGATATGATCGAGATAGATAAACTCGGCGCGGATTATTTCGTGACCCATACCGGGTGCTATAAAGGTCTCAGCGAAGCAGAAGGCCTGAAAAGAGTGGTGAAGGCTTTGCGCCGGGTGCTCAATAAGACCAAAGGCGTCAAAACCAGGATTTTACTGGAAAATACCGCTGGCAGCGGTACCTGGCTGGGCGGACGTTTTTCCGATTACCGTTATATTCTGGAAAAGCTCGATTTTAATCCCCGGGTAGGGATCTGTCTGGATACAGCCCATGCCTGGTGTGCCGGGTACCCGATCAATAACCGGGAAGGTATCAACGATCTGTTATTTTTGATTGACAAAGAGGTAGGTCTGGACAGGCTTCATCTGATACATCTTAACGATACAAACGATGAATTGGGTTCGAAAAAGGACCGTCATGTTAATCTGGGAGAGGGAAAGCTGGGAGAAGAAGGCATTGGCCTGTTGATAAATCATCCCCGTCTGAAAGATATCCCTTTTATTCTGGAAACACCGCGGAGCAGTATCGAAGACGATCCGAAAAACATGAACACGGTAAGGAGGCTGTATCATAATGGAATATACCAGAGACATTGACAGTAAATGGCAGGAATACTGGGAAAGCAGCGGTTTGTTCAATGTCGATGTTTCTCAGACTGCCGATAAATATTACTGTCTGGTAATGTTCCCTTATCCTTCCAGTGAGCTGCATGTAGGCCATGCCCGCAATTATGTCATCGGCGACGCGGTCGGCCGTTATAAGATCATGCAGGGGCTCAATGTGCTCAGCCCCATGGGCTGGGATGCTTTCGGTTTGCCGGCCGAAAATCAGGCTATCAAACGGTCTATCCATCCCCGGGAATGGACTTTCCAGAATATAAAAAGGATAACCGAACAGCTTAAAAGCTGGGGTATAGGTTATGACTGGAAAAGGGAAGTGACGACCTGTACTCCCGAATATTACCGCTGGACCCAGTGGATATTTCTGCAGTTGTATAAACAAGGCCTGGCCTATAAAAAAGAGGCTTTTGTCAATTGGTGTCCCTCCTGTAAAACGGTTCTGGCCAATGAACAGGTCATTCAGGGGAAATGCGAACGCTGTTCGTCTGAAGTGGAACAGAAAAAATTATCGCAGTGGTATTTTAAAATAACCGAATACGCGGAAAAGCTGCTGAAAGACCTGGACCTGCTGGAAGAATGGCCGGAAAAAGTCAAACTTATGCAGAAAAATTGGATCGGCCGTTCTCAGGGAGTGGAAATACTTTTTCCCATAGAGGGCTTTGAACATAAGCTTAACTGTTTTACTACCCGCGTCGATACTATTTTCGGAGCTACTTTCATCGCTTTGAGCTGGGATCATCCTCTGGTGGAGGAAGTGATTGCCAGAGATCCCGCTAATGAGAAATTCATCGCTTTTGTCAATAAACTCAAAAATCAGCCTCTTTCGGCCCGGCTGACCGATGATTTCGAAAAAGAAGGGATGTGGACCGGACTTTATGCCATAAATCCCATGAACAAACAAAAGATCCCGGTCTGGATAGCCAATTATATCCTTTCCGAGTACGGTACCGGAGCCATTATGTGCGTTCCGGCCCATGACCAGAGAGATTTCGATTTTGCCGTAAAATACAAACTGCCGGTACGGGAAGTGATCCGTGATCCTCGGCAGAACCGCGCGCCGGAAAAACTCGAGGCTGCCTTCGAAGGCGACGGGGTCCTGGTCAATTCAGGAGAGTTCGACGGGGCTGCTGTGGCTCAGGCCCAGGAAAAAATAGCCGTGTATATGGAAAAACAGGGTGTGGGCAGGCGTACTGTCAATTATAAATTGAGGGATTGGCTTATTTCCCGTCAGCGCTACTGGGGTGCTCCTATTCCGGTCATCTACTGCGATAAATGCGGCGAAGTACCAGTGCCGGAAAAAGATCTGCCGGTGCTGCTGCCGGAAGACGTCGAATTTCTTCCTACCGGACAGTCTCCTCTGACCCTGGTCGACGGGTTTATTAATACTGTCTGTCCTCAATGCAAAGGAAAGGCGCGCCGGGAAACCGATACCATGGATACGTTCGTCGATTCCAGCTGGTATTTTTTGCGCTATATATCTCCGCAAAACGACAAGCAGGCTTTTGTCAGCCGGGATGTCAATAAATGGCTTCCTGTAGACCAGTATATAGGCGGCGTCGAACATGCCATCCTTCATCTTATGTATTCGCGGTTCATCAATAAATTTTTATTCGATCAGAAAATGCTTGATTTCAAAGAGCCGTTCAAACGGCTTTTTACCCAGGGCATGATCCTTAAAGAGGGAGCTAAGATGTCCAAGTCCAAGGGCAATGTGGTTTCCCCGGATTATATTATCGATAAGTACGGTGCCGATACCATGCGTCTTTATATCCTGTTCATCGGTCCGCCGGAACGCGATGCCGAATGGCAGGATGAAGGATTGCTGGGTTGCTGGCGTTTTATCAACCGGGTGCTGCGCCTTTTCGATATTCTGGCTGAATATAAGGACGGTGCGACAGGTGAGCACAATAAGGAAGAACAGGGCCTGCTGCGCAAAATCCATCTGACAATAAAAGAGATCAGCAGCGATCTGGAAGGCAATTTTCAGTTCAATACGGCAATAAGCCAGGTCATGGAGCTGGTCAATTATATTTACAAGGCCGTAGACAGCGGAAAGGTCCGCAAAGAGGTGTTTGTCACGGCCCTGGAAACAGTCATCGTTTTGCTGGCTCCTTTTACGCCTCATCTCTGTGAACAGGCTTACCGTCAACTGGGACACGATAATTCTGTATTCAAGGCAGGATGGCCGTCCTGGGATGAAAAATATCTGCAAGAAGAAGAAGTCGAGATAGCCATTTTGGTAAACGGCAAATTGCGGGACCGCATGACCGTGGAAATCGACTGGAGCAAAGAAGAGATAGAGGAGAAAGCCTGCGCCCGGGAGAAAATAAAACCTTACCTTCAGGAAACCGCATTGAAAAACGTCATCTATGTAAAAGGAAAGATCCTCAATATCGTAGCAGGGTAGATGTTTTCCCTTACAATTTACGAGAGGAAAGTCCTTTTTTGTGTCGCGGCAGTGCTTCTGGCCGGAGCATTGCTGAAAGCCTGTTCTTATCATCCCGTTTCTGCTGTCCAGCCTGAGCCTTCACTTTCAATCCCGGAAAAGATCGATATAAACGAAGCCGGAGAGGATGAACTGATCCTTATCCCGCAAATAGGGAAAAAGACAGCTCAGGCTATTATCGATTACCGCCGCCGGCACGGCCCCTTTACCGGCATCGAGCAGTTAGAGAAGGTCAAGGGTATCGGTCCTAAGAAGATCTTGATCATACAGGAATACATAAAGTTTTAAAGTGTTAAATTTCTGTCTGTTGATTGCCTTCAGTACCGGTATTTTCCTTTCTTTATGGTGGCGGAATGTTGTCTCTCTTTTTTTAACCGGTCTGGTAGTCCTGGGGTCGGCATTGATATTTTTCCGCCGCCGGCAGATCATTTATTCCGATATCAGTCTAGTAGCGGTTTTTATTCTGATCGGCGCTTTATGGGCCTGGCCGGTTATGAATACGCCTGGCGGGCGCTCGATCGCCGGTCCGGGCAAATTTACGATAAAAGTTTCTTCTCTGCCCCTTACCGCCGCCTCTGGGCAGCGTTATTACGCTTCGCTCTCTTTTCCCGATCGTTCGTTCAATCTGGAGAAAGTACTGGTCAGGGATTATTCAGAGGTTTTTAAAGAATATTATGCCGTGTATGAAACAGAGGCGAAACTCAGCGCTCGTTCTTATAAGAAAAGATCGTACTATAGTTTATGGATCAAAAAAGGCGCCTGGCAGAAAAAAATGCCCGATACTTTTTCGACTTGTCTGGTGCGCGGCAGTACCGAGAAAGTCATGTCCGTGTATGAGAAAAATCTTTCGCCTTCAGCCCGGCAGTTCATGGCCGCGGTATTTCTGGGCCGCCGGGAATTATTGACGCCGGAAGTGAAAAATATCTGTACCGGGGCCGGGGCAGCGCATCTTCTGGCTATCAGCGGTCTGCATATGGGGCTGATGTGGACAGTGATCTTCTTTATGCTGAAGATCGTCAGGTTCAGGTTCCGGGTCAGGATGATCGCGGCGATGATCATTGTCTGTATTTATGCTCTGCTGGTAGGAGCCCAGCCTTCCAATGTGCGTGCGGCGTTGATGTGTGTTGCGCTGGGTACGGGTTTTCTGCTTAAACGCAAACATTATCCTCTTAATTCCTTTGCCCTGGCCGGTATCGTCTCTTTGCTGGTCAATCCGCAATGGCTGTTCAGCCCCGGTTTTCAGCTTTCTTATACGGCAGTGGGAGCGATCTTTCTGGGATACTCATTGAGCGGGGCAGGATTTTCTTCCCGCAATGCTGTTTTTGCCTATGCCAAAACTATTCTGCTTACTTCTTTTTTCGTCAGTATCGGCATACTGCCTCTGACCGCCTATTATTTCGGGCGGGTATATCTGTTCAGTATAGCCGGTAATCTGATGCTTATCCCCCTGTTCACCGTGATCATCGCCGTCAATTTTCTGCTGCTTGCCTTTTCTTTTCTGCCTTTGCCGGCCGGATTGACAGGGGCTACTCTTTCCTTCCTGGTCGATCTGTTTTTAAGAACGGCCTCTTTACTGGCTTCTCTGTCCTGGAGCCAGCTTGATCTGCAGTGGCCTTTGCCCGCGGTTGTTCTCTATTATCTGGCTATGGCCGGGACAGTGCTGTTTGTATACAGGATCCGCCGGGCGAAAAAGCAGATCGTATAAAAATTTAGTTTGGAAAAAGCAGGTTTGTGTGTACAATACATTTTTGTTACAGGGAAATCGCAGGTAAAAGAGAGAGGTGAACCATGAAAATAATCAAACGTGACCAGCCGCTGCTCGGCAGTGACAGCGAAAAGCAGGGCGAGGACCTGCGGGCTCATGTCAGCCGCTGCCGCAATGAATTCAAATCGTCCTGGCGCAATCTGGCTCAGGCCCTGTATACGGTCTGGAAAGATAAATTTTATAAAGAATGGGGATATCAGACCTTCGATTATTATGTGGCCAAGGAAGTGTTTATCCGCAAGCATACGGCAATGAAGCTGATCAGGTCTTACCGGTTCCTGGAAGAGGAGGAACCGCAGTATCTGCAGGATAACAGTTCTGCTGACCCGGAGCAGAGAGTCCCCGGGTTCGAGGATGTGGAAGTTCTGCGGCAGGCCAGACGTCATCTCGATCAAAACGGGTACCAGAACATCAAAGAGGACCTTTTTGAAAAAGGCCGGGATGCTCAGATAGTGAAAAAAGACCTTACTGCCCTGATCCGCCAGAGAAAGGAAGCAGATCCCGAAGAAGAGAGGACCAGGCAGAACCGGGTGATCGTCAGACGCTGCCTGTCGACTTTGAAGTCGCTGAGACGGGAGATCGAGATGCTCAGGGTCTTGCCGGGTACGATCGTAAAAGATATCGATGAACTGATGGTTAAAATAGAGTCGGGACTGGGTTCGGAATAAAACAGGGCCCGGCCTGTTGGGCCGGCCGGCCGAAAAAAAATCAAAAAAATCTTTGCAAATTTTTAAAAAAGAGTAATATGAAATCTGACGCGCGGTAAGATGGCGCCGGTAAAGATAAATGAGCAGGCAAGAAGAGATGAATAAACCGGATAACGTTGTCGAGGCAGAACCGTTTAAATTCACCACCCGCATAACTCAGGTCCAGCTTCTGGGGCGGACTGCCCGTAATATCAAAGATCTCTGGCTGGGTCTGAAAAAGGTCCCGGCCAACAGCATCTATCATCACACTCATAAATACCTGGAACAGCACGGTTCTTTTTCTCCGGAGTATCCCAATGATTTTTCTTTCTGGGTCACTACCCGGCTGGGTCTGCGCAAGCTGGGTGAAGAACTGGCCAGTGTGGATATTTTCGGTTTTCAGGATATAGAAGACCTGCGCAACCGGTTATGCGAAGTCCTGGAAAATTTTCTGATGAATACCCGGGTTTTGCGCAGTTGTATACCCGGCGAAGAATTCCATTTCCTTTGTTCCAAGATATTTATTCTGCCCACGCCCTGCCAGGCAGCGAACCTCGAGCAGTTTCTGGCTGGCCTGGAAAAGGTCACGGTCCATTCCCTCTATTTTCATATTTTCGAAGCCCGGATGCGGCTGAAACGTCAGGATAACGATTTTTCCCGCTGGTTGAGAAACCAGGGGTACAAGACCCTGGCCGATACCATATCGCGGCTCGATCCCTATACTTACACTGTGGAAGGCCTGCGCAAAAAAATGATCTGTCTGGCAAGAGAGGAGATATCCCGTGAAAAAAATAGATGATTACCGGGCAGTGGTCGGCGATCAGATCATCGATGAGTTGCAGATAATCGGCAGACAGCTGAGAGGAACCACTGTCCAGAACGTCAATACCACCCGTTACGGAGGAGGTGTTGCCGAGATCCTCAATATGATGGTCCCGTTGATGAAGGAATTGGGGGTCGATGTCTGGTGGGACGTTCTCGAGGGCGATGCCCGGTTTTTCGATATCACCAAAAAGATGCATAACGGCCTGCACGGGGTCAATGTCGATATCAGCCGTGACGATTATAATTATTTTCTTGATGTCAATGCCCGTAATGCCGAAGCCTTTAAAAGATGGGCCGACATCGTATTCATTCACGATCCCCAGCCTATCGGTCTGATCAAAAAAAAGAGAAAATTGAAGAATAAATGGATATGGCGCTGTCATATAGATTTTTCCAGTCCCCACAGGGGCATCTGGATGTTTTTAAAGAATTTTATCGCTAAATACGATTCCAGTGTCTTTTCGGCGCCGGCTTTTGCCAAGCGGTTGCCGATTTCTCAGGTATTGATCTCGCCGTCGATCGATCCTTTGAGCGATAAGAACAAAGACCTGGACCAGACGTTTATCGATCAGGTATTGAGTAAATACGGTCTGGACCGGGAAAAGCCGATCATTACCCAGGTTTCCCGGTTCGATTATCTGAAAGATCCGGTAGGCGTGATCAAAGCCTATCAGAAGGTGAAGAAATATATCGACTGTCAGCTTGTATTGGCAGGGGGCGGAGCAGCCGATGACCCGGAAGGGCTGAAGGTCCTGGAAGAAGTCAACGAGGCCGCTGCTTCGGATAAGGATATTTTCGTTTTGCATCTTCCTCCTGACAGTCATCTGGAGATAAATGCCCTGCAGCGGGCTTCGACCGTGATTTTGCAAAAATCACTGCGCGAAGGGTTCGGCCTTACTGTGGCCGAAGCATTGTGGAAAGAAAAGCCGGTGATCGCTTCCTGCGTGGGAGGCATCCCGTTGCAGATCGCTCATAAATACTCGGGGATACTTACTTACACCATCGAAGGTACTGCCTACTGGATAAAGCATCTCATCAATGAACCGGAATTCGCGGCCAACCTGGGCATCAACGGAAAAAAGCACGTCAAGACCAATTTTCTTATCACCCGCCATATCCAGGATTATCTGCTTTTGTTCCTTTCTCTGCGCAATCCCGAAGAAGTGGTCTATCTGTCCTGAACCTGCCCGGCTGTTTTTCCGGAAATCAATACAGGTAAAGGTTGTTTTTTGGGAGACGGCATGATATATTAAGATATTATGAACCAGTATAAATTCAGTTTGCTGTTTTTGTTTGTTTTTTGTCTGGCAGGCATGTTCTGTCATGGTCAGGATAAAACGGGAAACGAATCGATCACCATAGTCACTTATTATCCTTCTCCGGTCGGTTCTTATAAGATATTGCGTTTGATGCCGACTGACGATATCGATCCTGATTCCGATATGTGTGAACGTAAAGGAGAAATGTTTTTCAGCGAAAAGAATGATTGTCTTTATTTTTGTGACAGCAATAAAAAGTGGCAGCCGGTAGGCACGGGCAGCCGGGAGGAGTCAAGCACCTGCGGCTGGTTCAGGGGCAATTGTCCGCTCAACTGGACCCTGGATACCAGTCTGGAAAATAATCCCCGCCAGGTATTGCCCAGCGAATATCCTGTTAATAATGAAGCCCCGATGAATATACGGACCCGCTGTCAGGGCATTGGGTCTCCTTCTAATGGATGTACGTATTTCTCATTCGAGTGCGACACATCAGGTTTTCAGAAGATTATACCTAAAAACGTTGAAGCGGCTATTAAGACCCCTGCTGCAGCCTGTAAAAGATGTTTTGGCGTGACCAATGCCGGCCGGGCTTTTTCCGGGGCTGAATCGTGTGGCCAGGACTGCGGCTGCCCCGGATATCCTTTTCTTACTTCTCCTACGCCAGGCAATTTTACTCTTTTAGCCTGCTATCGCTGCCGCTATGAAGGCGATGAAAAGTTGCCGCCTCTGGCCGCGACTTACCAGGTCTCTTATTGCTGTCCTGCCGAATAGTAGATCTGCGTTATACTCTCGATACTCGATGCTTGATGCTCGACCTGCCCCGAACGCAGCATCGGGGCCTGCCCCGAACGCAGCATCGGGGCCTGTCCCGAATCCTTCGGTTATGCTCAGGATAAATGCAGCTTCGGGATACTCGATAAACAGGCTAGAGGCGAGAGGCCATAGGCTATAGGTATAATCCTGTTGCCTGTTATCCTTATTCTGTCTGTTTTGAGTTAAAAGTTGACTTTGACCAGGGCAGGATATAAAATTGACCAAAAGGGGTTTATATGAAAAGATTGCTACTGATGATTGGGGTATTTTTTTTATTTCTGCCCTGCCTTGCCCAGGAAACAGATCAGGAACATATATCCATTATCACTTATTATCCTTCCCCGGTCGGTTCTTATCGGATGTTACACTTGCTGCCAACAGACCATATCGATCCTGATTCCGACATGTGCACGCATGAAGGAGAGATATTTTACAGTAAAGGGAATAAACACCTTTATTTCTGTGACGGCAACACCTGGCAGCCGGTAGGTACGGACAGCAGAGAAGAGGCAAGCACCTGCGCCTGGTTCAGGGGCAACTGCCCGATCGACTGGACTCTGGATACCAGTCTGGAAAATAATCCCCGCCAGGTATTGCCCAGCGAATACCCTGTCAATAATGAAGCTCCGATGAATATACGGGTTTATGGGCAAGGCGACGGGTCTCCTTCTGAGGGATTTACTTATTTCAGATTTGAATGTAATACATCAGGTTATAGTCGCATGGTGCCTCAAATCGTTGAAGCGGACATTAAGACCCCTGCTGCAGCTTGTAAAAGATGCTTTGGCGAGACCAATGCCGGCAGAGTTTTTTCCGGGCCTGAATCGTGTGGTCAGGACTGCGGCTGTTATGGATATCCTAAGGTTTCGTATTCTCTCGATAATTCTGCCTTTACTTTTTTGGCCTGTTATCGCTGCCGTTACGAAGGCGACGAAGCTTTACCGCCTCTGGCCGCGGCTTACCAGATCTCCTATTGTTGTCCTGCCGAAAAGTAGATCTGCGTTATACTCTCGATACTCGATGCTTGATGCTCGACCTGCCCCGAACGCAGCATCGGGGCCTGCCCCGAACGCAGCATCGGGGCCTGTCCCGAACGCAGCATCGGGGCCTGTCTCGAATCCTTCGGTTATGCTCAGGATAAATGCAGCTTCGGGATGCTCGATGAGCAGGCTAGAGGCGAGAGGCGGCAGGTATAATTCTATCGCTTATTGCGTATTAGTTTTTACTCTTTATCTATTTGCCTAAAAATAATAATGATATAATAAAAATATGAGACGCCTTTATACTTTTTTTCTGTCCAGTGCGGTATTGATAATGATAGTTGTTGCTGCGGTGCTGGGCCTGCGGTTTTTTTATAACCAGAGACTTCTAAAGGAGATGATATCCCGTCTGGAAGCGGATTCGCGGGTTGCCGAGGTGATCGTAACCGGGCGGGAAAAAGATCCCGATACTGCCGTTGTCCATACCACAATCAAATTTCTGGAGTACGATTCGCAGGGGCACCCTTTGCCGCCGCGTTATTTTACTTTTTCCGATGATATTATCCAGTTCCAGTCTCTGGTAATCCGTTTCGATGATTTTTATGTAAAACAGGCTCACCCTTTGAAAGGTAAAAGCGCTTATCTGTTCATGAAAGTTTTTGCCCTGAAAAACAGCAAAGACATTGAAGTCTATGAGATCAATAAAGCCGGTAAGATCCCCGGCGGTTATAAGGTAAAGGGGAGCGGATTCGAGCAGAAACTGTGGTCAGAATTCTGGAATTATGCTTTGAACCGGGAAGCAGCCGGCAGAGAAGGGATAAAAAACGCTCAGATCGAAGCGCCGGGCACCAGGTTTTTACCCGGGTATCTCTATACTCTGCGAATCGAACATGACGGCGGGCTGCGTGTCGATGCACAGAGATTACCGCTTATCCTGGAAGATCAGATAAGGTAGAAAAACCGGGTGTACTATTAAGAAGTCAAGTTAACAGTTTTTGAAAACGCTGCCGTATAAAAGAG
>CAZVRU010000006.1:0-35941 GCA_964629785.1 uncultured Planctomycetia bacterium
ATATTTATTCGGATGAATCGGGACCCCGATATTTATCGGGGAATCGACGGCCCCGAAACTTTTATTGTTTGCGATAAGTTTTTCTATGAACATGCGGCTTTTTTGCCGCTTTATTGCCTTTTCCCGGATAAGCGCTTCTTTCTTGTCCGGAAAGTTTTCCTGGTACACTAGCTGCCAGAAGCCAGCTTGCCGACCTGTCCAATGCTTTTTATGAAAACGCCGGTGTTCAGCAATTCTTTGTTCAAGGTTCGAGGTGCTTCCTATATAAAATTTACCACTTTGTTCGTTTTTAAGGATATACACCCAATACATTTCACAGAACCAGTTTTTTCTTTTTCCAAGCAACCGGGCTTCCCGATTTTCCCCTGATATTTATTCGGATGAATCGGGACCCCGATATTTATCGGGGAATCGACGGCCCCGTTACGGGTATTTCCTTAAACCGGAAATACGATAATACAGAGAAGAGATTGTATAGTATTTTTAAGGACTTGTCAACCTTATTTACCCCGCGAGGGGCCAGGGAAATGTTTGTCGAAAACAGTATGTTCAGAAGCCGGGAGAACGGGCCGGGTCACGCCCTCTTGACAGAGGTTCTCAGTGTAGTATCATAGCTTTGTATATTACATCGATAAGAGACCGCATCATTTGCTTGCCAATTGACTTCGCCTCAGAATAACCGCACACAATCAGGCTTTTTCTGTCAACTGTCATCTGACAAAAGGAGGTCGTTATGTTAGGCTTAAAAGATCCCTGGATATGGTCAGTATATCTTTTATGTATTTTAAGTGCTTTGTTCTGTATCATTTACGGGGCAGTCAACTGGAACCGGGGAGAAGAAACGGTTTTCCCGGAAGACGTGAAGTGGGTGAAAGACGAAGAAGAGGTAGAAGAAGAACTATAGGAGGAAGAGAAAATGGATGTCCTTACTCTGACCATTATCGTGGTAATTTACCTGTTCGTGATAGGATATCTGGGGTATTACGGTTATAAAAGGACTCATGGCGCTCTGGATTATCTGGTTGCCGGAAGAAACATTCATCCCTTTGTCATGGCCTTGTCCTACGGGGCGACCTTTATCAGTACCTCGGCTATTGTCGGTTTTGGCGGGGCCGCGGCTCTTTTTGGAATGGGATTGCTCTGGCTGGCTTTTCTCAATATTTTCGTGGGGATAATCATCGCCTTTATTCTTTTCGGTAAACGGACCCGTAAAATGGGACACAATCTCGATGCCCATACTTTTCCCGAACTTTTAGGCAAAAGATTTCAATCTTCTTTTGTCCAGTGGTTCAGCGGTCTGATAATTTTTATTTTCATGCCCATTTATTCAGCCGCAGTATTGATCGGTGCTGCCCGTTTTATCGAAGGCACCTTTGCGCCCCAGATCGACTATAACGTGGCTTTGATGGTATTTACCCTGATAGTCTGCGCTTATGTGCTGGCAGGAGGATTAAAAGGAGTCATGTATACTGATGCCCTGCAGGGAACGATCATGTTCGTGGGCATGGTTTTGTTGCTGGTTTTGACCTATATGCACCTGGGAGGGGTGGTCTTAGCGCATGAATCGCTGGCCGGGCTTACTTCGCAGGTTCCGGAAAAACTGGTTCAGGCCGGTCATTTAGGCTGGGCCAATATGCCTAAATTCGGTTCGTCTCTCTGGTGGACTTTGGTAAGTACAATAGTCATGGGAGTGGGCATAGGGGTGCTGGCCCAGCCGCAGCTGGCAGTACGGTTGATGACCGTAAAAAGCAACCGGGAGATAAACCGCGCTGTTCTTGTCGGCGGTATTTTTATTCTTTGTATGACCGGTGTGGCCTTTGTCATTGGCGCGCTTTCCAATGTCTATTTTGTCAATCATCCCGAGTTCGGCAAGATATCACTGGCCGTGGCCGGCGGCAATATAGATAAGATAATACCTACCTATATAAACAGCGCTATGCCCAGATGGTTTGTCTACATCTTTATGATAACCCTTCTGGCTGCGGCCATGTCCACCACCAGTTCCCAGTTTCATGCCATAGGCACTTCTATCGGCAGAGATGTTTTCGAGAAGGGAATACTTAAAGGGCGGCACACCAAATACAGCATTGTCATTACCCGTATCGGTATAGTGCTGGGGGTGATCGCCACGGTTATTCTGGGGTACCGTTTGCCGGGCAGTATCATTGCCATTGCTACAGCCATATTTTTTGGTTTGTGCGCCAATGCTTTTTTGCCGGCTTACATCGGTGCCTTGTTCTGGAAAGGAATGACCAAGGCCGGCGCCATTTCCAGTATTGCGGTGGGATTTTTTGGTACGGCTTTCTGGCTGCTTTTTATTCATGAAAAAGAGGCTGTAGCCCTGGGTTTTTGTCAGTTTATTTTCAATAAACCGACCCTGGCACAGTTTCCCTGGACAGTCGTCGACCCCATTGTTATCATATTACCGATATCCTTTCTGACTGCTGTTGCCGTAAGCCTGTTTACGCGCAAGGTTCCGGGCCAGCATCTGGAGGAATGTTTTAAGCATATTTGATGCCGTTTTTCTTTGATCCCGGGGTTTTTTGTTCAGGGAGGAGCAGTGAGAAGAAAAAGGGTCTTTGACTTAACGCTTGCTGTCCGGGGGGTAGCTTTTTCGGCAGCCGTTATTGTCGTGTTCAGTGCAGGTCACCTTTCTTTTTCCCAGCGGGAAAACACTGCCTGCGTACGCGATACCTGCTTTACTGTGGAAGTTGCTGTTTCGCCGGAAGAAAAGGCCCGGGGATTGATGTTCCGCAGCGAACTCGGTTCTGACCAGGGTATGCTTTTCCTTTATCCTGACCAGGCCCGGCGTTTTTTCTGGATGAAAAATACGTTTATTCCGCTGGATATCGTCTGGATAGACAGTACGCTTACGGTCATCGGTATAACTGAAAATGTTCAGCCCTGCCGCGATCAAGCCTGCCCGCGTTATGAATCACCGGCAAAAGTACAATATGTACTTGAGGTCAATGCCGGCAGCGCCGAAAAAATAGGCCTTCAGAACGGCGATACGTTTACTTTTTGTCTGCAGTGAAAGCCATGTTTTTTTTCTTCGTTGAAGCCGGCAGGCATTTAGGCCTTGTATCTTCAATTTCACTGGGATATAATAAATGACAACTATCAAAGAAAATAAATTTTCTGCCAAAACAATACCTGAGGGGGTAAACCTGATCCTTTTTTTCGCCGATAATAGAGATGGAACAACAAAAAATTCTTGAACAGCTGTACAATTCTTTGTTAAAGGTCATTACCCGGCAACGAAAAGCACTGGAAAAGGAGGACCTTAAGAAATTGGACCTTCTTACCAAAGAAAAAGAAAGATATATCCGGGAACTTGCCGATCTGGAGGAGACCGTCCATGCTCTGGAACGTGATTCCCAGGACGGACACCTGCGGGGATTGCGAAATAAAGTCGTTGAAGAGGACCGCTTGTTTATTCAGGAATTGAGAAGTCGGGAAAAAGAGTTCAGGCGGAAAATGAAGGATATAAAAGAAACCAGAGAGAACCTGGGGAATATCGGGTCAGTATACGGCAAAAAGTTTACAGCCCCCCGTTCTTCCTTTGACAAGCAATGTTGAAAGACCTTTTGCTAAAATTAAAGACAGGTTTTGTAAACATCATCACTTTGAAGGCTTTCCGTCAAAAAAAGCTTACCAGACTTCAGCTTATCATTCTGGGAATAATCGTGGTTGTCCTGGCCGTTATCGGTCTGACTTTTAAAATGCGTTCAGATCGTCTTCGCGAAGAAGAAGCCGCCCGCCTGGCTCAGGAAAAAAAGGAGGAAGAACTGATCGAGCTGATGAGCCCTTCGGATACTCCGCTTTCTCCCGAAGAGATCCTGGAACGGGAAAAAAAACTGGCCGGGGAAGATGTGGTGACCATGCTTGATCAGGCCAAAGAGGCCAGGGAAAAACAGGATGCTTTACAAAAAGAGATCGAAGATGCCGGCCGCCGGAAAGCAGGAGTCACTAAGCAGGATATAATGGTCGTGGCTGACGAAGGTCTGCCTGATCTGCTGCTTGAGCTTTTACCGGAAGGCGACCCGGGCTTGATTTATAAGGCTTTGAGCGAGATGAGACAGCGGGGCCTTAATGCGGTGCGGGTATTGCGAAACGCTATCGTGGACAATCCCCAGGATCCGCTTATCCGGAAAAATGCCCTGATCGCTTTGTTTTATATCGGAGGCGAGGAAGTGACCTTTTATTTTAAGGCCTCGGCCCGGACCGATCCCGATGAAAAAGTTCGGCTGGTAGCCTTGTTCTGTCTTGATTTTTTAACAGGAAAAGAAGAACAGCCGTTTTTTGAGGAAAGCATGAACAATGATCCTTCCCCGGCAGTCCGGGAAAAGGCAAGGGAATACTGGGAATTCAGAAGTCAGGAATAAATATCGATGAGCATGCCTCGGATTTCGCCTATTTTCTCTAATAGATTTAAGTTGTCGACTTCTTTGTTCAGAACCATACTGGCCAGCTCTTCCAGGGATTGGTCGATATTTTCCACCAGGATCAGGATGTTTTGTTTGCCGCGGGGATTGAAATTGACATTTTCTTTGAGCAGGTACGTATTTTTTACTACTGTGTCGAGGAAGTTTTTTACCAGCTTTTTATATTTAAGCAGAACATCGAGGGTTCTTTTTTTCAGGATATTTTCACCTTCACTGTCGATCTCTTTCAGCAAAGCGTTCAATTTTTCGCGCAGTTGTTTTTTTATCGAATCTTCCAGGCTGGTTTTGAACTGGGCCGGCTGCACAATCGAAGCCTTGGCCTTGGCTTTGCTGCGGCTGCTCTGTTTGGTTCGGGAGACCGGAGAACGATTCACTTTCATATCTGTTAGATTAAACCTATTGGGAGGTAAAGTCAATAGCCTATGAAATTAGAGAGAATAGCTTTAATTTTTTGTCTTGTTTTCAGCGGTTGCCTGATGCCCGATCTTCTGGCCCGCAAGGTGAAAATCGATAATTATTATACCGTACCATCTTTTTACAGTATCGATATACGGGACGTGGCTTTTGTCCCTTTTTCCTCACAGGTCACTTTGACCAGAGAGCAGGCCGAGAAAATCAACGATATCTTTGTCACTGAGCTGAGGAAACGCAACTGGTACCGGGTGCACGTGATGAGCCGGAAAGAAGCTGAGGAGTTTACCAGACTGGAGAGAATGGATGCGATCATAGAGGGAGAGATTCTTTCCTATAAAGAGATGGAGCCATTGAAGTTCGGTTTGCAGGTGTCGATGAAATACCTTAATACCGGTCAGACTTTATGGAGCGCTTCCAATATTTTCGATGCCACAGCCAAAGATGTAGTCCAGGCCGTCAAAAATTATTACAGAGAGGAAAAGGATTCAGCTTCGTCTTTATGGGGGCATGAAGCCTATCTTATTTCCATAGGAAAATATGTTGAATTCTGTTCTGATATGCTGATCGATACCATTGAACGCGGCTGGCAGGAACAGGTCCGCCGGGTTCGAAAAGAGGCCGTTGAGGAAAAAAGGATCATTACTGAAAGCGGAGGACAAAAATGAAAAGGATAAGTATGAGATTGTTCTGTGCGCTGGCCGTTATCGCTCTGGTTGCTGGCGGCGCCCGGGGATGGTGTGCTGCTTTATCGCTGCCCGCCCCCCAGGACAAGTCTTCGCCGGGCAAAAGCGCCGAACCGAGGATGATCCAGGTAGAAGAAGACGTATGGCTGGAGAAAAATCGGGAAATTCGGGAATTGCGCGATGAATTGCTTCGTGTATCGGCGGCTTTGAAACTCACCGAAGCGGAGAAAAAAAGGGCTGAGCAGGAACTGATCACAGTCAAGAAAGGCATTGCCGGAAAGGATGTCAAGGTCCATCGTGTGGAAGAAGGCGAAAATCTCTGGAAGATCGCCCAGAAGTATTATAAAGATCCCCATAAATGGTTATGGCTGTTTAAAGCCAATGCAGAACAAATTGAGGACCCGGATAATCTTTATCCGGAGCAGGTAATCGACATACCGAGGTATTGATATGAAAAGAAAAGCCATTGTATGCATGTGTCTACTGGGCCTGCTGTGGGCTGACAACCTGTATGCCCAGGATCAGAACAGTGAGTATCGCGCTTCCTGGCTGCAGGCCGAAAAAGAATATTCGACCGAGTATATACGCAAGTTGGAAGCCGAGAACCGGAGGGAATACATCAAGTTATTTTTCGACCTGGGTAAAGAATATTTTGAAGCCGAGGATTACCCGGCAGCTCTGGTCAGTTTTAAACGGGTGGTGTCCCTGGAGACAGTGGAAAAACAAAAAGAATTTACGCTTCTTGCCGGTCGGTATATCGAGGCCATCAATTCCCGGCTGATGAACCAGGTGGAACAACAATGCTCCCGGACCTGCGATAAGGATCTGGCCCGACTTAAAAAAGGCATTGAAGAGATAGTGGCTCAGCCGCCGGTAGTTGTTTATGAACCCGAACCCGAACCTGAAGCAGTAAAAGAATCAAAGGATAAAAGACTTGCTTTCGGGAAAGAACCGGTTGCTGACGAAAAGCTCACTGCCATCGAACAGATGAAGAAAGAGCTTTTAGCAGAAAAAGAAGAGCTGGACAAGGATAAAGAATTGATGAAGCTGAAACTCAAAAAGGAAATATTGAGTGCCAAGAAAGAGATCGAGGCGTTGCTTTTCGATAAAAAAACCAGAGAAATCAACGATAAACGAGAGGCCAAGGCCCGTATGATCTCTTTGCGCGAACTGTACCGGAAAAAAGAATTCGCTAAGGCCCTTCAGGAGGCAGAGGCGATCATTATCCTTGATCCCGACCTGCGTGAGGCACGGCGGATAAAAGATTCGATTGAATCCCAGCTCGCCCGTAAAAAAGCCAGAGAGGAAAGAGAACGGCAACGGCTCGAGGCAAAACAACGCCGGGCCCAGGAAGCAAAACGCCGCCGCCTGGCCAGAGAAGAAGAAAAAAGAAAACGGGCTGAACAGGCCAGGGCGAAAGCATTAAAAGAAAAGATCGACGGACTGCTGAAAGATGCGGAAAAAGAGATTTTACGGCAGCGTTATCTGAAAGCAAAAGATGTCCTTGAGGAAGCTTTAGCGCTTGACGCCAATAATCCGGAAGTCTTACGTCTGTATGAGTATATCAAGGTCCGGATGCAGGAAGGCGCTGATTCTTCCGGACAATAGACAAATTATTCCGGGTCAGAAAAAATATGTCCTCTTCATGCCGGGCGACAATCCCTGCGGTATTGACCCCTAATTCATTTGAGGTCTTTCTTGATCAGTTGCCGGAAGTTTTATCCGGAACAGAGGTGATCGTCGACGGTTCCCTGCTTTCTTCCCTTTCGGTTTTCGGTGCCCTGCATATTCTTATCCTCTATCTTTACCTTGACCGCAGCGGCGCTACCATGACTTTTGCTGTCGAAAAAAAAAGCGGGATAAACAGCTTGTTCCAGGCCTGGGGAATAAACGCCTGTACGGACGGTTTTTCGGATTTTCTGAACAACAGTCAGTCCCTGCCGCCGGCCCGGCCCCGGGAAGGAATACTGCTGCCGATAACTGCTATCGAAACGGCTCAGGATATTTACACGGTCATCGACGAGGTGCGGGATAAACTCGCCTTGCCTCCCGAACAGACCAATGATCTGGTAGTGGTTATTTCAGAAATTGCTCAGAACATAATCGAACACAGCCAGGCTACCGGATTTATCGCGATTGGCCAGGGACAAGCCAGGATAAGGGGCAAAGAAACCCTGGACATATGTGTCGGCGACACCGGTATCGGTATCGGTATGAGCCTGGAAAATAAACTCAGGCAGTATGAAAAAGATTCCTTGGACCGGGTGGCATTGTATAAAACGCTTTTCGAAGGAGTTTCGCGATATGACGATCCGGGCCGCGGCAACGGGATCATAAAGACCAGGAATATTGTAGAGCGGCACAAGGGCAAGCTTATGCTTCGTTCCGGCCGGGCCAAGCTGTGGGGGACGATCGCCTCCTGGCAGATAGAGCGGTTCATGCGCAAACAATTACGTTTTTTTCCCGGTACCCAGGTCACTATTCACTTTCCGGTTTAATATAAATAAAAAAATATTGACAGGTTAAGCTATTGGTGATATATTTCAATTGAAACAACTGAAATCAATAAACTATGGAATATTGCGTACTTAAACTTAAAGATATCGTAAAAAAAGAGATCAAAGGCAAGTACGCTGATCTGGTCACCCGCCAGATCGGGAGGGTATTGTTTGCCCGGCTGGAAAACGAGATACGGGCCATCAGTGACGGAACAGTGGTGGTGGTCGATTTTTCCGATATCGGGGCCCTTGATTATTCCTGCGCCGATGAGATCTTCGCCCGCCTGATCCTTTTGCTGCAGAACAACGAATACGGTGAGAAATTCATAATTTTTTCCCATCTTTCCCTTCATCACAAAGAAAACATCCAAATAGTCCTGGAAAAAAAAGATCTGGCCGTATTGATCAGAGATCAGGGCAAATGGGAAATACTGGGGTCTCTGGACAACTACCTTTTCCAGACCCTGACTACTATCATGCAGGAGGGAAAGATCTCGTCCTCAGAGCTTTCGCATCGTCTGCATCTGGCCCTGAATACGGCAAGTATGCGTTTAAGTAACCTCAGTAAACTGAGGCTGGTACGCAAGAAGGGGGCGGTAAATAGTTTCGGAAAACGGTGTTTCATCTATTCTTCGTTATTGGCCGGAGAACACTGACCGGCCGGGAAAGGATAGCGTGCCTTGACAAATACAACGAAGATTGTTATATTTAAAGCAGGGAAAGTGTTAAAAAGCGAGGGGGAAATGGCTGGACCGCTTTGCGGAAGCATTTCTGTTGCCGATATACTGCGGCAACAGGCAGATAGTAAAATTTATTTATCTTGTTATAGGCAACATGCTATATAGCGTGTTGCTTTTTTTATTTTATGGGTGATATTTTTTCACAAAACCAGACATTAAAGATCATCGAGAAAAGCCTCAGTACATTGGCTCAGCGCCAGAAAGTGCTGTCCAATAATGTGGCCAATGTCGATACGCCTGGATTCAAGCGTTCCGATATCGATTTTCAGGCCGTACTGAGAAAAGCAATAACCGATGAGCCGTCTTCCGGGCTGCCTCTTTGCCTTACCGACTCCCATCACATGAAGCCCGCACCCGATTTCTCTTTTACTGTTCCGGTATACAAGGATGCCAGCACCAGTTATCGCCGGGACGGCAACAATGTCGATATCGACAAAGAAGTGGTCGAACTTAATAAAAACGCTTTGATGTATGAGTCAGCGATCCGGGCAGCCGATGCCCAGTTTTCTCTTTTAAAGCTGGCCATAGAAGGAGGTAGATAAGGATGGAGTTTTTAGGTTTTGATGCGGTTGCTTCAGGGCTTACGGCCCAGCGGTTGCGCATGGATGTTATTGCCGGCAATATCGCCAACGTCAATACGACCCGGACTCCTGAGGGGGGGCCTTATCGTCAGAAGACAGTTCTTTTTCAGGAAGCCCTGGATCAGGCGCTTTCTCTGCCCTTCAGCACGGGCAGCGCTTCAAGCGGGGTAAAAGTGGCCGGTATCGTGGAAAGCGATGAACCGCCGATGATGGTCTATCAGCCGGAACATCCCGATGCCGATGAGCAGGGGTATGTGGCCATGCCCAACGTAAATATAGTGCATGAGATGACCGATATGATCTCGGCTACCCGGGCTTACGAGGCGAACCTGATGACCATGAATATGGCTAAATCCATGTTTACCAAGACTCTGGACATTTTACGCGTATAAAAAAGGGGGGAATATGATACAAGGCATAGATTTTTCCGTACCGTCGCTGAGAGAGATATACGAGAAAAATAAAGCGCTCACTCTGGAAAATTCTTCTCCCCAGACGTCTTTCGTCGACGTTTTAAAACAAAGCATCGAAAAAATAAATCAGGATTTTATCCGGGCCGATCAAAGCACGCAGGAATTCATGCTCGGTCAGGGAGACATACAGGATGTATTGATGTCGGTACAGAAAGTGAACATGGAATTCCGTCTGGCCGTGCAGATACGCAATAAACTGATCGAAGCTTATCAGGAAGTCATGCGTATGTCTATTTGATAGAGGGCATAGTCCGCTTTGTCGAGCGTTGCCGGCCCGGCCTGAGCAGGAGAGAGGCATACAAAGAAGCGGAACAACAAGGGGCAAAAAGTGAAAGAAACTTTTTTAAAACTTCAGATCCAGTTCCAGAAATACTGGCAGAACCTGTCCGTTGTCCAAAAGGTCACGGTCACTTTTCTGGTGGTGGTGATTTTTGTCTCTTTGATCGGATTTACCTTCTGGGCCACCAAGCCCGAATATTCGGTCTTGTTTACCAATCTCGGGTCTCAGGACGCATCTTCGATCATCGTCAAATTGAAAGAGATGAAGATCCCTTACCGTCTGGGCAGCGAAGGCAGCGCCATATCGGTTCCCACCCGGGAAGTCTATGAGCTTCGCCTTTCTCTGGCCGGTCAGGGTATTCCCCAGGGAGGAGGAGTCGGGTATGAGGTTTTTGACCGGAGTTTTTTCGGTATGACCGAATTTACTCAGCAGTTGAATTTCCAGCGGGCTCTGCAGGGTGAACTGGAAAGAACTATTCGGGAGATCGCCGGAGTACAGGGTGTGCGGGTGCATCTGGTGATCCCCCAGGAAGAGCTTTTTATCGAGGAAGAAAAAGAGTCCACAGCCAGTGTTTTGCTCAAGCTTTCGGCCGGCACGCGGATCAGTAAAAGCCAGGTAAGGGCCATCGTGAATCTGGTCAGGACAAGCGTGGAGGGTTTAAAAGACGAGAATGTATCGATCATCGATACCAACGGCAATATCCTTTCCGATGTGCTGGAAGAAGAGATAAATCTGTCCGGGGCCGTGAGCGATGTGTTTCAGATGAAAAAAAAGATCGAGAGAGATATCCAGCAGGAAGTAAAATTTCTTCTGGAACGGATTATCGGCACCGGCAAAGTAGCTGTTAAGGCCAATGTGGAGCTCAAGCTTACCCGCGAGGAGACTACCCAGGAAGAGTATATACCGGTGGTCGATGAAAAAGAAGGGGTGGTGCGCAGCGAGCAAAAAAAAGTCGAGTATTTCAAAGGTTCGCAGGAACAGAACAGCGGTGTGCCCGGAGTGTCCAGCAATATATCCAGCGTTCCCGGCTATGCCCAGGGCGGGGCCGGCGGCGGTTCTTCCGATTATACCAAGGAAGAAACAGTGGTTAATTACGAGATAAACAAAAAACTTTCTCATATCATGTCTATTCCCGGCGAAATAACCAGGATAACTATCTCGGTCCTTCTGGACAGCGATCTTTCCGAAGAAGTAAAAGCTACCTTGCGCCAGGTGGTTTCGTCGGCTATCGGCATAGAGGCAGCCCGCGGCGACGAGGTAGTGGTAGAAAATTTTCAGTTCGACCGCAGTTATCTCGAGGAGGAACAAAAAGAAAAAGAAAGAATGGAGCACATAGAATTCAGGAATCTTCTGATAAAATCCGGGGTCGTCGGCATGATAAGTCTGCTCGTACTGCTGTTTACTCTGTCGATGATCCGTCACGGCCGGCTTATGCGCACAGCCCGGCGCACTATTCAGCAAAGTCAGCAGACCATGCCTTCTCCGGAAACGGCACCGGTATCTGCTGAACCGGCTTTGGCTACTGCTGCGGTCCAGTCTCTTTACGGAGGGGCCGCGGTCGAGCAGGGCGAAGAGATAAAGAAGCAGATCGAGGAGATCGCCCATGATGATCCGGAAAAGCTCGCAAAAGTTATTAAGGATATATTAAGCGGGAGTTGATTATGGTAGCGGCAGAAAGTGACAGTTTGAGAAAAATCGCGATTTTGATGGTGGCCCTGGGAATAGAGGTTTCGGCCAAGGTTTTCAATCATCTTAACGAACGGGAAATCGAACTTATTTCCAAAGAGATCGCCAAGCTGGGTAAATTATCCCGGGAAGAGATCAACGAGGTAATAGCCGAGATACACGAAAAGCTTCTGGAAGACACCAGTGTCGAGGGGGGGGTGGAATATTTAAAGGGGGTTTTGGAAAAATCGGTCGGCGCCCATAAGACCATGGGGATTATCCGCCGCCTTTCCGAAGTGCGCCCTTTTTCCTATTTTGAAAATGCCTCCGGCACCCAGATCGCGGATCTGATCTGCAGCGAAGCCCCGCAGATAATAGCTTTGGTTCTGTCTTATCTGCCGGCCGCCCAGTCTGCAGAGGTTTTTGCCCAGCTGCCTGAACAGCAGCGTCAGGAAGTGGCTTTGAACCTGGTAAGCCTTAAGAACGTGCACCGCGAGGCCATTGACAACGCGCATAAAGCATTGGAAAAGCTGGTTGTCAATAAAGGACAGCAGTTCAGTGAACTGGTCTCTTTCGAAGGGGAAGGGGTCAAGAATCTGGCGAATATTCTTAATGCCACGGCCCAGCAGATCGAGAAAAAAGTCATGGAGGACCTTAAGACCGCGAATCCCGAACTGGCCGACCAGGTACGCAAACATATGTTCCTTTTTGAAGATCTGGTCATTCTTGATGATGTTTCTCTGCAGAAAGTCCTTCGCCAGGTCGATATGCGCGATCTGACGCTATCGCTTAAAATGGCCGACGAAAAACTTAAAAACAAGGTGTTCAACAATCTTTCCGAAAGAGTACGGGATATTACCATGGAAGAAATAAAATTTTTAGGTCCGGTGCGCCTGCGCCAGGCAGAAGAAGCTCAGCAAAAGGTCATCAGCGTGGTGCGTAAACTGGGAGAAGCCGGGGAGATAATGATCCCCCGCCGCGGCGAGCAGGAGGAATTTGTCTGATGCCGGTGATCAAAAAAAACGAGGTATGGGAAAAAGTCTCCCTGCAGATGATAGAGTGGGAGGATTTTTTCCCTGTAGCCGGCCAGCCGGAAGAAAAGATCGAAATAGCGGTCAAGAAAGAACCGCCGGCGCAGCAGCCGGTTCAGGAAAGCGCCGTGGCCGAGCCGGCCCGTCCCAGCCGGGTTGCCGAAGAGGCCAGAGATCAGGCCCGCCAGATAATGGAGCAGGCTCAGGTCCAGAGCCAGCAGATAAAGGACGAGGCTTACCGGCGCGGCCTGGAACAGGCAGTTCTCGATGCCGAGAAAAAGGCCGAGGAAAAATATCAGGTCCTGTTCCGGGAAGAGGTAAAAAAAATAACCCAGTTGCGGAAAGCCATAGAGACCTCTTATTCGGATATCGTAAGAAAAGCTGAGAATTCTCTGGTCAAGCTGGCCCTTGATGTGGCAAAAAAAATAGTAAGACAGGAGTGTTCAAGCCAGGAAAAAGTGGTTTTGACCATGGTCAAAGAAGGATTGTCACGTATCGGCGATAAAGTCGAAGTGCGGGTCAGGATAAACCCCACTCAGCTGCCGGCAGTAAAGAAATACCGGGATACCCTGCAGGCCGAGTTCGAAGGAATCAAGGAATTCGAGATCATTGCCGATTCAGGAATAACTCCGGGCGGCTGTGTGATCGAGACCGAATCAGGCAGTCTGGACCTGAGAATAGAAAAACAGTTTGCCGAGATAAAAGAAAATCTTACCGGAGAGAATGACGAAGAAGATGAAGAACTTTAGCGATAGATTCGATTTTGAGAAATATTATAAGGTGATCGATGCCGTTGACCCGGTCAAGATGAACGGGAAAGTCAAGCAGGTCATCGGACTGGTCATCGAATCGGAAGGGCCGGCAGTGGGTGTCGGTGAATTGTGTTATATTTATCCCCGCAAGATCAAGCGTCCGATCCGGGCCGAAGTAGTGGGGTTCAGAGAAAACAAGGTCCTGCTTATGCCTTTGGGAGAAATGGCTCAGATAGAGCCGGAAAGTGAAGTGGTTGCTTCCGGGCATTGCATGGGCATAAAGGTGTCTCCTGATCTGTTGGGCCGGGTATTGGATGGCCTGGGCAACCCGATCGACGGCAAGCCGCCGTTAGTCAGCGATGAGCTCTATCCTGTTCGCAACACTCCTCCCCATCCCCTGACGCGAAAAAGGATAACTCAGCCATTAGCTACTGGTATCAGGGCTATTGACGGCGCGCTTACTCTGGGCAAAGGCCAGAGGGTCGGGATTTTTTCCGGAAGCGGTATCGGCAAAAGTACTCTTCTGGGAATGGTCGCCCGGTATACCAATGCCGATGTCAATGTCATTGCCCTGATCGGTGAGCGCGGACGGGAAGTCAGGGATTTCATCGAAAAAGACCTGGGGCCTGAAGGACTGCAACGGTCTGTGGTCGTTGTGTCTACCTCTGACCAGCCTGCTCTGGTGCGCATCAAAGGGGCGGAAACGGCAACAGCGGTTGCCGAGTATTTCCGGGACCAGGGGCTGAACGTGATGTTTATGATGGATTCAGTTACCCGGTTTGCCATGGCCCAGAGGGAGGTCGGTCTGGCAATCGGTGAGCCCCCGGCCACCAAAGGATATACTCCTTCGGTATTTGCTCTGTTGCCGAAATTGCTGGAGCGAAGCGGAACTTCGGACAAAGGCACCATTACCGGGATCTATACTGTACTGGTAGAGGCCGATGATATGAACGAGCCCGTAGCCGATACGGTGCGCAGCATCCTTGACGGGCACATCGTTCTTTCCCGCGATCTGGCCTCGGCAGGACATTACCCGCCGATAGACATCCTGTCCAGTATCAGCCGGTTGATGGTCGATGTGGTAGATGCCCGGCAGTGCGAATCTGCCAATCAGGTCAGAGAGATACTCAACACCTACAAGGAAGCGCAGGATTTGATCAACATCGGTGCTTATGTGCAGGGAAGCAACCCCAAGATCGATTATGCTCTGGAGAAACTGGACGAAGTGAACAGTTTCTTAAGGCAGAACACCAATGACAGGACCGAGTTCGAGGAAAGCCTCGGGCGCATAAGAAATATTTCCGGCGGTGAGAGATGAGGTTCAAGTTCAAACTGGAAAAAGTGCTGGAATTGCGGAAACGGAAAGAACAGGAACGGGAAAAAGAACTTGCCGACCTGAAAGAACTGCTTATGCGCGAAGAAACCTTTCTTGAGGAGTTGAAAGAGGAAGCAGCCAGGACCAGTGAGATTATGCACAGCCTTCAGGAGGCAGTGCAGGAAAAGCTGGACATGAAAGAGCTGGTCCGTTATTACGATTACCTCGAGAAAGTAAGGGAAAAAATCTCCGATCAGATCGCCCAGATCAGAAGGGTCATTGCCGATATTGAAAAGAAACGGCAGCAGCTCGTCGAAGCATCGAAAGAGCGCAAGATCATGGAAAAACTCAAAGACAATCAATATCGCAAATTCAAGCAGACCCTGGAAACAATAGAGCGGAGATTTTTAGATGAGTTAGGGACGATCAATTACAATCAGAAGAGGATGTCATGGAAGCAGTAGCGCAGACAATTTTTGCTGTTCCGGGTGTTTCCGGTAAAGCACAGGGCGCTGTCTGTGAACAGACAAAAGGGGAGTCGTTCGACAATATCGCCAAAAAGCTCTTTGAACTTATTTCTGCCGAAAAAGAGAGCGATCCGCTTGCTCTTTTTTCACGGTTGCAGCAGGACATCGCAACCTTGCTGGAGGCGGCAGAAATCCTGTCATCACAAGAGCAGACAGAATTGACGTCCGAGGTCATGCAGCAGATCAGGGATTTATTGGCTTCGGGAGAAGAAGGACAGGTTGCAGCCTTTCTTCAGGGCCTGGTGCAGATAGCCAGCGAGCCGACCCTTGATGCGGAAAAACTTATCGATCTGGCAGAATCTTTCAGCGCCGGGACGGCAGGAGAAGAGACAGTCGATCTGTCTGCCGGTTCAGGTAAGGTAGCGGAAAAGGAAGGCAAGCTGTCTGTCGGAAAAATCCCTGAGGCGGAAAAGGAAGGCAAGCTGTCTGTCGGAAAAATCCCTGAGGCGGAAAAGGTGCCTGGCGCCGAAAACAGCAGCCAGGAAGTAAAGAGCGGATCGAACGAAGCTCTTCCTTTTGAAGAGCGCGCCACTGCTATGCTCAAAGAGAAGGCTGTCGCTGAACTGGTTGGCAGCCAATCCGGCCGGGAAAGCGAAACAGACAGGTCGGGGCCTTCGCTGGAAGCGGTTCAGCAGATAGAACGCCTGCTCAGCCGCAGGCTGGCAACGGTTGAAGGGAAGTCCCAGGGCATGTCTCAGGCCCTTCTTGAAAAAGCGCCTTTTTTCAAGGGGGTTGATGTCCAGACCCTGGAATTTCTTTCACCGGAAAGCGAAGTATCGGAAGAGACCTTGGAGGCAAAATTAAACCTTCTTCAGCAGATCAGAGATATTGCTGACAAGGCCGAGTTCAGGCAGAGTTCCCGGGCCTGGGAAGCAAAAATAGAATTGAAGCCCGAACAGCTGGGCTCTACTCTGCTTAAGATGAATATGGTCAGGGACAAGGCCTCTCTCGATATTTTTGTTGCCAGACCAGAAGCTCAGGAAATGGTGCAGAGCAGTCTCGATGAGCTTGAGCAGATTTTCACTGACAAAGGTATAGTTTTGGAAGGGATCAACGTGGAAGTCGATCCCAACATGCAGTTTGCCCAGGGGACCCTGTCCCGGGAAAATTGGGATAAGGGATCTTTTCCGGAGACGGTTTTTGCCGGGACAGAGGAAGCTTTTTCCGGCGGCGGCAACGAGATCTATTCTCCGGAAAATCTTTTTCTGGACACGGAAAGGGTAAACTGTTTCGCTTAGAAAGGGGGTGAGAAAATGATTATTAACAGCATCGGATATGCCCAGTACAATTACGGGTTCGCTGAGGCCGATACAGATACTGCCAGCAAAGAGGAATTTTTGACCTTGCTGGTGACCCAGCTGCAGAATCAGGACCCGCTGGATCCGATGAAAAACGAGGATTTTGTGGCTCAGCTGGCTCAGTTCAACTCCCTGGAGCAGATGATCAATCTTAATGAATCCATGGAATCGCAGCTGGTGCTCCAGACTTTGAGCTCGGCCAGCAATCTGCTGGGCAAAGAGGTTTCGGCAATATCCTCGGTCGACAGCGAAGAAGGGTATACAGCGGTGACCGGTACTGTAGAATCGGTCTGGCTGGAAGAAGGAGCCGTAGTGCTTCGTGTCAACACCGAATCAGGAACCACGAATGTCCTTCTGGGCGACGTGGTAGGAGTGAATTAGGAATGGAAAATATTAACCCGATTAAGCACAATCAGATCCAGGGTGTCGGCAAGACTCCTGCTTCCCGGATACCGCAAAAATCGGTATCGGGTAAGTCGTTTAAGGAGATTCTGGAGTCGAAGCTTAACAATGAGATCAAATTTTCCGGTCATGCTCTTCAGAGAATACAGCGCCGGGAGATTTCTTTGGACGACACCAAGCTGACCAAATTGCGCCAGGCGATGACCAAGGCCGATCAGAAAGGGGCTCGTTCTTCGCTGGTGCTTATGGACGATCTGGCTTTGATTGTCAGCGTGAAAAACCGGACCGTGATCACTGCCATTGACGGTAATCACATCAAGGAAAACGTGTTTACCAATATTGACAGTGCGGTGATCATTTAACAAGCCGAGGCTGGACCCCTAAGGGGAAGCCTTAGAAAGGGAGGCGAACAGATATGTTAAGGTCTATGTTCACAGGCGTATCCGGGTTGACCAATCATCAGGCCCGGATGGATGTCGTGGCTAACAATATAGCCAACATCAACACTATCGGATTTAAGCGCGGCCGGGTGAACTTCCAGGATATTCTCAGTCAGACTATCCAGGGAGCCAGCCCTCCCACGACCGATCTGGGCGGTACTAACCCCAAACAGGTAGGTCTGGGTATGACCGTTTCCAGTATCGATACCTTGTTTACCCAGGGTAATTTACAATTGACCAGCGTGAATACGGATATGGCTATTCAGGGAGACGGTATGTTCATGCTGGCTGACGGTGAAGGAGTGCTTCACTACACCCGGGCCGGGACTTTTACCCTTGATGCCAACGGCAATCTGGTCAACGAGTCCAACGGTTATCTGGTACAGGGATGGCAGGCCGATGCTTCGGGAAACATCGACACCAGCAGTCTGGTCGGAAACATATTGGTTCCCACTGGCAGTACAGTGCCGCCCCAGGCAACCGAGGAGATCGATTTCAGCGACAATATCGACGGTTCCACCTACGGTACTCTGGACCTCAACACCCAGACCCAGATCATCACTGATGGTGATGGCGCAGGAAACACAACTATTACCTGGACCTTCACTCCCACGGGTAATTTCAATGAGTGGACTGCCACCGGGACGCTGAGTGCCGGAACCTGGGCTTCGACCGCGACCAACACTCTTACCTACACTTTTCATGTAAATGATTCTACCGGAGTAGTGGATGTGAGCACGGGACCGGTCAGCGACAATATCGATATCGACGGCGGCGGCGACGATGTTCAGGTCAATCTTATTACCGTGGGCACTGATCTCAGTGATTCCACGGATGATATTACCATAACCAGCATGGGTGTCGGAGCTGACAGCGTGGACACCAATGTCCTGGCATCCTGGACCGCGTCCACGACGCACACAACCTCGATCAATGTCTATGATTCGCTGGGTGCCACGCATACAGTTAACATCGCGTTTACCCACGATCCGCTGCTTAACAACACCTGGACCTGGACTGCATCCGGTGCCGATGTTCTCAGCGGCGACGGGACACTCTCTTTTAACAATGACGGGTCCTACAACAACTTTACCACCAACAACACATTGCGATTGAATGTGGCTCCGGCCGCGACTCCGCTGGATATAACCACTCTTGATTTCAGCAACGTGACCCAGTATTCGGCAGACAGTACCCTGATCGCTTCTTATCAGGACGGCTATGAAGCAGGGTTTCTGAATTCCTTTACTGTGGGCACCTCAGGGGTCATTACCGGTATCTACACCAACGGTGTTACCCAGAGTCTGGCTCAGGTCGCTTTGGCCAATTTCGTCAATCCCAGCGGTTTGCTGAGAGAAGGCGAGAACATGTTCGCTGCGACCGGTAACTCCGGTCTGGCCCAGGTGGGAACAGCCGAAACCGGCGGCCGCGGCTCTATTTCGCCGGGCACATTGGAAATGTCCAATGTCGATATTGCCCAGGAGTTCGTTGACATGATTACCGCGCAAAGAGGTTTTCAGGTAAATTCCCGAAGTATTACCACTTCCGACGAGATACTTCAGGAAGCCATTAATTTGAAGCGGTAATAGTGCCGAAAAAAAGTAAAGAGCGCTTGTCTGAACAGATGGCAGCCCCGCGCATTTACCGCGGGGCTGTGTTTTCATAAGGGATATTTTAAAGAGGACAGAAAATGATAAAGCTAAAACAGCTCAATGGTGAAGAAGTGGTGGTGAACGCCGAGATGATAACTTTTATTCATGCTCATCCGGATACAGTGATCACTTTAAGCAACGGAGACAAATTGATGGTGGAAGAATCTATGGATGAAGTCATCAGACAGGTGATCCAGTATAAGAAAAAGATAAGCGGCAACATTCAAAAAGAGGAGTTATAAGCATGGATTTTGCCAGTTTTTTCGGTATGATTTTAGGGATTTCCCTTATTATTCTGGCAGTAGGGAAAAATCTTGTTCTTTTCCTGAGCCTGCCCTCGGCAATGATCACTTTTGGCGGGGCCTTTGCCGCTACCTTTATCAATTTTCCCATGGCTCAGGTTATGAAAGTTGCTAAAGTGTCGGGCAAGGTGTTTTTTGCCAAACCATTAAACCCTTATGACACAGTGGAATTGATAGTGCGGCTTGCCGAGAAAGCGCGGCGGGAAGGATTCCTTGCCCTGGAAGCCGAGCTGGGGGTTATCGGAGACGATTTTATCAAAAGAGGGATTCAGAGCGTTATCGACGGTGTTAACCGCGATACCATAAAAGAAACTCTGGAAAAACAGCTTGCTTTTCTGGTGGAACGGCATGCTTTGGGTCAGGATATATTCAATGCCATGGGTACTTATGCTCCTTCTTTCGGTATGATCGGAACCCTGATCGGGCTGATCATGATGCTTTATAATCTCGACGACCCCAAAAAAGTCGGTCCGGGAATGGCAGTGGCTATTATCACCACTCTTTATGGCACGCTGTCAGCTTATCTTGTTTTTCTGCCGATAGCCGGAAAACTTAAAGTGCGCAGCGACGAAGAACGTATCGTCAAGGAAGTAGCGATCGAAGGGATACTGGCTCTTCAGGCCGGCGAGGCGCCCCGGCTGATCAGGGAAAAGTTGTATGCCTATCTGGCTCCCCGGGTTCGCGGCGCGGCAGGTAAGAAGAGCAGTGCCATAAACGCAGTGGCTAAAGAGACAAAAAAGAAAAAATAATCCATGATCAAGCAGACAAAAAGCAGAGTTAAAGGCGCCCCTCCCTGGATGACCACCTACGGTGACATGATCACCCAGGTGCTGGTGTTCTTTATCCTTTTGTTCAGTCTTTCCGATATCAACGTGCTGAAGTTCAGCAGTTTTTTCACTAAAATGAAAAAACCGCCGGTAATTCTCGACGAAGAGCAGTTACGCCGGGTAATGGTCGAACTGGCCGATCTGTCCAAACGAGAGGGGCTGGGCGATCTGATCGGTATGGAAATCGATGAGCGGGGCCTGAAAATAAGCCTTACCGAAAGTCTGATGTTCCGCAGCGGCGAGGCCCGGATCCTTCCCGAGGCCCTGCCGGTTCTGGATAAGATCGCCGAAATGCTTGAAAGTCTTCCCAACGAGATGATGATCGAAGGGCATACCGACAATATACCTATCCGCACAAAACAGTTCCCTTCTAACTGGGAACTTTCCATGGCCCGGGCCGTAAACATGCTGAAGTATCTGGTAGAAGTGCAGGAGATCGATGCTTCCCGTGTTTCGGCAGCCGGTTATGGTGAATACCGGCCGGTGGCTACCAATGAAACGCCGGAGGGAAGGGCTCAGAACCGGCGGGTAGTCCTGGTGGTATTGCGGCAGCGCATGGAACTGAAAAATACAAGCAGTCAGGAAGAGACCTCTGACCAGAAATCAGGAAAAGAAGAACAAGCGGCTCCGGCAGCCGGGTCCCAGGATGTTTTCTTGCCGGAAGCAGAAAAAATTACCGAAGAGAAAGAAAACGCTGTTGGTGCGCAGAACGAAACCGAGAGTATAACCGGAACAGAAGAAGTTCAAGAGCAGGAGGTTAAAAATGAGTAGCGGGTTGACCAGAAAGGATCTTGAAGCGTTGGGAAACATGGAGCGGGAACTGAGTCGGAAACTGAGCAAGGTATTTTCCGCGCTATTAGGAAAGACCGCGATATTGACCTTTCGTAAAGTGACCGAAGACACTGCCGCCGGCGCCGGGGCCCGGCTTCCCAAAAAGGGAATGATTTTGCCGTTTACCGTAGAAGAAAAAACTCAGGCAGTCTGGGCCATAGCTCCTAAAATAGGAATGCTGGTGGGTGACTTGCTGGTAGGCGAAAAAAGCGAAAAACTTCCCGAAGAAATGACCGAACAGCATAAAGATGCCTGTGCCCAGGTATTTGCCAAGATCGTGGAAGCGCAGGCCGCAGCCCTTACTCAGCTGGTCGATAAAAAATTTACTTTTGCCTCGGGCGAAGCCCGGCTTGGCCCGGCAGCTGACGCCGTCAAATCGCTTTCCGACGGCAAAGAAGGGCTTGCCGTATATGAATACGGCCTGGGGATAGAAGGATATTTTGAAGATGCGGTATATATGATCCTGCCTTTGTCTTTTGCCAGGCAGTTGAGCTCTTTAGCCGAAACAAAAGTGTCGGGCCGGGGCGGAAAGATAGAGTCATTGCAGCTTGGCCAGCTCTCGGGATCAGAGAAGGTCGGCTCTCTTTCCGATGTTTCTCTTTTGCTGGACACGCCGCTTCATCTCACGGTCGAGTTAGGCCGGGCCAAGATGTCGCTGAAAAATATTCTGGAGCTGGGAATCGGTTCCATAGTCGAATTGGATAAACTGGCCGGTGAATCAGTGGACATCAAGGTCAACAACAAGATGCTGGCTAAAGGGGAAGTAGTGGTTATCGACGATAATTTTGGTGTGCGTATTGTAAATATAGTAAAGCCTAATGAACGTATATAAGAAACTTACAATTATTTTTCTGATTCTGGTTGTTTTCAGCCCGCTTGCCGCCGGCGCCCAGAATGTCCCGGAGCCGGAACAGCAGGAAGAGATAACCGAATACATACCTCCTTTGCCGGAAAATCAGGGCGGTACTTTTATAAGTTTTCTGGGTACGATTTTCAAGATCGCGATATCCCTTTCGGTGATAATAGTTTTTGTTTATGTCACGGTATTTGTCCTGAAAATGATCTCGGCTCCCGGTCAGGGCAGTGAGGCTCAGCCCAATATCGGCTCGCTGTCCATGATCGACTCTTTGCCGCTTAAACCAAATCAGACGCTTTACATGGTTTCGGCCGGCAAAGAAGTTTTGATTATCGGGGCAACCGATCGGGAAATAAAAGTGCTTTCGACTGTCACTGACCCGGAAACAGTAAAGGAAATCATCGCCGAGAAGGAGAAAAAGTGGAACAGCGCCAGGCCGTTCAGCGAATACATGCGCACGGCTCAGAAAAAACAGTATTTGAAGATGTACCTTAAAGAATATCTCGACTCGGTGAAAAATCTGCTGAAAGGCAAAAAAAATTCATGAAAAAGGTCGTTTTTGCTTGTTTGATCTTCTGCGTCTGTCTGACAGTCGCGGCTGTCGTGCAGGCACAGCAGGTCCCTATTCCCAGCGTATCTTTGCGGTTCGGCGAAGCCCAGACCCCTAAAGAAGTAAATTTTACTCTGCAGATCCTTTTTCTGCTGACTATCCTTACTCTGGCGCCGGCGATTGTGATCATGGTCACTTCTTTTACCCGCATCGTGATCGTGCTGGCTTTTATCCGGCAGGCAATGGCCACTCAGCAGATACCGCCTAATCAGGTGCTGGTCGCTTTGGCTTTATTTTTATCGTTTTTTGTCATGTCACCGGTTATCGACGGGGTCAATAAAGACGCGTATCAACCCTATATGCAGGGGACTATTACTCAGCAGCAGGCCGTGGAAAAAAGTTTTGACCATTTACGGCAATTTATGGTCAGACAGACCAGACCCAATGATCTGGCTTTGTTTATCCACCTTTCCCGGGGGCCTAAACCGGGTAATGCCGGAGAAATACCGGCAACCGTGCTTATCCCGGCATTCATTATCAGTGAATTGAAAACAGCGTTTCAGCTGGGTTTTGTTATTTTTATACCGTTTTTGATCATCGATATGGTGGTCGCCAGTACTTTGATCTCCATGGGAATGATGCTTTTGCCACCGGTGCTTATTTCTTTTCCTTTCAAGTTGTTACTGTTTGTGATGGTCGACGGCTGGCATCTGATCACCCGTTCGCTGGTCTATAGTTTCCGGTAGCGGGAAATTACAGAATAAAGGGCATGGATAAAAAAGAGATATGAGCGAAGCCTATCTTCTGGATCTGGGACAAAGCGCGCTGCTCTTGTTTTTACAGCTGGCCGGGCCGATCCTTTTGTTCGCCCTGGGGGTGGGACTTTTGATCAGTATCCTGCAGGCAGTTACTCAGATCCAGGATATGACCATAACCTTTATTCCCAAGATCCTGGCTGCGCTTTTAGCCTTTGTTCTTTTCGGCCCGTTTATGCTGCGGGCCATGATCAGGTTTACGCACAGTGTAATTATAAACATGCCTAATCTGGTGCGCTGATGGAATTACTGCAGACAATTTTTCGATTTAATCATCTTCAATTTCAGAGTTTTATACTGATCGTGACCAGGATATCGGGGATCTGCGTGGCAGCACCGGTATTCAGCAACCGCAATATACCGTCCTATGCCAAGATCGCTCTCTGCATGTTTTTAGCGGCGATGATTTTTCCCTTTATCCAGGCTATCGATAAGCCGCTGGAAAACAATCTGATACTGTTCGCGGCCCTGGGCAAGGAGTTTTCCGCCGGCATTGTCATGGGGTTCTTTGTCTCTCTGGTGTTTGTGGCTCTGCAGCTGGCCGGACAGTTCATGGACTATCAGAGCGGTTTCGGTCTGGTCAATATCCTTGATCCCGAGTCGCAGGTCCAGGTGCCGTTAATGGGCCAGTTTCTTTATATCATGGCCATGCTTTTATTTTTTGTCATCGGCGGGCATCATCTGGTCATCCGCAGTCTTGTCCAGAGTTTTGAGGTTCTGCCTCTGGGATTTTTCAAAGTAGACAGTCAGGTAATGCTGTTTATCAACACTGCTTTTGCCAAGATGATCGTGCTGGCTTTCAAGATCTCGGCTCCCGTGGTCGGCGCGGTATTTATATCGGAAATGGCTTATGGAGTAATGGCCCGGGCCATACCTCAGATGAATACCATGATCGTAGGGCTTCCCTTGAAGATCGGTCTGAGCGTCTTTGTTCTTATGCTGGTATTGCCTTTGTTTTTCTGGGTAATGAAAAAAGAGGTTTTTAATATTTTTTTGAACCTGAAACACCTGTTTAATCTGTTGTAATCATGGCTGAAGGAGAAAAAAGATTTCCGGCAACGCCGCATCGGCGCCGCGAGGCCCGTCAGAAAGGGCAGGTCGCTAAAAGCAACGAGATCAATACGGTTATCGTTCTGCTGGGCGGATTTTTTATCCTTCGTTTCTTTTCCCGATTCGCTCTGGGAAACCTGAAAGAGATAATGGAAAAGAGTTTCACCTTTATCCCTACACAGGATTTAAGTCTGATCAGCATCGTCACTTTCGGTCCGCCGCTTTTGGTCAGGCTGCTGGTAATGGTTTTGCCGTTTGCCGCGGCCCTGGCCATGGTAGCGGTATTGGCCAATCTTCTTCAGGTAGGTTTTCTTTCCTCGGGATTCGTGATCAAGCCGCAGCTGGACCGGATCAATCCGCTTAACGGCTTCAAGCGTATCTTTTCCGCGCGTCTGTTCGTGGATCTGATCAAAGCGTTGGTTAAGATCGCTATTGCCAGCTGGGTCACTTATGCGGTTATCCGGGCTGAAATACCGCGGATCACGTATACTCTAGCCATGGAGCCGCAGCAGAGCGTGCACCTTTTGGGCGGTATAATTCTTTCTTTTGTTCTGAAAACGGGACTGGCTCTGGGCGGATTGGCAGTTCTCGATTATATTTATCAGCGCTGGGAATATGAACGGTCTTTGCGGATGTCCCGCCAGGATATCAAAGAAGAACTGCTGCGTTATGAAGGAAGACCCGAAGTGCGGCAGAGAATGCGCGCTTTGCAGCGTCAATATGCCCAGCGCCGGATGATGGAAGAAGTGGCCAAGGCTGATGTCGTGGTTACCAACCCGACCCGGCTGGCAGTGGCTTTGCGTTATGACCCGCGTCAGGATATGGCCCCGCTGGTACTGGCAAAAGGGGCCCGGGCCGTAGCCCATAAGATAATGGAAAAAGCGCGTGAGCACGGCGTACCGGTCATCGAAAACAAACCTCTGGCCAGGGCTTTGTTCAAACTGGCCGAGATCGGACAAGTCGTGCCGGTGACCTTGTTTCAGGCGGTTGCCGAACTGCTGGCGTATCTGCACCGGGCCGGTAAGTCGCGCCGAAAATGGGTATGATAAATGGCTGGATCAAATAGTTTAACAACACGGTTTTACCAGATAGGCGAATTGTCTATGGGAGTAGGGCTGCTGCTGGTAATCGGCATGCTCATAATCCCTTTGCCGTCTTTTATCCTGGACCTGTTCATGGTCGTCAACATTGCCATTTCTCTGCTGGTGGTGCTGGTTACCATGTATATAACCGATTCGGTACAGTTTTCCATTTTTCCTACCATGCTTTTGATGATAACTCTTTTCCGTCTGGGCCTGAACATCGCCTGTGCCCGGGCCATCCTTACCCGGGGGATAGATGCCGGAAAGATCATCAGCGCTTTCGGCGGGTTCGTGGTCGGCGGTAATTATGTGGTCGGGCTGGTCATCTTTATAATCATCGTGATCGTGCTGTTTATTGTTATCACCAATGGTGCCCAGCGCGTGGCCGAGGTGGCGGCCCGCTTTACTCTCGATGCCATGCCCGGCAAACAGATGTCCATAGACGCTGATCTGAATGCCGGGGTCATCAGCGAAGAAGAAGCCCGGCAAAAGCGGAAAGATATAGAAAAGGAAGCTGATTTTTACGGGTCGATGGACGGTGCGGCCCGTTTTATCCGTGGCGATGCCATAGCCGCTATCGTTATTATTCTGGTCTGTATTATCGGCGGATTCGTGGTTGGTATTGTCCAGCAGGGGCTTTCTCTGCAGGAGGCCCTGCGCACGTATATATTGCTTACTGTCGGTGCCGGTATTGCCATGCAGTTGCCGGCCTTATTCGTTTCTACGGCTACAGGCATGATCGTGTCCCGGGTTTCCACGGAATCGCATGTGGGCAAAGATATGGTAACTCAGATCATAAGTCACCCCCGGGCAATGATGGTCGGCGGAGCCATACTTTTTGCTCTGGTTTTGATACCGGCTCTTCCCAAGATACCTATTTTTCTCATTGCCGGATCTCTGGGCGGGATTGCCTATATTCTTACCAATGCCGGTAAAAAAGCCGAAGAAGAAGAAAAAGAACAGCAGGAAAAAGACGCGGTACTGAAACGTAAACCGGAAAACGTTATGTCTTTGCTTAAAGTAGATCCCATCGAACTGGAAATAGGCTATGGTTTGATCGCCCTGGTGAACCCTGAGCAGGGAGGGACTCTTCTGGACAGGGTCAGCCTTATCCGCAGGCAGGCGGCTCTTGATCTGGGGATCGTGGTTCCGCCGGTGAGAATAAGGGATAATATTCAGCTGGCACCTAACGAATATTGTATTAAAATAAAAGGGATAGAGATTGTCCGCAAGACAGTGCAGCTTAACCATTATCTGGCTATCAATCCCGGGAAAGTGAAAGAAATCATCAGCGGGGTGCCGGGCAGCGAGCCGGTGTTCAATCTTCCCGGAGTATGGATAATGGAGGTTCAGCGCCGTAAAGCCGAGGTGAGCGGTTATACGGTCGTCGATATACCAACGGTTATTTCTACTCATTTGAGCGAGATCATCAAACAGCATGGGTCAGAGTTGCTTACCAGACAGGATGTGCAGAATTTGATCGATAACCTTAAGAAGGATTACCCGGCAATCGTCGAAGAACTGGTCCCCAGCCTTCTCAATATAGGAGATATTCAGAAAGTGCTGAAAGCCTGTCTTCAGGAGCGGGTACCGGTGCGCGATCTGGTAACTATCTGCGAAACCCTGGCTGACAATGCCCGCTTTACCAAAAATATCGATCAGCTTAACGAAGCAGTACGGACAGCCCTGGGCTATCACATCTGCCGGCAGTATCTGGCGCCGGATAAAGCGCTTTATGTAGTGACTGTGGGCCCGCATCTGGAACAGGCTATTGCCGAAAAGATCGGTATGCAGGTAGAAGGAGAAAGTTTTGCCTTTGGTCCGGAGTTCGTTAAATCTTTGGTTGACATAGCGGCTAAAGAATTGGAAAATCTTCTTCGTAAAGGATATCAGCCGGTGATTTTGGCTTCTCCCCAGATACGGTTGACCCTCAGAAGACTCACGGAAAAAAGTTTTCCCAATGCGGCAGTTTTGTCTTACCGGGAAATACCTTCGGAGCAAAACGTGAAAGTGATGGGTGTAGTGGAGATGAATAATGAAAGTTAAACGTTATCAGGGTGCGACCATCAAGGAAATAGTCGAAAAGATCAAGATGGATCTGGGCCCCGATGCCACTATTCTTTATATCAAAGAGTTTACCGTTAAACGGTTTTTACGCCGCGGCCGGAAAAAGCTGGAGGTTATCGCCGGGATCGAAGAAAAAAATATTGCCCTGGAATCGGCTAAATTGGAAATGATCCATTATCAGCTTAAAGAGTTGAAAGAATCGATCAACAATATTCAGGTCGCCGCACCTCAGGCTGTTCCGGACCGTGACGCCGTTCTTTGTGCCCCGCTGAGAAAGATCAAGGCGCGGTTATGCGAGGAACGGGTCAGAGAGGACGCGGCAATAGCTATTTTAAAGGAATTTCAGGAACGGTTTACCGAGAAAGAAATAAAAAGTCCCGGTTTTCTGGAAGAAAATCTGGCCCGTCATATCGGCCGCTATATCGAAACTTCCGGACCGATCAACGGTGGGGACAATAAGATCGTTGCTTTTATCGGTCCTACCGGCGTGGGGAAGACCACGACCATTGCCAAGCTGGCAGCCAATTTTTCCCTGCTGGAACGTAAGCGGGTCAGCCTTATAACCATAGATACTTACCGTATTGCCGCGGTCGATCAGCTTAAGACCTATGCCGAGATAATCGGTATTCCCATAGAAGTTGTGTTCAATCCCCGGGAACTGATGGCCAGCATCGACCGCAATCGGGATAAAGATCTTATTTTTATCGATACGGCAGGGAGTAATCCCTTTGATACAGCCAAACTGGCGGAAATGAGAGCTTTTTTCGAAGAAAATCCCGATATCGAAACTCACCTTCTGGTGAGCTTGACCACCAAGACCGATGAACTGATGAAGATATTCGATTGTTATAATATCATGCGGGTGCATAAAGTGATTTTTACCAAACTCGACGAAGCCACGACTTACGGTAATATTCTTAACCTGTCACTGAAGATCCACCGGCCGGTTTCCTATATCACTACCGGTCAGAATGTACCCGACGATATCGAAGTAGCTGATTCGCAGCGTCTGGCCGGTCTGGTGATCAAAGGCCGGCAGACAGTGGCGGCTCAGGAGCGAGAGGAAGTCAGGGAATACAGGTGATGATTACTGATCAGGCGCGCAATTTACGGATTATGGCCGAACACAGAGCCTGGAACAAAAAATCCTTTTCAGGCCGTTTTGACTGGAAAAGAGCGGCGATATATTTGACCGCAGCGGCAATTGCCGGAATCTTTCTTTATTTCCAGTATTCCGGTCAGAAGGCATTAGTGCAGACCATGAATGAAAGAAACAAGAATCTGGAAGAGCGGTTGATCCTGCTTGGTTTTCAAATGGAAGAGATCAGGCACAATGTCGACACGACGCTGCGCGACAGTTTTCTTTTACAAAAAGAAATAACTTCCCTTGCTGCCCAGCGCGATGCGGCTCTGGCCGGGCTCAAAAATCGCGAGGAGAAAATAGCCGGTTTCAATAGCGAAATCGATGTCCTGCAGCAGGAGCTGGCGGCATTAAAGTACAGCCAGGCCGAGATGAACAGGTTTTTAACCGAGAACATACGGGTAGTCCTCGATGATCTGGAAGAGAAAACCAGGGTTTTTTCCCGGCGATTGGAGGAGATAGGTCAACAGGATAAGATTTTTGATCCGGAAGAGATTTTGGGCCGGGTGGTATTTTCTGCCCCGGACAATTCCTTCGTCGTAATCAGTCATCAGGAAAAAACGGCTATAGAGCCGGGACAGTTTATAGCGGTACAAAGAGGCAAAGACCGCCTGGCGATATTAAAGGCGATAGAAGTCCGCTCTACAGTAAGCGCCTGTGTAATCGAAGAATTGTGGGGAGAAATCAGCAAAGGCGATGAGGTAAGAAAATTATGATGCGTGATCAGGCAGCGGCATTGCGCAAACTTATCGAACAGAAAGCCAGAGGGATAAATCTGGAATTCCATAATAATCTGACCTCTCTTTTTCCGGAAAACCTGCCGGTAGCGGTATTTTCCGGTTCGGAAGAAGAGACCGTGGCCCTGGCCACGCTTACTGCCAACTGCGCTTTGAGCCTGGGATTGCAGGGCAGGAAAGTCTCTTTGCTGGAAGCGCATTCCCATGACGTCAGCGCTTCATTGATCCTGGGACTTTCTTTGCCTTTGCCCTTGCACGCTTTAGCCAGCGGCGATCACGATTTTCAGGATGCTCTCGGCGCCTGTCGCAAGGGAGTCCGGCTTATCCGCAGTCTGGAAGCTATCGAGACCATTGATCAGTGGCTTCCGGAAAAGCGCCGGGCTTTTTATAAGGACATGTACTCCTTTTTGGATAATCACAGCGATTATGTCTTTATCAACGAAGTCTCTTTAAAATTTTCTCTGAGCAAGGAAAAAATAATACTGGTGTTTTCTACAACTCACGATTCAGTGATCAATGCCTATGCCCGGCTGAAAAAGATCGCCGAGGTCAATCCCCGGGCAGAAATAGGGTTTATTGTCTGTACTACGACGGCTCAGGAAGAGACCAGCCGGGTTGCCGATAAGTTCAGGTCGGTGGCGGAAAATTTTCTCAAGAAAACAGTTTTTTTCCTGGGAGCCTTTCCGGTTACCGGCGAAGTCATCAAAAGCGTGAAAACACAAAAACCGTTTATCGAATTTTGCCCTTTTTCCCAGGAGACCAGAGCGATCAAAAAGATAGCAAAAAGCATAATTGCTTTTATTACCGTTCCCAGCGCGGGAAAGAGGGGGGTGTGTGCCTGATGGGATTGTTCGGTTTGACCGGCAGAGAAAGAGCTCTCTGGGCCTGTATTGAGCCGGGTCAGAAAGGAAAGCTCTGGCTTCCGGATAATTACACGGATCTTTACGACACGGTAGTGGAGAAGAGAAGCGAGATGTATCTTTATCTTGCCACGCCCCGGGTTGGCAATGCTTATCTGGAAGTACCCGCTAAAACGAGATTAATGCTGGAAATAGATATATATACTGCCCGGATCTCCAAGGTGCGGTTTTCTTGCCAGGTTATAGATTATAACTGGTTTCAGGATCAGACCATGAAATTCGTGCGGCCGCGCAGCATATCCTGGATGGAATTGCGCCGTTTTTTCCGGGTAGAGGTGAATGTGGACGGAGAATTTTCTTTTGTCGATGATCGCGACAGTCTTAACTTTGAAGTGGCTGCCCCCTCTTTTCTGGCTCATGTCAGAAATATTTCCGAAGGCGGAGCTCTGTTTCTTGTCGATAAGCTTATGCCGGTGCAGAAAGGTTCCCAGGTCAATGTGCGCATAAATTTGAACACCGGATTTACCATAAAGGCCCGGGGCCGGGTGGCCCATATCGAACCGGCTCATCGCCAATACGGTATTGGCATACAGTTTCTCCAGATAAATGCTGTTGACCGGCAGCGTTTGCGGGCCTGTATTTCGCTCCAACGCAGCAAAGAAGAAATATAGGAGGCATTGGACAATGGGGTTATTCGGATTGAGCAAAACGGAGAAGGGGATCTGGAATACGATACAGAAAGATAATGTAGTCAAGATCCACATTAAAGACAATCCTCAGGAGAAATATTACAGCAAGGTCGAAGAGGTCGCAGATAGTTATCTTTCCATCGTTACGCCGATCATTGGAACAATGTTGTTGGAGCTTCCCATCAATCTGGTCGTGGAAGTAGAGATCTACACGCCGGACGGCGGGAGGGTCCGTTTCATATCCAAGGTCATTTCTCAGGAATGGATGAAAGACCGGACGATTCAATTTGCTTTACCGCGTTCTCTGGAGCGCATTCAGCTTCGGGCTTTTTACCGTCTGGAGATGGTTCTCGACGTGGAATATTCTTTATTTCTGCCCCATGAACTGCCTCCCCGGGGTCTGGAATTGCGCTATCCCTTGTTTTTGGGGCTGACCAAGGATATTTCCGAGGGCGGAGCGCTATTGATCGTAGATAAACCTCTGGAAAAAGGGGCTAATATGAACATGAAGATAAAGCTACCTGATAATAATATGCTGCGGGCCCGGGCCAAAGTGTTGCGTACCGAAGAATTGAACGTACGCGGTAAATTCGGTGCCGGGGTGGAATTTTCCTATATGAGCGAAGAAGACCGTGAAATATTGCGGCGTTTTATCTTTCTGCGCAGCAGAGAGCGGTATAAAAATTTCCGGCAGAAATGAAAAAAGGATTTTTAATCTCGGCAGCTTTGGCTTTCTTTTTGATGGTGCTGGTCGGTTATGTCAAAGATCATTCGTTGCTGACCACTGTCGGGAGGGCTCTGGTCCTCTATGTGCTGATACTGGCTCTGGGAGCAATAAGCGAAACAGCCGGTCTGGCCGGATCTTTTCCGGAAACCCGACCAGCAGAAGTCGATGCGCAGGCAAAGCAGGACGGTAGTGACAGCGAAGTGGGCCGGATTAACCGGGAAGTGGCCCAGGATCCCGGCAAAGTGGCCCGGACTATAAAAAAAATGATTAAATAAAGATGAATAAAAACGGATTAGTGGACAAAGAAAACGTACTCGAATATCTTCCCCTGATAAAAAAAGTGGTGGCCAGGATATTTCCTTCCATACCGCCCCAGCTTATGGATTTCGAAGACCTGGTCGGTTACGGACTGATCGGTTTGATCGAAGCTGTCGACAGCTTTAATCCCAACCGGGGGGTCAAATTTTCCACTTATGCTTTTTACCGTATCCGCGGTGCGGTACTTGATGCCTTGCGCGAGATGGACTGGCTGCCCAGGGATATGCGGAAAAAGGTCCATCAGGTGGAAAAAGCCGCGGCCGAGTTAACCGCCGAATTGCAGCGCGAGCCCAGCGAGGCCGAGATCGCAGCCCGTCTGCAGATGGACGAAAACGTCGTGGCCACGCTGCTTATGGAATCGTCACAGAGCGAAGTGATATGTTTTGAGGAAAGCCTGCATCAGTATATTGCTCAGAAAACGGATAATTTTCTCGATCTTGATGAACTGGAACAGACCGATGTTCAACAGATAATCGCCCGCACTATCGAGGAACTTCCTGACCGGGAAAAGGTAGTCCTTACTTTATATTATTATGAGGAGCTGAATTTAAAGGAGATCGGCAGGATCCTTGAACTTTCCGAATCCCGGGTGTCGCAGATATTGAAGAAGGGTATCGGCGCGTTGCAGAAGCGCCTCCAGCAGATCGAAGGAGAAATATAATGGCGATGCGGCCTACAGACATACAGCTTATTTTGCAGGTAAGCCGCGATGTGGAACGCATTCAGCATCTCCAGCAGCAATATACCCGGCAGCAGCAGGAGCAGCTGGCCGCTTATATGAAAAAAAATCTCGAAGAAAAGCGTAAGAAAACTGAGTCTTTAACCCGGACCGATAAAACACAGCTGAGACCCGTCGCCCAGCGTGAAGAAAGAAAAGAGCGGGGCAAAAAAGAAAAAAACAGGGATAAAGATAAAAAACTGGGAATGCACATCGATATTATTGCCTGAAAATATGAGATCAAGAGACGTTATCGGTAAAAAAGTGGTGAGCGTAAAAGAAGGAATGAGGCTGGGCCAGGTGCGCTGGCCGGTTGTTGACAGCGTTCATCAGAAAGTGATCGGTTTTATTGTCGATGACCGGCAATGGTTTTTAGAAACAAAAATCATTTTGTTCCAGTCGATCCGGGGCATGGAAGATGAGCTGATAACTGTTGACGATAAATCGGCCCTTACAGCGGTACGCGATCTGCAGAAAATACATCATCATCTGGAAGAAAATGTTCAGCTGATCAATATGAAAATAATTTCCGAATCAGGTAAATTTCTGGGACGGGTCGAAGACTTTTCCTTTAATGTGCAGACCGGCAAGATCGAGGATTATCATATAAAGGAGAGCCCCCTTTCCCTGGACGGCAGGGACGTCCTGTCTCTTGGTCAGGATATGCTGATCGTCAAGGAAGAAAGCGTGATCAGCATGAGCGAGCCGGTTGCCTCTTCCCTGAGCGGGTTCGATCTCAATTCGTTGTTCGAAAAGCGTCAGGTCGATTTTCTTCTCGGTAAGACAATGGTCAGGGATATCCGCGACAACCAGGGCGGGGTTCTGGCGGCAGCCGGCGAAGTAGTGGACAGTAATGCCATAATGAGAATAAAACGGGCCGGCAAGTTTACCGAACTTTTAATGAGTGTGGAAGGAGAAGAATAAGTGAAATACCTTTTTGCTTTGTTAAGCATCGGCGGTATTGTCTGCATAATAAATATGGCGGTGATACAGTTTTTGAAAAACCGGCTGGCAGCACGTCCTGAACCGTGGGATGAAAGCGAACTGCACCCTTTCAAGGAAGATCTCGATAGAGAGCTGAAAGATTTCCGTTCGGCAATCGAGGATAATATGGCCGAGGTCCGCAAAGAACGGGTGCTTCTGGAAAAAGCCCGCGGCGAGCTGGAGTCTCTTCGCCAGGAGTGCCGGCAATATCTGAAAAAACTGGAAGATATCATGGAAAAAGGCCTGGAAGTCCGTCATGAACCTGAGTCTCTTTCTTTGACTCAGCCGGAAAATGACAGACGTTATGAAAAAATGCATTCTTTGCTTCGCCAGGGATTAAGCCTGGAGACAGTTGCCCAGAGACTGCAGATGGGTATGGGAGAAGCGCGGCTGCGCCTGGCCCTTTCCGAGAAAGAAGAGAGCGGATATGAAAATAGACCCTAGCACGAGTTATAATCGCGATCCGGCGCTGCGCCCGGCATTGGCCCAGCCGATGGCCGATGTTTCTGCGCAAAAAGCCCCGGCCCTTGAAAACAGCAGTTTTTTAGCCGGTGATCTTCAGACCGGGGCAGCTTTTTTGTCGTTAGGCGAATCTCTGGAATCGTTGCTGGCGGTACTTTCCCGCCTTTCTTCTCAGGAGGCTGAAATGCTTTATCAATGCGCCCGCGAAATTAACGACCAGTTGAAGACTATACCGGGAAACAGGAATTTTTCGGCCGCGCAGATAAAGACCATGGTGCGGATTATAAAATTAATACCGTTTTTGCGCCGGGAGCTAATCAGGTTGATCGATACTTCCTCTCCGGAGGGCGGCAGGTCTTCTCAGCGTGCGGCAATGAACCGCCTGGCCGAGCAGTTCAGTCGTTATGAGTCGTTACAGGATTTGTTCGATGAGCAGGGAGTATTTATTTTTTCTCTGCCCGGCTGCCGGGAAAAAAAGAAAAATATCGAAATCGCTTTACACAAGGAAGGCCGAAAAAGGGCCCCGGGCCGGAAACGGTTTTCTCTGATGATCGATCTGGAAACCGCTTTTCTGGGCAGAGTGACTTTATGGGCCGGGGTCAGGGCAGGCAGTGTCCGGGTTGCTGCCCGGGTCGGCGATAAGCCGGCGCAACAGTGTCTGACAAAAGGTGTCGGCAGGCTTAAAAAGGATTTTGCCCGGGCCTGTTTAGACCTGGATAACGTAGAGGTCAGAATCAGAAGCGGCCGGTCCGATAATCCGAACGATGTTACCAGGGAGTTTATTGCCTGAAAATGAAAAGAAAAGCAGTTGCCTTAAAATACGACAGACAAAAAAACCGTGTCCCGCAGGTGATCGCCAAGGGTGTCGACAATCTTGCCGACCGGATCATGGAAATAGCCAGGCAGCACGGTGTCGCTCTTTATGAAGATCAGGCGCTGGTCAAAAAATTGTATTCTCTCGAGGTAGGCGAGGATATACCCGAGGAATTTTACCAGGTAGTCGCGGTATTGCTGGCCTGGGTGTATTCATTGGATAAGAAGGAGGCACGATAATATGCAAAAAGATATTTTATCTCCCCAGGAAATAGAGGCGCTGGTCAAAGGTGACGAGACGGCACAGGATTCCTCGGTACAGGGAAAACGGGTCGCTGCCTATGATTTTCGTTCTCCCGAACTGCTTTCGAAAGAGAAATTGAGAATATTTCAGATCTTGATGGAAGAGTTCGGGAAGAAAATACTCGAGTTTCTGACTACTCAGTTGAAGATATCTATCGAGATAAATATCGCCTCTATACACCAGGCCGTTTATAAAGAATTTCAGGAACGGGAAGAGGATACCCGCATGGCCGTGTTTACCATGAACCCCCTGGAAGGCAGTTCTCTTCTGGAGATCAAGACGCCGCTGATAAAATTCATCAATCAGGCTCTTTTAGGGCATATAGCCGAGAATTTGCCTGAAGCAGGGTCCCTGACCCCGGTAGAGGAAGAGACAGGGGTTTTCCTGGCCAATAAATTCCTCAATGCTTTGAAAAGCGCTTTTGCCAAGCTGATCGATCTCGAACCCGATATATCCTCTATCGAAAAAAATCCCCAGCTGGTGTTTATTGCCTCGCCGGAAGAACCGGTGATCATCACCACCATACGTTTTTTTAAAGGAGATACCTCCTGCGATGTTTATTTTTGTTTTCCCTATATAGTGTTCGATTCGCTGCTGCCTTATCTCGATTTT
>CAZVRU010000006.1:35951-60528 GCA_964629785.1 uncultured Planctomycetia bacterium
TGGTTGTTTATAACCCAGAGGAAGAAAGATTCGGAGATCGATCGCCTGTTGCAGGGAAATATCGAAAAAATAGAACTGGATGTGGTTTGCGAACTGGGTGTTGCCGATGTTAACCTGAAGGAAATATTGACTCTGGAAGAAGGCGATTATCTGAAATTGACGCGACAACACACTGCACCGCTCGATCTTAAAATAGGCGAAGCAGTAAAGTTCAAAGCCGCACCGGGAATAAAAGGCAGAAAGCTGGCTTTGAAAATAGAAAAAATCAGTAAAAATATATAAGAAAGGAGGTGAGCTAAGATGATCAGAGGATTGTATATATCGGCATCGGGCATGAGCACCCAGATGAGGAATCAGGAAGTGATCAGCAATAATCTGGCCAATGTCGATACTGCCGGATTCAAAAAGGATAATCTGGTAGTGGACTCCTTTTCTCAGATGCTTATTCAGCGTATGCAGGACCCGGCTGATCAGGGTCAGTCTCCTGCCCTGGGAACCATTTCTCTGGGCAGTAATCCCCTGGGGACAGTCACTGATTTTTCCGAGGGCAGTATGGTTTTAACTCAGCGTCCCCTGGATTTTGCCGTGAACGGGAAAGGTTTTTTTGTGGTCGAAACTCCCCGGGGGGTAGCCTATACCCGTCAGGGCAGTTTTTCTCTGTCAGCCGAAGGGGTTCTGGTTACTGAAGAGGGGTATCCGGTAATGGGAGAAAACGGCCCTATGGAAATGGGTCCTAATGCCCATCTGGATGACCGGGGAGAGATCGTTGAGGAAGGAGCGATACTTAATCGGCTGGCAATCGTAGAGCTTTCGCCGGCTGATATCGTTAAACAGGGGGAAAGCCTGTATCGCTTGACTGAATTGGGAGAAGAACGTCCGGCTGAACAAGCCACTGCCGTTCAGGGATATCTGGAATCGTCGAATGTAAACGCAGTAAGCGAGATGGTCAATATGATCGCCGGATTGCGGTCCTATGAGGCCAATCAGAAAGCCCTGCTGGCGCAGGACGAAACTCTGGGGCAATTGATTGCCCAGGGATTAAAAGCATAGGAGGTGAGGGATTATGATGCGTTCGCTATGGACTGCTGCTACCGGTATGTACGGTCAGCAGACTAATATCGATGTGATTTCCAACAATCTGGCCAATGTCAACACTACCGGGTTCAAAAAGTCGCGGGTCGATTTCAAGGACCTTTTTTATCAGATAACCCAGCTTCCCGGAACGCCGGTGGCCGGAGGGGAAATGGAGTTGCCTACCGGTTCTCAGATCGGTCTGGGTACGCGTCCCGGTGCGGTTTTCAAGATTTTTTCCACTGAAGGATATCAGGAAACACAGAATCCGTTGGACCTTGCTATCGAAGGAGACGGGTTTTTTCAGATCCAGCTGAGCGACGGCACTATTGCCTATAGCAGAGACGGTTCGTTCAAGATCGATTCGGAAGGCAGGCTGGTCACTTCCGACGGATATTTAATGGAACCGGAGATCACCATACCGGAAGACGCGGTAAGCATCGCCATCAGTAAAGACGGCACAATATCGGTTTTGCGCGCCGGCGAAGTGAATGCCGAAGAAGTGGGAACTCTTGAGCTGACCCGCTTTATCAACCCGTCGGGATTACGGGCTATCGGTGATAACCTTTATCTGGAATCCGATGCTTCAGGCAACCCTGTGGCCGGCGATCCGGGAGAAGAAGGGTTCGGCACGGTATTGCAGGGGTTTCTCGAATCTTCGAACGTAAATGTGGTAGAGGAAATGGTTAAGATGATAGTTGCTCAGCGTGCTTACGAAGTCAATTCCAAAGCAGTGCAGACTTCAGATGACATGCTGTCTCTGGCCAACAGTTTGAAACGGTGATAGAGGAGTATGAATAGGAGACTGAAGTTATCATTTGTGGTGCTGATCTTTATGCTGGGCAGTCAGTTTTTCCTGGGCCCGGTCCAGGCGGCAACACTTTCCTCTCAGGAAGTAGAGCGGGCCTGCCTGAGGTATCTGCTGGAACGTACCGGTCACCGGGAAAACGGGATTTTTTTCAATTTACTGCGTGAGATCCCGCCCTTAGCCGTTCCCCAGGGGAAAACAGACCTGGTGGTAAGCGGCGACGTGGAAAAAGGTGAGCTGGGAAGGATTTCCCTGACTGTGACCGTGATGATAAACGATGTCTCTTATAAGGATATTTATGTTCTTTGCAAGCTGGATGCGAAAGAGGTCGCCTACCTTGCCATCCGCTGGATCAGGCGCGGCGAACTGCTTTCCGCGGAGGATTTCTCTGTCGCGGAAATGGCCCGTTCCGAGCTGCCGCCCCGGGCAGTCAGAGAGGAGAAACAATTTCTGGGAATGGCTGCCAAAGTAGCTCTTCCTCAGGGGCGCATCCTTACTGATCTGCATTTCGAGGCACCGGCTCTGATCAAAAGAAAACAGCCGGTGATCATGATTGCCGAGAAGGACGGAGTAAAGATCGAGACCAGGGGCATAGCGCTGATGGACGGATGCCGGGGCGAGAGCATTAAAGTAAAGAACAGAGATTCAGGTAAAACAGTTTACGGCGAAGTCATAGATGAGAACAGGGTTGCAGTAACCGTTCCTTAGGAGGGATTATGAGATACATTGTCTATGGGGTGTTGATGTTAAGCTGTGGTATCGGTCCGGTCTATGCCGGTTCTCTCTGGAATGCGGCTCAGGCGACAAACAAAGTAGAATCTTTGTATGTCGACCAGAAAGCGCACCGCATCGGCGATATTATCACGGTGCTGATCGTGGAATCGGCAGTGGTCAGCCAGAAAGCATCTTCATCCACTTCCCGCGATTCAAACATCAAGGGAGAGGTCAAAGACTGGTTCAATCTTAATTTTCACCACGGGCCTCAAACCAGCTCGAATACCGGTTCGCTTCCCAAATGGGAGATCGACACGGCCAATGAGTTTAGCGGGGGAGGTTCTTATAGCGGCAATTATACGGTGGAAAGCGAGGTGACCACCCGGGTAGTGGATGTGCTGCCTAACGGCAATCTGGTTATTGAAGGCGAAAGTGTAGTAAAGAACAACGAAGAACTTAACACCGTTGCTATTTCGGGCATAGTGCGGCCGCAGGACGTGGGAACCGACAACACTGTGTTGTCTACTCTGGTGGCTGACAAGAAAGTCTATGTTAAAGGAAAAGGGCCATTGAACGATAAGACCAAGCGGGGGCTTCTGGGGTCTTTGCTTGACTGGGTCTGGCCTTTTTGAAAAGGGGGGATATGAAACGCTTTGCAGTCTATTTTTTTGTTGCCTGCCTGATGATAAATACAGCTTCCGGAGCCCTGGCTCAGACGCGGATCAAGGATATTGCCTCTATCGAAGGAGTAAGAGGCAACCAGCTTTATGGCTATGGTCTGGTAGTCGGTTTAAACGGTACCGGAGATAAACAGAGCTCGTTCCCTACCCTGCAAAGTGTTGGCAATATGCTTCGTAAATTAGGCATCCATGTGTCACCGCAGGAAGTAAGCAGTAAATTGCGGACCCGTAATATTGCCGCGGTCATGGTTACGGCCACTCTTCCTGCCCTGGTCAGACCCGGTACCAAGATCGATGTGCTGGTTTCTTCTATCGGTGATGCCACTTCGCTGGACGGCGGGGTATTGATGCAGTCTCCTTTACAGGGAGCCGATGGAAGGATCTATGCCGTGGCTCAGGGGCCGATTTCCACAGGATTGGGTATTACCGGGTCGACACGCCGGGGAGGATCGCTGACCGTAGCCCGTGTCCCGGAAGGAGCATATGTGGAGCAGGAAGTGCCTTCGACTCTGGTAAAAGACGACCACATTTCAATTATCCTCAGACAGCCCGATTTTACCACGGCTGCCCGGATCATCGAGAATATAAACGAGACTTTTTCCGCTTCTCTGGCTTCGGCCGAAGATCCCGGTATAATCAAAGTTGCCGTACCGAAAAAATCTGCAGATAACCTGGTTGGCTTTATTGCCGCTCTGGAATCAGTGTCTGTCGAACCCGATTTCAAAGCCAAGGTGGTGGTTAACGAACGTACCGGTACCATTGTCGCCGGGAAAAACGTTAAAATATCCACGGTTGCTGTAAGCCACGGAAGCATTTCGGTACAGATAACCGGCAGTAGAGAATATTCCCGTTCTGCGGGTGGTGACCGGCGGTCCAGCGAAGGGGTCAGCGAAGAAGAGACCATTAATCAGAACATATCGGGTGAAGGAACTCTTAAGGTAGAGCTGATGGAAGAAGGGGTCAGTGTTTATGATCTGGTCAAAGCCCTGAACGCCCTGGGCGTTGCCCCCAAAGATCTGATCGCCATACTTCAGGCTATAAAAGAAGCCGGTGCTTTGCATTCGGCCCTGGAACTTATATGAGCCCGGAAAGTTCTCTATCTCAGGGAAATAACCTTATGCCGTTATCCGGCAGTAAAACATCATCCACGGCGCTGCACTCGGTCAATACGCGTCAGATGAGCGAAAAAGAAAAGGCCGAACTTCAAGAAGCCTGCAAAGAGTTCGAAAGTTTTTTTCTTTATTACCTTTTGAAGAACATGGATAAAACAGTTTTGCGTTCAGAGAACAGTCTTGACGGCGGTCGCCCGGCTCAGTTCTACCGGGAAATGCTTTATGAAAAAATAGCTGCCAGCTCCGCAAGCAAAGGCATGGGTCTTTCCGATAAGATAAACGCCCAGATGCAACAATTTTTGATCAACCGGACCTACAAATAAGCAGAATATTTTGGATACCAAGAGATTATTATCGATACTGGAGAAAGAAAAAGCCGTTTACGGTAGCATTCTGGAACTGGCCAGAGAGAAGAGCGAGATCCTGAAAAAAAACGATATAGTGAGCTTGAAAAAGGTCGTATCGCAAATGAACGAGTTTATCGGCCAGATCGATGCTTTGGAGCAGGAACGAAAAAAGGTTATGGGTGATTTTTGCCGGGACCGAAAAATCGCCGCGGAAAAAGTAACTATAACCATGATTGCCGAAGAATGTCACGAGCCGGCGCTGCTGACCATAAAAAAGGAAATAAGAGCCCTGCTGGAAGAATTGGAAAAAATAAGCGAGCGCAACAATCTGCTGATACGCCAGGCTCAGACAGTATATGATACACTGGGTGAACTGCTTTATAAAAATCTGGTCAGTATCAAAGGATACAATGCCAGGGGCAACATAGAGTCATCACAGGGAGGTTATTTTGAGCATCAGGCCTAAAGAAAAACTATTTATTATTGCCGATCTGGGAAAAGTCAGAGATCTTTCTTTTAAACCGGCTCATCTGGTTTCTATCAGAAAGAGCGGGGTTCGGGCCCTGAGACTGGAAGCCTTTAGCAAAAGCGAATATGCCAGGCTGGGAGAATTAAGTTTGCTGATGAAAAAACAGGGATTTTATGTTCTGGCCAGGGTCAAAAGCAGATCAGCTATAGAGGCGCTGGCCACAAAAGTCGATTCGTTCTGCTTATCCCTGGAACAAGCCAGAGATCTTTGTCAGCGGCAGGCTTTATTGGCCAGGACCGTCCCTTTGTTTATATATATTAAGGAAAATAATATAGGCCGGCTTAGATCGCTGTTGCCCGGATTAAGGCTTTCGGCCGGACAGCCCCTGGCCTTAATGTGCGACTGTCCCGGTCAAAAGGGATTTGAGGCTTTAAAACAGCTCAAAGGCCGCAATTTATACCTTGGTTATCAGGATTGCACGCCAGGGGTAGTATCAGCGCTTATTGCCGTAGCCCGCGGGGCCCGGATAATTGAAAAAAAGATGAGCTTGGAAAGCAAAAACCTTTGTATTTCAAAAGGTTACACATTAAAAGAATTTCCGATATTCAATGCCCTTCTGCATGAGGCCCAAAAATATCTATGAACCGTTAAAGTTTTTTTTCATTATGCCGATAATAGAAGTGGAGGAAAAATACCAATGGATATCTTCAATTTAGGCCATATACTCAATGCCCTGGGATTTAACAAGAAGGTCGAACCTTCGGCCCGGGTCCAGAAAAACAGCCAGGCAGAGGGTACGGCTTCTTCTTCCGGCGCTCCGGCAGAAGATTCGGTCAGTATTTCCCAGGAAGCAGTGGTCAAATCTTCTCTGGAATCGATTTCCCGCGAATTAAAGCTTCAGACCGAAGAGGTCAGGGAAGACAAGGTCGCCGAGATAAAAGCGAAACTCGACCAGGGAGATTATCAGGTCTCTCCCCGGAATCTATCGGAAAAAATAACTCAAGGTCCGGATATTTACGAAGATCTTAAGTGATTTCTGCTCCTGCCCTTCTCTTTTACCCTTTTTTCTCTCTTCTGCTTATGGTTTTGCCTGATTTTCTGTACTGGTTGGCCCCCTGTATTACCGGCCTGTCCAGTATTGAATGTAATTTCCGCCTATGATAGAATAAATGCCATGCCGGTAAGAAAAGCTGCTTTTACGGATATTCCCGGCTAAAAATTATAAATGACGATCAGAACAGGATCGAAAAATAAGGAGAACGGCTGTTTATGAGCGTACTTTCCCTGGTAGTTTCCCGAAAAGGAAGTAAAGGCCTTCCTGACAAAGGCACCCTCTGCATAAGCGGCAAGCCGCTTTTTGTCTATGCCGTGGATTATTCGCTGGAACTAGCCCGGCTCGTTCCTTCTCTTTATACCGCGGTCTCTTCTGATTCCGAAGTCATCGGAAGTTATTGTGCTGAGCACGAAATATCTTTTCTGGCCCGGGCCCCCAGTCTGGCGTCGGACACGGCCCGTCTGGAAGAAGTTATTTTTGAGGCCTATCGTAAGATCGGAAAAGATTTCGATTATATATCGTTGCTTTACGGCAATGTTCCGACCAGATATCCCGACGAATTCATGCGGGCCTACCGGTTTCTGGAAGAGAACAGAGAATATGACGCAGTGCTCAGCATGCAGAATGTGGAGAAATATAATCCGGCCTGGATGTTCGAACTCGACAAAGAACAGCTTCCCCGCCGGGATTTTCAAGGTTATCGCCGCCAGGATCTCAGACAGTACATGATCCATGACGGACACACGATATTGTTTCGGGCAGCCTATTTTCTTTCCTTCATGGAATCAGGAGCAGAAACAACTTATCTTTATGAACCGTTCGGAAAAAAAATAAAACCGGTTATATCCGATAAAGTGGTTATCGATGTGGACACAAAGCGCGACCTTGTCCTGGCCGGGGCAGTAATAAACAACAAGCTTTGACCGGCAGCGGGTTTTGCTGAAGGAAAAAGAAAAAAGACCTGAGATGAAAAAAATAAAGATCGGAAAAAAGATCGTTTCTGCGGGCAGCCCCTGCTTCATAATTGCCGAAGCCGGGGTCAATCATAACGGCAGCCTGCAGCGGGCTAAAAAGCTGGTTCGGGAAGCAGCCCGGGCCGGAGCAGATGCTGTCAAATTCCAGACTTTCAAGGCCGAAGAAGTGGCCACGGCAACGGCGCCCCTGGCCGGCTATCAGAAAAAAGGCCTTACTAAAGCCGGCAATCAATTGAAGATGCTCCGGCAGTATGAGTTGCCGGAAAAAGCTTTTGTCTCCCTCAAAAAATACTGCGATAAAAAAAGGATAATTTTTCTTTCCACGCCCCATTCTCCGGCTGCGGTAGATCTTCTCAATCCTCTGGTAGAGGCTTATAAGATCGGTTCTGCAGATCTGACCAATGGATTGCTTCTGGCTGGCGCGGCCAGTACCGGGAAACCATTGATACTTTCCACGGGCATGGCCACAATGCAGGAAATAAAAAATGCCGTACGCTGCATACGACAGGCCGGAAACGACAAGATCGTTCTGCTTCACTGTACAAGTCTTTATCCCTGTCCTTTTGATCAGGTCGATTTGCGGGCTATAGGCGGAATTAAAAAAGCTACCGGTTGTCCAGTCGGTTATTCTGATCATACGCCGGGCTGGGCAGTATCTCTGGCCGCAGTGGCCCTGGGCGCGGTAATAGTGGAAAAACATTTTACGCTGGACCGTACTTTGCCCGGACCCGATCATAAGGCCAGCATCGAGCCTGCCGAAATGGCCGGGATGATCTCAGCGATCCGCCAGGTGGAAAAGGCTCTGGGTTCGGCACACAAGACAGTGACTGCCGGCGAGAAAAAAATGCGTGAGGTATGCCGGAAAAGCATAGTGGCAATAACCGATATCGCCGCGGGCGAAATTGTAAGCGCGGATAAGATCGGATTGAAACGGCCGGGTACGGGGATCGCCCCTAAATATTATCAGCAGGTGACAGGCTCGTCAGCCAGAAAAACGATAAAAAAGGATTCATTGATCCAATGGACGATGCTTTACCGAAAAAAAAGGAGCAAATCATAATGGCAGAAAAAAAGGTTTTGGTTACCGGCGCCGGCGGTTTTATCGGTTCGCATCTTTGTGAAAGACTGGTAGAGGAAGGATACAGGGTCAGGGCTTTTGTCCTTTATAATTCACAGAATTCCTGGGAATGGCTCGATCATTCGCCGATTAAAAAAGAGATCGAAGTGGTCTCCGGCGATATCCGTGATCAGGACAGTGTAGAGAAAGCCGTAAAGGGCATGGACCAGGTTTTTCATCTGGCTGCTTTGATATCCATACCATATTCATATACTACCCAGCAGGGTTTTGTCGGGGTCAATATAAAGGGTACCTTGAATGTACTTCAGGCCAGCCTGGCCTGCAATATCGAAAAGGTTCTGGTCACTTCTACCAGCGAGGTTTACGGTACTGCCCGGTATGTGCCGATCGACGAAAAACATCCCCGTCAGGGGCAATCGCCCTATTCAGCGTCGAAAATAGGCGCTGATGCCCTGGCTGAGTCGTTTCATCGCAGTTTCAAACTGCCGGTGACTGTTGTGCGGCCGTTTAATACTTATGGGCCGCGGCAGTCAGCCCGGGCAGTTATTCCCACAATAATTACTCAGCTTCTTTCCGGAAATACCCGGATCAAGCTGGGAGCTCTTCATCCCACCCGTGATCTGGTATATGTAAAAGATACGGCTCAGGGCTTTATCAGAATCGCCTGCTCTGAAAACAGTATCGGCGAGCAGATAAATATCGCTACCGGCAATGAGATCTCGATAAAAGATCTGGCCGAAAAAATAATGCTGTTGACCGGGAAAAAAGCCGAGATCGTGGCTGACTCCCAGCGAATACGCCCGGAAAAAAGCGAAGTAGAACGCCTTCTGGGCAGCAGCGAAAAATTAAACAGCCTGACCGGCTGGCAGCCCTCCTGCACCCTGGAGCAGGGATTGCAGGAGACTATCCAGTGGTTTTCGGATAAAGGGAATCTGGCCTTATACAAGCCAGATACGTATAATATATAATAAAACCGAAGACCGGTTTAAAGAAGAGGGCCAGGATCATGAAAGAAACGATAGTGCTTATCGGCGGTGGCGGACATTGCAAGTCCTGTCTGGAAGTAATCGAGGCCCAGAATAAATATAAAGTCGCCGGGATCGTCGATGTGCCGGATAAAAAAGGCAGTAAAATACTGGGATACGAGATCTTTGCCAGTGACAATGACCTGGAAGGTCTGGCCAGGGAATACGATAATTTTTTGATCAGTCTGGGGCAGATAAAAAGCGGCGAAAAACGAAAACAGTTATATAGACGCTGTAAAGAACTGAAGGCCAATCTGCCTTTGATCGTTTCGCCTCTGGCCACTGTGTCGCCCCATGCCCGGCTAAAAGAGGGAACTATTGTCATGCACGGCGTTCAGATCAATGCCGCTGCCCAAATCGGCGAAAATTGTATTATCAATACCGGAGCGATCATCGAACATGACGCGGTCATAGAAGATGATTGCCATATTGCCACGGGCAGTGTGGTAAATGGCGGCTGTCATGTAGGAAAAGGATCGCTGGTGGGCAGTAACAGTGTTCTGGTCCAGGAAGTCAGTCTGGCCCCGGAAACAGTCATTGGCGCGGGAAGCGTAGTTATTTGTTCGCTTGAACAGAGCGGGACATATGCCGGAACACCGGCCAGAAAGATCGGCTGAAGGAGAAGGAAAAGTGAAAAGAAAAATATGCGTGGTTACCGGCTCCCGGGCCGAATACGGCCTGCTCCGGCCGTTGCTGGAAGAGATAAAGAACGATCCGGCATTTCAATTACAGATAATAGTGACCGGCATGCATCTCTCGCCGGAATTCGGACACACTTATAAAGAGATCGAAAAAGACGGATTTTCAATAGAGGAGAAAATAGAAATACTGCTCAGCTCTGATACGGAAATGAGTATTGCCAAAGCAATGGGACTGGCTTTGATCAGTTTTCCCGAAACATATCAGCGCCTGGCACCCGACATCATCGTTGTTTTAGGGGACCGCTTTGAGATCTATGCGGCGACGATCAGCGCTCTGGTCTGTCGCATACCGGTTGCCCATATCCACGGCGGCGAAAGGACTGAAGGGGCCATTGATGAGGCAATGCGTCATGCCATTACCAAGATGAGTCACCTTCATTTTACGGCTACCGAGGAGTATCGTCAGAGGGTTATTCAACTGGGGGAAAATCCTCATAGGGTCTTTACGGTAGGAGCCCTGGGGCTTGATTCTTTATCGCGGATAGAGCTGTTGTCCCGCCAGGAAATTGAAAAAGAGCTGGGAAAACAGTTTAAACAACGTAACCTGATGGTCACTTTTCATCCGGCAACCCTGGAAGATAACACGGCCGGACAGCAGTTTCGGGATCTGCTAAAGGCCCTGGATTCATTGAAAGATACTTTATTGATTTTTACCAGAGCCAATGCCGACAGCGGCGGCAGGGCCATCAATGATCTTATCGATGCCTATGTTCAGGCTCATCCGGACAAGGCCGTAGCGTTTGCTTCGCTGGGGCAGAAACGTTATTTCTCGGTTCTTCAGTATGTCGATGCTGTAGTGGGAAATTCTTCCAGCGGCATTATCGAAGTTCCCGCTTTTCATATCGGCACGATCAATATCGGCGACCGGCAAAAAGGCCGGATACGCAGCGACAGCATTATCGATTGTCCGGCTGACGAGAAATCGATCAGAAACGCTTTGGAGAAGCTGTATTCTGCAGGATTCCAGGAGAAACTTGGTCAGGTGAAAAATGTCTATAACTGCGGCGCTGCGGCAAAAAAAATAGCCGAAGTGCTTAAGACTTACGATACCGGGTCGCTGTTGAAAAAGGTTTTTTACGATCTCCCGGAATAAAAATATATGTGGTTGATTATAAAGGAGATACGATGAAAAATAAATTGCTTGTACCGGAAACCGTCACGATCAAAGAGGCCTTGAAACAGCTGGACAAAGGCGCGGAAAAGGTGTTACTGGTGGTCGATGCTGAAGAAAAACTGCTGGGAACGATCACCGACGGAGATATCCGGCGTTTTATTCTCAAAGGCAACAGCCTGGACAGTGCCATTTCCGGAGCCTATCACCGCACCCCGTTATATATCGATAAAGACGAGTTCTCAGTATCCCTGGCCCGGAAAAAAATGCTGGAACAAAAAGTAGGGCTGATCCCGGTAGTAAACAAAGAAAAAAAAGTGGTCGATTTTATCACCTGGGACCAGGCTTTTGCCGAACAAAAACCGGCTTTTATCCGCGGCGCGAAACTGGACGTGCCGGTAGTGATCATGGCCGGCGGTAAAGGTACCCGGCTGGATCCATTTACCCGTATCCTTCCCAAGCCGCTTATTCCGGTGGGTGATAAGCCGATAATCGAGTTGATTATCGATGAATTTCTGCGCCAGGGTGCCGACCGCTATTATTGCACGGTAAATTATAAAGGCGAGATGATCGAGGCCTATTTCCAGAATCTGGAACGGGACTATACTATTGAATTCATCAAAGAACAGGAATATTGCGGAACTGCCGGTAGTCTGAATCTGCTGAAAAAAAAGATAGACGATCTCTGCCTGGTCAGTAATTGTGATGTTATCGTTCAGGCCGAATTTGCCGAGGTGGTAAAAATGCATCGCGCTGAAAACGCCTTTTTAACGATTCTTTCTTCGATCCAGCATCACAAGATACCTTATGGCGTTATTGAATTCAAAGAACAGGGAAAAGTCATCGATATCAGAGAAAAACCGGAATACACCATAACCATCAATACCGGGGTCTATGTGCTGAGCAGAAAAGTTTTTGATTTTATACCGGAAAATACTTTTTTCGATATGACCGACCTGATTAAAACCCTTATCGGGCAGGATAAAAAAGTCCTTACTTATCCGGTCAATGCCAGTGAATATATCGATATCGGACAGTGGGAAGAATATAAAAAGGCTCTGGAAAAACTGGAGTTTTTCCGCTGACATTTTTTCTGCCGCATTTTTTGCCTGGCCGCCCTCTTTTTTGCAAGAAATCCCCTGTAATTATTAAAGTTTTTTGCCTGTTTGACCGATAATTAAGGTGAGCAACAGGGAGATCATATGAGACAGGCAGTTCTGGAACATACTAAGACGCGGCAGGTCAGAAAAAAGATGGGGGCTGTGCTTTGTCCTTACGCGGTTTTGCTGAAAGAAGAAATATTCCGGCAGCAGACAAGTGCCGACGAGCTTAAAATAGCTTTTTTCAAGCGCACGCTTAAAGACGGCACTCTTTGCGCGGAAAGCGTCTTGATAGCGGAAAAAATAATAAAGGGGGTCTGATGAGTTCACCTTTTTTCGGAATGGATATTGCTTTACGCGGTCTGTATGCGGCAAGGACGGCAATGGATGTGGTCGCTCACAACGTGTCCAATGCCAATACCGATGGTTATTCCCGGCAAAACGTCAACCTGGCGACAACAGACCCGTTTACTAATCCGTCTTTTTACAAGCCATTGTCCAGCGGTCAGTTAGGCACAGGAGTGCAGGTCATCAGTATCGAACGGTTACGGGACCAGAGCCTTGAATTTCAGATCCGCAACAATACTCAGTTGCTCGGCCAGTACAGCGCCAAATCGGATATTTTTCTGCGCATCGAAGCAGTCTTTAATGAACCGGGGGCGGTTGGTCTTAACAGTCTGATCGACGAATTTTTCAATTCATTCAGTGAATTAAGTACTTCTCCGGAAAGCAGCGTGGTCCGGGCCCAGGTGCGCCAGGCCGGCCAGTCGCTTACCGAATACTTCAATAAACTTTCCGAAGACCTTACTTATCTGGGAGAAGATGTCGATGAAGAGATAAGGGTGACCGTGGACGGGGTCAATTCTCTTTTAAGCCAGCTGCGTGATGTCAATCAACTGATCACCGGCATTATTCCTACCGGAGACGACCCCAATGACCTTCTCGATAAACGCGATTATCTGCTGGAACAGATCAACCAGTATATCGATGTCGATGTATCCGAACAGCTGGACGGCACGGTCAATGTCTATGTCGGCGGCCGGATAGTGGTACAGAGAGATATACTTAAACAGCTGGCAGTGGTCGATGACCCCAATAATAACAACTACGCGGCGATAAAGATCGAAGACGATCTTAGCGGCGCTGATGTGGCCATTGAAGGCGGCGAAGTGAAAGGTCTGCTGGATATCAGAGACAGCAGTGAGTTCGGAATTCCGGCTTATAAAGACCAGCTGGATACGCTGGCCTATAATCTGATCGAGAAAATAAATGCCCAGCATCAGGCCGGGTTCGGTCTGGACGGCGGCACAAACCGCAATTTTTTTACGCCCACAGCCTTAAGCGGCGCGGCCATGAGCATAACCCTGAGCGGCGATATCCTTGATGAAGTGAGCGGACTTAACCGGATCGCTGCGGCCAGTACCGCGGCCAGCGTGCCCGGCGACGGCTCCAATGCCCTGACCCTTTCTCAGCTGCAGAACGACAGTACTGCGGTGGGCGATTCCACTTTTAACGAATATTACGCGTCTTTGATCTCCCAGCTCGGGGTTTATTCTCAGATCGAATCGAATAAAGTAGACAACCAGGAATTTTTGATGAACCAGCTTTATTCTCTGCGCGACGATGTTTCCGGCGTATCTCTGGATGAAGAAGCAGCCAAGATCGTCATGTACCAGAATGCTTATAATGCGGCGGCCAATGTAATAGAAATAATGAACGAAACATATCAGATTTTAATCGAGATGATGGGGTGAAATCATGAGAGTACCTGACAGGGCATTACTAAGAACTTCGTTATTGTATATCCAGCGCCATTTTGAGACCCTTTCCAATAACCAGGAAATGCTGGCCTCAGGGATCAGGGTCTCCATGCCTTCTGATGACCCGGTAGCTACTCAGCGTATTCTGCGCTGGCGCACCATCGACGACAACATTACCCAGTACCAGCGTAATATCGACAGCACCAAATTATGGATGAATTCGTCTGAATCGGTGCTTTCCTCGATCCAGGAGATCATGGAAAGGGTTTATGAGATAGCTTCTACCGGAGCCAATGATCTGGTACCCGACGATATCCGGGCCAATTATGCCGTGGAAATAGAAGCTTTATTGAAAGAGGTCATTACTCTGGCCAATACTTCGGTAAATGACAATTATCTTTTTGCCGGGCACCTTACCGACACCAAACCATTTACTTATACTCTTGCCGGCGGCCTGATCAACAGCGTCGATTATAACGGTGACGGAGGTCAGCGGGAAGTCGAAGCCAGTGAAGGCAACACTTATACCATAAATATAATCGGCAGCAACGACGCCGATAACGACGGAGCTTCTGATTACTCGTTCCCGGCAGTGTTTCGCGATGCCAGTGCCGGCATCGATGTTTTTGATACGTTAATTGCTTTGCGTGACGATCTGACTGCCGGCGATACCGGAGCGATAATCAACAGCCGTCTGGGAGAGCTTTCGGCAGCCATAGACAATATCGCCACCAGCCGCGCCGTAATGGGGCTTAGACTGGATGCTATAGGCCTTACCGAGGATATTCTTTCCAAGACCCAGATCGACGTACAGAGTGATATCGAAAGTAATGAACAGGCTGATTATGCTCAGGTAGTTTCAAACATCAATTACGGACAGACTATTTATGAGGCGACTTTGACCACTACCAGCCGGCTTATTCAGGGCAGTTTATTCGATTTCATAAGGTGAAAACAATTATTTGAAGGAGGAACAGCATGGTGACCAATGATCAGGAATATAAAGTATTAGATTTGAAACCGGAAAATATTTTTACTTTTGATGAAGGTATTCCCGGTTTTGAGAAAGCAAAAAAGTTCACGGTATTGACTGATCCGGCTGAGGCGCCTTTCGGCCGCTTGACAGCCCTTGATTATGACCTTTGTTTTCTGGCGGTCGATCCCTGGCTGTTCAATAAAGATTATGCCCCGGACGTGGACGATGCCGATGTGGAGAAAATAGGCTCCCCGAGCAATGAAGAGATACTTATCCTGGTCATTGCCAATATACCGGAAGATCCCAGGGAATCGACTGTGAACCTGGCCGCCCCTGTTATAATCAATACAAAAAGGGGTCTGGGCCGGCAGGTGATCATACGAAATCACGCTGAATACAGCGCGAAATTTCCTATCTGGCAGGGAAAATAGAAAAAAAGTTAAAGTTCTCTGAAAAAAGAGCCGATAATTACATTGAAGCCCAGGGAGGGGTATAATGCTTGTTTTAACAAGGAAGTTAGACGAATCGATCATTGTAGGCGATAATATCGAGATAAAAGTCCTGGAAATACGGGGCGAGACCGTTCGTCTGGGCATTGTCGCCCCCCGGGACGTGAGCGTTTATAGAAAAGAGCTCTATGAAAGCATACGGGAATTCAACAAAGAAGCCGTTAAAACAAAAGAGCACAAAGTCATTATCCCCACAGAAATAAAGAAAGGGGGTGAATGATAAGGAGCATTGTGGGGGGGGCGGCTTCAGAATATATATACACGGAGGTACATCTTTAAAACAAGGAGGTAGAAGATGCCAATTTACACGTTAACTAACATTCCTTCCATGAGAGCCCAGAGATATCTGGGTGTTGCACAACGCAGTTTAGACACAGCTCTGGAAAGACTTTCTTCCGGAAAAAGGATCAACAATGCTGGAGACGACCCTGCAGGATTGCTCCTTTCCACACGTTTCGGCAGAAGCGTTACTGCCTGGGATACCGGCGCCAATAACCTGCGTATGGGCCTTGACATGTTAAAGACTGCTGACAGTTTCAGCACTATCGTCAAGGAAGACCTGCAGAGAATGTATGAACTGGCCAGCCAGGCTAAGAACGGATTGCTCAGCGACAGCGAGCGGGAACTTCTCGATAAGGAATTCAAAGAAATTATCGATGAGGTCGAACGTTTGACCGAACAGACCAAATATCTGGGCCGCGGCCTTCTTAACGGATCGACCAACATATCGATCCAGGCTGGTGAAGGCACCAGTAACGTAGTTACTGTGGCTATCAGCACGATAACTACCGGTAACAATGGTCTTGCGATCTCGAACCTGGGTATTTCCACTTTCGGCCGTGCGTGCACCGCTGTTTCAGCGTTAAGTACGATATCTTTTGAACGTTTGGCCAATGTGGTAGCCGAGATCGGTGCTAAAGTCAATGCTTTCGGCAAAAGTATCGATGCTACCGACGCTCTGGTAGAGAACCTGACTTCAGCTCAATCACGTATCGAAAACGCCGACCTGGCAGAAGAGACTACCAATCTGACCAATGCTCAGATAGTGGTCCAGTCAGGCATTTCAGCTTTGGTCCAGGCAAATTCAGCTCAGACCCTGGCGCTTGCCCTGTTAGGCGGATAAGAATGATCGATTTTCCGGAGGGGATTTCCCCTCCGGACGGTTTTATCCTAGGAGAATGATATGAAAGACGAACAGATCGAGGTCATAAAAGAAGTCGATTTCAAAGAGATAAAAAGGAAGATTCCCTTCCTCAACACACATAATGCGCAGGCCTTGTCGTCCAAAGAACAGTCTGTGAAAGACAGACCGGACATCAGCGAATCCAGCAAAGAGATACAGGAACAGAAAGAGATGTTCGATCAGGAAACCCAGCAGAAAGCCAGCGAAGCCATCAAACAGATCCAGGAGAAAATAGAGAAGATCCAGAACACGGCTATTTATATAAAACTGGTAGAAGAAGAAGGCACTACCCGGGCTCAGATCCGGCATCGGATCACCAATCAGGTCCTGGCTGTAATACCCTGGCACATAAGAAAAGACATGCAGGGTATGTCCAGTTGTGTTCAATTACAGGACTATTTCGGCAGTTTTTACGGAAAGATGAGCATGGGCGGGTGCGTGGATAAAGCAGTATGATTGAAGGAATAAGCGGTACAAGTATTGATATCAATACCATCGTCAGTTCTCTGGTGGCCAGAGCGTCTCTGCCTCTGGATACTTATGAGTCGCGCCAGCTCGAACAGCAGACCGAACTGACAGCTCTGGAACTTATTCAGGGGCGCCTGACCAGTTTAAGCAGTACGGTTTCCTCCCTGAAATATCAGGGTATTTCCAGTCCTTTTTCAGTTAAGACAGCTACACCCAGCAACTCAGACGTTTTGTCGGCTTCGGCTTCATCGTCGGCAGCCAGCGGCGTCTATAATGTTACTGTCACTACTCTGGCCCAGCGCCACAAGATCGCTACTGGGCAATGGGATTCGGCCTCTACGGATATTGCCGATAGTGAAGGCGCCGGCACCAAGACTTTCCGTCTTTCCCTAAACGGCGTCGATACCGATATAGATGTCGATATTACAGCCGGCGACAGCAATGAAACAGTACTGCAGAACATGGCCGCTGCCATAAATAATGCCGGGGCCGGGACCAGTGCCGTTGTCGTCCATGAAACAGAATCCTCTTCCCGTCTGGTGATAACTTCTGATGACACCGGTACAGCCAATTCCATCAGTGTTCAGGATATTGCCGGCTCTCTGCTGCTCAACAGCGATATGATAGACGGCGTAGGAGCTCTTACCAATGAACTGGTCGCGGCCGGCGATGCTGTGTTCAGTATTGATACTCTGAATTTCACCCGGTCCTCGAACAATATTGATGATGCCATCAGCGGAGTGACCCTTTCTTTGCTGGACAGCGGAGATTCGACTCTTACTGTGGGGGCCGATGCAAGCTCGATAATGGCCACTATAGAATCATTTGTCAACGATTACAATAATGTGATATCCGGTATAAAAACACAGACATCTTTTGATACCGAAGAACTTACCAGCGCTGCTCTGACCGGTGATACGCTGATGTCCAAGATACGCAGTGATCTGCGCAGCCTGGCCACTAATGTAGTCAGTACCCAGCCCGAAGAATATAATTCTTTGTTCATGATCGGCATAGAGGTCGATAAAGAAGGCACAATGTCGATTACTGACGCCGGCAAATTGGAAGCGGCTATTTCAGCTGATCCGGACAGTGTCGCCGAGCTGTTTAATACGCCGGCAACCGGTATTGCCAGCCGCATGGACACATATCTTGATTCGCTTCTCGACCCCCAGGGAAGAATGACTGTGCGTATCGAGAACGTTAATAAGAACATCGAATCGATCCAGGAAGATATAGAGGATTTCGAATCTTATCTGGCGGATCTGGAAGCGACCTTGCTGATACAGTGGTCCAGAGTAGAGAGTTTGATATCGTCTAATGATTCTTTGAGCCTTTTTATGTCTCAGCTGCTGCCGTCTTATCAGAATAGTTGAGGATAAAAAGCATTTTTTTTACCGCAAAATGTTAGGTTATGTTGAGTTATGCTGAAAAGTATTCATCATGAGATCATAAATATCCTTTTGACCCGCCGGGCCAGTTATTCTGAACCATTGAATTCAGAAGAGCTGGCTAAAATGCTGCATGTCAACCCTTCCTATCTCAGACTGCAGATGCTTTTGTTAAAAAAGATAATCGGCGTTAGAAGAGGCAAGCATGGGGGGTATTTTTTGAAACAGGATGTACAGGCATGGCTGAGAACAAACAGAGTAACGAGCTGAAAGAGATCGTGGGCCTTTTGCGGACCGGCTGTATTGAGCAGGCAATAGCCCGTGTTCCGGAAATAATCAAAGTCATAAAAGATCTTTCGGCAAACAGACCGGAAGAAGATATGAAGCACATTGCCCTTTGTACCAGAAGTACTTTGAACAGTTTTCAGAACCGGGATTTTGTCTTTATGGCCGACATACTTGAGTATGAACTGTTGCCTTTAATCAAGGATAAGGCATGAACGAATTTATCTGGCAGAAAAATTTAACTGCCCTTAAACAGCGGTATCCCAATCTTTATCTTAAAATAAACGAAACTCAGGATTCTCCGGAAATCGAGATATTTCCTTCCCGGGCCGGCACTCCGACGCTTAGGGCCAATAAAATACTTTTTCACAGTTCCTACAATCCAATGAAGGCAGAAGAGTATCTGGTAAGAGATCTGGATATCGACCATTTGAATTGTCTGATAGTATTTGGATTCGGACTTGGCTATCATGTGCGTAAAATATGGGAGAACCCTTTTTTCCGGGGAAATATCCTTGTCATCGAAAAAAGCCGGGCCTTGTTCAAAAAAGCGCTTCAGACAATAGATCTTTCTTCCTTGATCGAAGATGAGAAAGTAAAGTTCATTGTCGAAGACGATATGAAAGAGTTCGTAAAATTGATCGAAGGAAGCGGTTTTTTTAATCCCCAGATGACAGAAGTGGATATGATCGTTCATCCGCCCAGCCGCCAGACATATCCGGCTTTTTATCTGGAAGCAGTCAAGATCGCGCGCGGCCTGTTGAGCTTTAATCTGGCTTCTCTCGGCACTGCTTTCCGGTTTTTTAATTACTGGCAGAAGAACAGTATCGATAATCTTGTTGATTTTTCTACTTCTCCCTGGATAAAGGATTTGTCCGGTTGCGCCAGAGAAAAAACAGCAGTGATCGTATCTGCCGGACCTTCTCTGGACAACGACCTGGCAGAGCTTAAAAAAGCCCAGGGCCAATTGTTTATCATCTGCGTGGGCACGGCCTTAAAGGCATTGCTCAGACAGGGAATAAGCCCTGACCTGGTGGTGGTAGTGGACGGTCATGAGAAGGCCTTAAAACAGTTTGAAAATATAGAGGTTCCCGCCGGCACTTATATTTGTGCAGCGGATTTTATCTGTAATGAAATAGTCGAGAAGTTCAGGCCGCGGGTTTTTTTCTTTACTTCCAGCGCCAACCCTTTTTCTCACAAACTGGTGCCTGAACAACCGTTTCAGAGCAGGATCTATTCCGGGGGTTCGGTGGCCCATTCAGCTATTGATATTGCCCTGCGCATGGGTTTTGACAAGATTGTTCTGCTCGGTCAGGATCTGAGCTTTAAGGATAGAAAAACCCATGCTTCGGGTACCATGTATGACGGCGACATCGTAGGCAATGATGATGAAGAGACATTGGTGAAGAAGGGGTTTCTCTGGCTGAAAGGCAATTATCAGGAAAAAGTCCTGAGCAACCCTTCTTTTTATACTTTTCTGGCCAGCCTGGAACGGTATATTCATATGCATCCGGAAGTACAGTTTATAAATTGCACTTCGGGCGGCGCTTTGATCAAAGGAGCGAATCTTATGAAATTCAATGAAGCCCTGGAAAAATACGGTTCCGGCGAGTCGGTGCAGGATATACGTGCCCAGATGGCTTCAGCAGAAGATGCGTTTATTCCGGCAACAGAGGTATTACACGATAATATCGAACAGGCATGCGGCCAATTAAAATCTGTCGTTGACCTGCTTAGCCAGGCCCATGATAAAGCCTGTCAGATAAAGGAACTGCTTTGTTCTGAAAATGTTGCTCTCAGCGAAAAAATATCTCCCCTGGCCGAAGAACTTGAATCTCTGGGGAAAAAGATGGGGGAGAATTCATATCTGGAATTGCTTATTTACGGTGAAGGACATCTGCGATTTTTGATGATGAATATGACCGGAAAATTCATTTCCCACGATATTGAAAAGCAGAAAAAAATGTATCAGACCATAGACGAGATATATCAGGGATTTCTGGATTCGGCAAGGTATATCATCCAACGATTTGAGACCATGCTTGAGGAGGAGAGAATATGGAAAAGAACAGCCCCTATAAATTAGAACAGATTAAATCCGCCTCGGATCTGGAAGCGCTGATCATAATTTATGAGCAGATGCTGGAAAATCTGGAAAGTGCTGCTGCGCTGTTTGACGAGAAAAACCATGAATCATGTCAGGAAAAAATCGCCTGGACATTAAAGGCTTTGGAAGGGCTGACCAGTATTTTGAATTTCAATGCCAATGCCCAGCTGGCCGGTAATCTTTATCGTATTTATGAATATGTCAATACCCGGCTTACGGTCGCCAAATCCTGTATACGCCAGACTCCTCAGCTTATAAGTGAAAGCCGGGAAATACTTGCCGGGCTTAAAGAAAGCTGGGAAAAAGTGCGTGACAGCGGGGATGTGACTTTGAAATTCAGAACAAGCAGTACTTCGGAGGAGAAAAATCTTCTTAATATCAAGATTTAGAGGGAGTTAGAAAATCAGGATTGGAAAAAAACAAGAGGCGGGGGGTGTAAGTGTCTTGTTTTCAATTAGTTACAAATAATAAAAAAGTCCCTGCTCTCTTGAAATACCTTATATAAATATGGTATTTCTTAACTGTAAAACTGGGACTTGTATAACAATCTGGGTTCCGATAAAGGCAAACCCGTTGAAAAACGGGGACGCAAAGCCAGGGGCCTACGGGAATATTTCCTATGGCAGCCAGGTTACCGAAGACACCGGATATTTTTTTAATTTCGGTAACTAACCGCGTCATAGGGCTAATGGCGCGGTTATTTTTTTATCCGGCTTAACAGGGCAAAGCCGGTCAAAAGGGCTTAGGTAAGGATATGAATTTTTACATCAGCTATTTTATAGGTGCTGTTGTTTTATTATACAAGGATAATCCTGTGTCAATGGGCTGACACAGGATTTTTTGTTTTCAGGCTTAGGTAAGAAATATGATTTTAAAGCAAGAAAAACCACGGAATTGTGTATCTTTTTTAAATAGTATATATACTTTTTACGTGCATTATTTTTTAACTTTTTGCGCCTGCCATATCCTGCCGCTTAACCAAAGAACACACGACTACAATTCTTTTCAGAATGTTTTCTTATCTAAGCCCAAGCACACCCGGAAGCCGGCCCAGGCAGAGAGCAGGGTGTGTTGTTTTGATTCCTTACCTAAGCCCAGGCACGCGCAGACAGCCCTCTGCGCGCGCAGTATTCATTTGCCGCATAAACATTTTTTAGCAGGATCAACCACAGGAGGTGTAAATGGAGTTATTGACGTAAAGAATTTCTGGTTTCCTGAAAAATATTGTGCTGTTGAAAAAGAGGAGGTGAATTGATGAACAGGTTTCTTTTCCGTGGCTTTGTGATCTGTATGATAGCAGGCGTTCTTGCCGTAGGAACGCCGGGGGTGCAGGCCCAGGAGTCGGCACCGGTTGAAAACAATACTGCCGAGCCGGCAGCCAGCCGGGGACTGACAGTAGAGCCGGGGGTGATCGCCATTCAGAACGTGGTTCCGGGGGAAAAGGTAGATCTTTATGAAAAGGCCGGGATCGCCTTGACTGTCACCAACGGCAGTGACCGGGTAAGGATATTCGATATTGCCCCGGGCCTGCCTTCGCAAATGCGGCTCAATGTGCGTGACGGATACCGGGATATTCCCGATCCAGCCTGGTTCAAGCTGGAAAAAGAGTCGGTGCGATTGGCTCCTTTTTCCAAGGCAGTGGTGAAGATGTATATTGATATCCCAAAAGACGAAAAGTACTACAACCAGCATTTTAGTGTGGGCTTGAATATTCAAAGTCGGCCTGAAGCAGGGGAAAAGATAGCTTTGGGAGTAAAACCGATCTATTACATAGAGACTAAAAGTAAAGAGATCAAAAAAGTTGTCCCGGATGGAGTTCTGGCGGTTTCTCCTTCACTGATCAGCATCGATGCTTCGTCTCTGGGCAAGATCAAAAAAGCAGCTGCTTTTACCCTGCTCAACAATGACAGTAAAAAACACAGATATACCATTGCCTGTTTTGTGCCGCCGGTTGAGCGGGACCATAAAATCACTCTCAGTTCAGGATATGCCTGGATCCCTGACACAGCCTGGATCAGGCCGGCCCGGACCGAGGTAAAGATAAAGCCGGGAAAAAAGATACTGGTCAATGTGGATCTGGATATTCCCGTGGAGGAAGCTTACCGAGGCAAAAACCATGAAGGGATAGTTATGATCCGTAGTGATGACGGTATGACCAATTTTGTCAGGATTTTGATCGACAGCTGAAGAAAAGGAGGTGAGCCTGTGGGTGTTGGTTCTATGCGAAGTTTAACAGGACAGAACGAGGAAAGAAGAACAACTATGAGGAGGTGTGCGATGAGAAAATTTTTGGGGATTTTGATTGCAGCAGTGTTTATGGCAACTATGGCAGGAACAGCAATGGCAGCAGTGACCGACACTTTGACAGTCACGGTGTTGGTACGCTATTTATCGCTGCTGGTGGACGCGGCCGACGATCCTTATGATTTCGGACAGGTAGATCAGGCGTCGCAGACAGTATCTACTTCTTCGATCACCGTGACTAACGACGGTAACGTGGCCGAAGACTTTCAGCTGCAGATCGAAGCGGCAGGATTGCCGGCAGATATGTCCATAGAAGAAGGTGCCGGTGCTCCTGGTGCAGACGCGTTCAAACTCTATTCCATGTTCGACAATGACGGGTTGCTAAGCGGCGTAGCTATAGCAGCCGGTGATTTTGACGAAAACGATCTGATCCTGAATTCAGGGGCCAGACGCTGCGACTCATTTCATGATTCCGGCGACGACGATGCCAATGATGTGGCTTCCAGCGGAACAGTGGAGATGTGGCTGATGTTCTATGCACCGGCATCGATGACTTCGGGGTATGGTCAGCAGACGATCGTAGTGACCTTAACTGCTCTGGCAGGATAAAAGGGGAGACGACAGGTATGTCCTAATCATACCGATCCCCTGAACCGGAAAGGAAAAGAATGTTTGATTACCTGAGCCTGAAAAAAGAAAAAAGAGCCCGTAAAACCAAAAAGGAGGTGTGCGATGAGAAAATTTTTGGGGATTTTGATTGCAGCAGTGTTTATGGCAACTATGGCAGGAACAGCAATGGCAGCAGTGACCGACACTTTGACAGTCACGGTGTTGGTACGCTATTTATCGCTGCTGGTGGACGCGGCCGACGATCCTTATGATTTCGGACAGGTAGATCAGGCGTCGCAGACAGTATCTACTTCTTCGATCACCGTGACTAACGACGGTAACGTGGCCGAAGACTTTCAGCTGCAGATCGAAGCGGCAGGATTGCCGGCAGATATGTCCATAGAAGAAGGTGCCGGTGCTCCTGGTGCAGACGCGTTCAAACTCTATTCCATGTTCGACAATGACGGGTTGCTAAGCGGCGTAGCTATAGCAGCCGGTGATTTTGACGAAAACGATCTGATCCTGAATTCAGGGGCCAGACGCTGCGACTCATTTCATGATTCCGGCGACGACGATGCCAATGATGTGGCTTCCAGCGGAACAGTGGAGATGTGGCTGATGTTCTATGCACCGGCATCGATGACTTCGGGGTATGGTCAGCAGACGATCGTAGTGACCTTAACTGCTCTGGCAGGATAAAAGGGGAGACGACAGGTATGTCCTAATCATACCGATCCCCTGAACCGGAAAGGAAAAGAATGTTTGATTACCTGAGCCTGAAAAAAGAAAAAAGAGCCCGTA
>CAZVRU010000006.1:60628-104029 GCA_964629785.1 uncultured Planctomycetia bacterium
GAGACGCTTGTTTTAAGGAGGTTAAGGCGTCTCCCCGGAAAGGTGGAGAAGAACAAAGTATGGAAAGAAAGCGGATATGGAACAGATAATTGATTTAAAACTATGGGAAAAAGTGTAGTGCAGTACAGGCATGAAGTCTATGGTCGAGGAGAAACAGTACGCTGATGTGTAGTTTGGGCCGAAAAAGACAATTTAAGTTTTCCCGGCTGAAGAAAAGGATGTTTTCTTTGATGACATCCTTTGTCTTTGCAGCGGCAGGACTTTTTGTCTGCAGCCCGTTGGTTCAGGCCGCGTCATCAGACTCTTTCTCGGTTACGGTCACTGTACGCTCACCGGTCATCCTGCATGACGGTACTACAAACCATACCCTTTATCCTATAGTTCAGGCCACGGATGGAAGCGGTAATGTGAACATCCAGTTCCGTATCAAGGACCTCAGCAGCCTTCCCTGCGATGTGGTCGCGGGCAGTTTCGAATATCAGGTCAGCGAAGGAGGCTGGCAGCCTATAGCTGATGCCGATATTACCGGGACCAAGACCAATCTTGCCTCTGCTCCGGACATGAGCGGAGCCCTTCACACTTTGATCTGGGATACTTCCCAGGAATATATAGACGATCTGTACAGTCAGGATGTGCAGGTGCGGTTCAAGGTCGATAACGGAAGCGGAGAGAGCCAGTACGGAACCTCACCGCTGGGAGTAAATATAGACAACCTTGATCCGTCAGGTATGGCCGATTTCCAGGGTCATGGCCGGCGCAGCAGGATAGAAGCCTATTGGACGCCGGTACAGACAGAACAAAGCTGGTCAGGCACAGCCCATTATGAGATATGGTATGGTGAAAACCAGGCCGATGTCGACGCGCGGGGAGGAACTGCGCAGGAATGGGATTTGGCAGATGATCCGGCTTTAAGCACCCGGGATACGGAGCATACCGCTATCACCGGATTAAATCCGACCACTAATTATTATCTGCGTATCTGGGCTATTGACGATTTCGGTAATGAGACAGCTTTGGCCGGACAATGGGTAACGACTCTGGGTAACGGTTCGGTGACGATCTCGGCCGGAGAAAATAATCCGGCAGACGGATTCGCGCCGTTCGGCGGCCAGAATATCCCCATGCTTCAATTGAAGCTGGTAGTGGGTGCGGCAGAATATGTAAATCTTACCGAGATATCGTTCGAGGCCGATGGCAATGGACATGATGTCGACCATGTCAAAGCCAATGGCGTAAAATTGTACCGCGATATCAATGGTGACGGAAAGCGCGATCTTTCCGATATTCAGATAGGAACTGCCCAGGTTTACGACAGCAACAACGGGACAGTCACCTTTACCGGATTCAGCGAGACCTTTGAATACGGCTCTTTTACCGGCGGCGGTGACGGCACAGGAACACATTATATCCTTGTGGTATATGATTATGCCGGTTTGGAAGAGAGCAAGGAAAAGACTTTCCGCACACGGCTTGATCAGGCTGCCGATGCCGTTTTCAGCGGTGATGAATCAGGCGCCAATATAGTTCCCGCAGGATCGTTCCCGATATACGGAGGCCTGAAGACCCTGGTCGAGACCGGCGAGATCGATATAAGTATTGATCCTGTAACCAATCCGGCGGCAGCGGAGATAATGAACGATGCCGAAGTAGTTCCCGTTCTGCAATTGAAGCTGGAAGAGACCACCGGTTATGAATCTGTGCGGATCATGGGCATTACCCTAAGCGCTTCAGGGACCGGACACGATGCCGATGATATAGATGAAGTGCGTCTTTATTTCGATGATAACGGAGACGGCCAGGTCGATGCCGGAGATACTCATATCGGTACTACGACCTTTTCTGCCGATGACGGCACAGCCTATTTCCCCATGTATATGGTCAGGACAGTGGATCCGGGAGGGAACAGGCATATACTGGTCACCTGTAATTTTGCCGGTACAGCTTCGGCAGGAGAGACATTTATTTCTTCTCTGGCTGACGGCGTGTATGTGGAACTGAAGGGTATGTCGTCTCAATCTCTGATCATACCCGAATCAGTAGCCGGATTTCCTCTTGACGGAAATCCGATGACAATAGTGGCCGGCGAACTGGAAGCGACTATCGGCCCGGCCAGTCCCATGGACAGTCTTATTGAAAAAGGTACTCTTAACGAACCCATGATCCAGGTGCGTTTAAGTGAAACCACCGGACTGGAAGGCGTGCGAATCAGCTCTCTCACTTTAACTGCATCGGGAAGCGGACATGACGTAAATCATATAAATCAGATCGAGCTTTATCTTGACGGCAATGCCAATGGCTATGTCGATTCCGCGGATACGCATGTAGGTACATCGGCCTTTAGCGGCGACAACGGCACGGTTACTTTTGCCCTGAACCGGGTAGTATCTGCGGGAGGTTATCTTGATTTTCTGCTGGTCTATGATTATAACAGTACGCCAAGCGGCGGAGAAACCTTCCAGGTCTCGATTGCCGATATTGCCGATATAACGGCTACTGGCGCGCTTTCCAGTCAGCCTATTGCGCCTGACGGCGTATATCCTCTGGAGGGGTCGGTCAAGACAATAAGCTCTGTGCCCTCAGGCCATGTGACTATTTATACCGGATCATCCAACCCGTCCAGCGGAAATATTCGTAACGACAATACCAATGTGCCCATGCTTCAGTTCGGATTGCTGCCTGATAGCGTGGAAGATATCCAGTTCAGCAGCGTCAAGATAACTCACGAAGGCAGCGGAGCCACGGCTGATATCGCCGATGTATATGTATACCGCGATGAGAATTATAATGGCATTGCCGATGGCGGCGATGTACTTATCGGTCAGTCCAATGCCTGGGTCGGCAATGAATTGACCATTGTCTTCGGTGTTCCCGAAACCATAACCGCTTCGACTACCGAACGTTATCTGGCAGTCTATGATTTCAATGGTACGGCAGTACTGGATAATACTTTCCGCTGCACTATAGCCAGCAACCGCCATCTTGATATCGTGGGTGTAGATTCTTTGGTTCCTTTCGGGGCCCAGGGCAGTTACCCGATTGCCGGCGGAACAATGACCGTGGCTGACCGCGGCACTCTGGCTGTCGATGAAGGAGGCAATAACCCGTCAGCCGGCAAGGTCCTTAAAGACGATCCGGCGGCAGTGATGATGCAGGTAGAGTTTCAGCCGGACGTGATTGAAGATATTACCGTAAATACAATTACCCTGACCCACAGCGGGACCGGTGATCCGGCCACAGCCCTGAATACAGTGAGCCTTTACCGTGACGTCAATGATGACGGATTGCTTGATGCCGGTGACGTACTTCTTGATCAGGTATCGGCAGCTGGCTGGTCAGCCAATAAGATAACTCTTTCGCCTAACAGCACAATAACTGCTTATACTGCCGAGAACTGGCTGGTGGTTTATGAGTTCAATGGTACGGCCTTAGAGGCTCAGACCTTCAAAACATCGATTTCTCAGAGCAGCGATATAACGGCCACCGGCGACTGGTCAGGCCTGCCCGTGCATTTATCCAATACTTTCCCGGTCAGCGGTCCGCAGAAAATGATCGTACCGGTAAAAGGGCATCTGAGCGTGACTCTGGGAGCCAATACTCCTGCCAACCAGAGCGTATTGAACAATACCCTCAACGTTAATGTATTGCAGATCACTTTAGAGGAGTACACAGCTTATGAAGGAGTACGGATCAGCTCCATGACTTTTACCGGCAGCGGTACCGGACATGAGATCGCAGATCTTACCAGGGCTGAACTGTATCTGGATGTAAACAATGACGGCCTGGTAAACGGCAGTGATTATCTTGTTGCCAATTACGCTTATTATGATGCTGATGACGGTTCAGTTACCTTTGTGCCTAACCGGACCATTGCTGCCGGAACTACCCAGAACTGGCTGCTGGTATACGATCTTAATGGTGCGGCCACCACTGGCGAGACTTTCCAGGCTCATATCGATCCGGCTGCAGTGATTGCCAAAGGTACTACTACGGCAATAGACCTTACCGGAGAAGGAGCGGTTATCGACAGCAATACCGTGACTATAGTCAAGGGTGCTATTTCCGTTACTGCCGGAACAATGAACCCGGGCAGCAAATCGGTCTGCAGCAATGCTCAGTTTGAGCCGGTTTTGCAGTTTGATATCAGTGAAACCACAGGCCTGGAACCGATACGGTTACACTCGATTGCCGTGACCGGTTCAGGTACCGGACATGAAGTGGAGGATATTAGCAAAGTATCGTTTTTCTATGACGAAAACAACAACGGTGTCTATGATCCTACTGCCGATACACATCTGGGCGATACGACTTTCGATACCGATAACGGAAAAGCCACTTTGACGCTTGTAATGCTGCGCTATATCATGCCCTCACAGACCAAACATATACTGGTAACCTATACTTTCAACGGCAATGCCGACACCAATGAATCGTTCCAGTGTTCTGTTGCCGATGGCGCTGATATAGTGCTGACCGGACAGACGTCAAAAGAAAGCGTTACTGCCACCGGCCTGCCGGTATCAGGCGGAACCGTAACCATTGCCCTTGACCCTTCAGGTATTGTTTATGATTCTTTGACCGGAGAACCGATCAATGGTGTTTCGATAACTTTACGCAATGCGGCAGATGGCACTCCGGCAGTTGGAATCCCGGAAGCCAACCCGCAACTTTCCGGCTGGACAGGAACTGATGGTGAGTATCAGTTTACATCTGTCCCGGGAAATTATTATCTTGACGTTACTCCTGTGGCCGGATACACGTTCCCTTCGACTGTCGTGGCCCAGGGAAGCCTGCCGCATCCTCCGGGATATGGGGCCAGCGACACAGTCGGTTCTCACGGCGAGACTTTTACTGTGGTGGCAGAACCGCTTACCATACATATTCCTCTGGACCGCGATGATTACACGGTAATAAAACTGGATAAACAGGCCAATAAAGACGAGGTAGTGATTGGCGACATCGTTACTTATACATTGACGATCGAAAACACCTTGACTGACGACATCGATACGAACCTTTATCTGAGTGACCGTCTGCCTGCAGGTTTCAAATACATTTCGGGCACGACTTTGCTTGAGGGACAGCCTCTTGGCGATCCTTCCGGTGTGGCAGTGCGCAGGTTCAACGTGGGCACTTTTACTGCCGGCCAGACCAAGACTTTGAGCTATCAGCTGGTAGTCGGCAGTGGTGTCGAGCCGGGTAATTTCTATACCAATACGGCAAGAGTTGTATCTGAATCCGGTACTTCTCTGTCCAATCCGGCCCAGGCCAGGGTTCAGGTCGTCTATGACCCGATTTTCGATCTCTCTATTATAATAGGTAAAGTATTTAATGATATAAACGGCGACGGCATACAGCAGAAAGGCGAAAAAGGCATTCCCGACGTCAAGATCGCCACTGAAGACGGACTTTACGTGGTCACGGATAAAGACGGTAAGTACCATATCGATGGCTTGAGACCGCAGACCAAGCTGCTTAAAGTCGATTCCTCGACTTTACCTGAAGGAACCGTGTTCACTACCGAGAATCCGCGGGTAGTCCGCCTTACTTCCGGTCTTCTGGCTAAAGTTAATTTCGCTGTCCAGGTGTCTGATGCCGGACCGGCAGCCATAAACGAAAAGGGTAAACCCTATCTGGAAGTAAAGGTCATTACCGAACCGACACGCATCGAACCGCAACTGAGCATTTCCCATGTTCCGCAAATGCCGCAATTTACGCTTAAAGGCGACTCTCTGGACGGGCCGCTGGTATTCAGGATCGACACCAATTATCCCGATTTTATCGATTCCTGGAAACTGGAAATATTCTCTTCCCACAACAGAGTGACCCCGCTTAAAGTATTCGAGGGCAGACGGGATACTTTGTTCAAGGCTGTTTCCTGGAACGGAAAAGACGATAAGGGCGAAATGGCCATTGCCGACGAGAATTATACCTATTTATTGACAGTAGAGGACGGGCAGGGACATAAAGATACTACTCTGGAAAACACCGTGTACCTGAGTTCTAAACGCACTGTGACCAGAGAAGAAAAGCTGGACGTGCTGAAGCCGGCTGGCTACAGCAACCGCCTGGCAACCCAGACCATACCTGTGGAAGAAAAAGGAGTCACGGTGAAGATAGAAGGCCTCACTGATAAAGACAACAGAGTGATCATCGAACATCGCGATCTGGGCAGCAGCGAGGACGGTATGTTCAGCAAAGAACTTATTCTGCCTCAGGAGAAAAAGGATATCACTGTAGAAGTTCAGGACCGTCAGGGAGTGAAGAGTGTTTACAGGAAAAAGCTTAATCTGAAAAAAGAATATTTCTTCCTGGTGGCTTTGGGCGATGCTCAGCTGGGTAAGATGAAAGCCAAGGGCAATATCGAGCCGGTACGCGATAAACGCAAATATCGTTCCGGTTACTATTTTGACGGCCGCATGGCCTATTACCTCAAAGCCAAGGTCAAAGGTAAATACCTGATCACTTCTTCTTTTGACAGCGAACGCCGGAAAAAAGAACTGGCCCGGTTCATCGACCCGGATAAGTACTATCCCGTGTACGGTGACGCCTCATCGGTTGTCGACGACACCAATACTCAGGGACGTTTCTATATCCTGGTGGAATGGGATAAATCCCATGCTACCTGGGGCAATTATTCCACTGATATAAACGATGTCGTTCTGGCCGGTTTCAAGCGCGATCTTTACGGCGGTAAACTGGCCTATCAGAGCGTGGCTACTACCCGTTACGGCGACCCGCAGACAGTGTTTATAGCGTTTGGTGCCGAGACCTCGACTTTACCGGCCCACAATGAATTTGTCTCTACCGGCGGTGTTGTCTACTACCTGAAGCACACCGAAGTAGTGGCCGGTTCCGAGACAGTGAGCCTGGAGATAAGGGATAAAGATACCGGCACAGTGGTCAGTTCGCTGATCATGGAGGCCGACGTCGACTACGAGATCGATTATGACCAGGGCCGGATAATATTCTATAAACCGGTATCGATGATCGCTGACTCGGAAAAATTGATTTCTGAGGGTGCCAGTCTCGGTAATCCTCTCTACGTGATAGTCGATTATGATTACGATACTCAGTCGTTTGTCGAAGAGGGTACTTACGGCAGCCGGTTCTCCCAGCAGCTGGGCGACCATGTCAAGCTGGGCGCCACCTATATCAAGGATGAAAAAGAAAACGGCTATGAACTGAAAGGCACGGACCTCACTGTTAAATACGGAAAATCCACGGAATTAAAGGTTGAATACGCCGAAAGCGCATCGACTTCTTTCGCCAATTACGTGTCTTATGACGGAGGTCTTACCTTCGAAGACCTGCCGTCCGAAGAAAGTCTGAGCGGCAGCGCAGTCAAGATAGATCTGAAGACCGACCTGGGAGAGCTGTTCAGGAAAAAGGAAAATGTGCTGCTGCTGGAAGCCTATTATCAGAAAGTCGATCGCGGCTTCTCCTCACAGTATGCTTCCTCGCAGCAGGGCACCTCCAAGCACGGCATGAAGCTTACCTGGAACCTTTCGGCCAAAGATGCCGTGTCCCTGATCTATGATTATCAGCGGCTCAGTTCAGGCGATAACCTTTCGGCAGTCAATCAGACCGGAGCAGACCGCATCCAGGACGTTACTTTGCAGTATACGCGCAGCGAGAACCGCTATAAATTCACTACCGAATACCAGCATCATGACGTCAAGGGCACGCCGACTGACGAAGACGAGGAAGACCGGGACACTCTGGCAGCGAAAGTAGAGTATACGGTAAATGAAAAAGCGAAGGTCTATGTCCAGCAGCAGGGTAATATCAAGGGCAAGTCCGATAACAAGACCATTGTGGGAACAGTGATCGAATTCAGCAAAAAACTGAAAGTCAAACTGGAACAGCTGGTCGGTAACCGCGGTACAGCGACCCAGCTGGGCATCGATTCTCAGGTCGACGATAAGACCCGGGCCTACACCACCTATAGCTTCGGTAAAGAAAAAGGCGAGGGCAGGACATCGACCACCACTGTCGGTACCGAGACCAATATCGACCGCGACACCAGATTCTATACTGAACAGGAATTCAAGTCCACGGATACATCGAATTCGCGTGCCAATATTTTAGGATTAGATTACGGTCATGACAAGTGGGACTATAAACTGCGCCTGGAAAGAGGCAGGGTGACCAATCAGGATGAGACGACAAAACGGACCGTGATCTCGCTGGGTGCCGATTTTACCGAACCGGATATATTCAAATATTCGGGTTTGATCGAGCTGCGCCGCGATAACGGCAGCGAAGAAATAGATCAGTGGACTTTACGCAATTCTCTGGAATATAAAGCCAGTCCGGACTGGACATTGTTCACCAGATTGGAATATTCGCGCACTCACAATAAGACTGCAGGTAAGACCGAAGCAGAGTTCAAAGAGATAGTCTTCGGTGCTGCTTACCGGCCGGTGGATTTTGACCGGCTCAACCTTTTGGGTAAAATAAGTTATATAGAAGACGACGCACCGTTAAGTCAGAGCGACGAAGCCGATATTTCCAGTGAACGGGCTTTTGTCTTCGCCCTGGAAGGCGCCTATGATTTCAACAGCCGGTATCAATTGGTGGAGAAATTCGCCTATAAACTGGGAGAGGAAAAAGTCGGCAGCCGGGATTATACCCGGAGCCAGACCTGGCTGTGGATCAACCGGATGAATTATCATCTGACCCGTAAGTGGGATGCCGGCCTTGAATACCGTATCCTTGACCAGAAACAGGCTCAGGATTCCAAGACCGGGTTCCTTTGCGAAGTATCAAGGCACCTGACCGATAATTTCCAGGTCGGTGTAGGCTATAACTTTACTGATTTCTGCGACGATCTGACAGAGGAAAATGATTATTCGACTAAAGGGTTCTTTATACGGTTTACCGGGAAATATTGACGGGGAAAGATGCGGAAAAAGAGAGGTAAAATGGTGAAGACAAAAAAATATCTGTATGTTATTGCCGCGGCCGGCTTATTTTTTTCATCGATAGGATTTTTCCTTGCTGATGCCGCTTCGTTAAAGGAAAAGCACAGAGATAAAGATATGCTGGATAAGATCATAAAAGTACGCTGGAACGCTACCGCAGAGCATATCAGTAATGTTTTCGGCGAGCTGAACATCGAGGGAAGATCCGGAGCGTATATCTTGGGAGAAGTCGAGGGAAAAGAAGCGGTGATGTTTATTCTTTTTGACCAGCACCGGAAAAAACTGGCCGAGATGAGCCTGGGCCTGCCCCTGGGAGATCTTTCCGACGAGGAGATCGGGCGGTTGTTTTCCGCTCTTGAACAACGCCTGGAGAAATATTACGGCCGGCCGTCTCAGCGATTGCGGGATAATAAAGCAGGCAGGGTAATGGAAGGCGTGACAGCCTATGATCTCTGGGAAAGAGGTCAGGAAGAGATAATCCTGCTGTGGGATATGAACAGCGAACGTATTCAGGAAATGGTCGAAAATATCGGCAGCCGGTTTCCGGACAGGATTCAGTTCGATAAAAAAAGGGGAAATAAAGCGATCGGAATCATTTTTCGCGGTCCCCCTTCGCTAATGCGGGGCCGGCGGTCCGGAAAGAAAGTTAATTGATGGGCAGTATCAAAAATTATATCAGAAAAAGGGAAGAGGTAAAGGCCGGGGCCGGCCAGTGGGCTTTGACTTTGACAGCCGTGATCATGGCCCGTAACCTCCTGGAGGGTATGTTTATCGACGGCACCCTCGGTTTTTCGGCAAAGATCGATATATCGATCATGCGTTTTTTCTTTCACTATCCTCTGGTATACTTAAGCACTGCCGCGGCATTGATCATTGTGCTGCATATCTTTACCAGAGAAGATATCGTGCGCCTGGCCCGCGCCGTACTGAGTTTTTTCTGGATCATTGTTCTGGGGCCTTTGTTCGACGCAATTTTTTTAGGGGGGAAACATTTCCCCTTGGGTTTTTTTTACAGTATCAGGGTGGCGGTAAAAAGTATAGTTTGTTTTTTTATGCCGTTTATCTCTCTGGAAACCGCTTCGCCCGGGGTGAGGCTGGAAATATTCATAATGACAATGCTGATAGCCGCGTATCTATGGTATAAGACCGGGAAAGTATTGCGTACTGTCTTCGGTACGCTGGCCGGATATTTCACGATACTGTTCGTTTCGGCGACTATTCCGGTGGTGCTTCTTTTTATCCTGGATATGCCTTACACCCTGCATCATCTCTCGGATAACTTGTTGAAGCAGCTGACTATGCCGGGGACTGTTTTCTTTGTCCAGGACTCGGTTTACGCGCTTATCTATGCGGTGTTTTTGGCGATACTGCTGCTGGTGGCTTATGCCCTTTATGACCGCAGAAAATTTGCGGCCCTGGCCCGCAATATACGCCCTTTGCGCGTATTGCATTATATGCTGCTTTCCTTTTTAGGAGCAGGTTATGCCTGCCTTTCTTCCGATGTATCTTTGACCCGGGTCCCGGGCAATATCTTCGCTTTAAGCGGACTGTTATTCGGCATGTTTTTCCTGTGCCAGTCAGCGGCAGTTTGCAATGATATCATCGATCGCGGTTCGGATGAACTCAGCAACCGCTGCCGTCCTCTGGTGCAGGGAGCAGTCAAAGAAGACGAATACCGCATTATCGGCAACATTTTCTTTTTTATCGGCATATGTTCGATAATCGCGGTGTCTTATTACGGTTTTCTGGTGGCCTTATTGTTCTGGCTGCTGTACTATGTATACTCATGTCCGCCCCTGCGCCTGAAAAAAATATTTATTCTGAATATGGCAATCATTGCCCTGAACGGGTTTCTGGCTTTTTTTGCCGGCATCAGTATCGTGCGCGGGCCGGGGAGTTTTTCGGTATTGAACGGCGAGATCTTCTCTTTGCTGACGATCCCCTTTTTTCTGGGCATGAATTTTATTACGCTTAAAGATGTCGAGGGTGACGGGTTGAACGGGGTGCAGACTATTCCGGTGATTTTCGGCAAAGAAAAAGGGAAAAAGATCATTGCCGGTCTAAGCCTGGGTGCATTTACGGTACCGGGAATCATTCTTTGTATGCCCGGACTGTTATTGCCCGGTTTTTTCTGGGGGAGCATGGCTGCCTGGCTGGTAATGAGAAAAAAATGGAACGAAAAATTATTTTTCCTGGTGTACTACCTGTTCTTTTTAACTGTAATTGTTTTATATTGGCAGAAAATACGTTAAAATATGGATAGACTTATGAACAAAAAAATATTTTTAATATTTGCACTGTTATGTGGCTGCTGTTTTTCGGCCCAGGCCAATGACTGGGCCGGCTGGTGGACTCAGGGCTGGACAACCAATACCGATACTGACTGGGACCGGGCCAATGCCTGGCGTCCTCAGAGCGAGCCCACGGCCGCCGTTGATGCCGATATTCCCGGTGCCGAAACCCCCTACGACAATTATGTGGAAGTAGACAGTGACAATGCCTGCAACAATCTTACTATTACCGATAATATGTCTTTGCGTGTTTACGGCAACAATGTCGATCTTGATGTCAGCAGTGATATTTATATCGAGGCAGGATCTTCCCTGATAGTCGGCAACGGCAGTACCAACGTGACCCTTACCTGTTCGGGCAGCATGGATAATGACGGCACCTTTTCCTATAATATGGGCGGCGGAAGCAGCGGTACAGTCGATTTCGACGGTACCGGCGAGACCATCGATATGGACGGTTCCGGCGGCACAGGTACCGGCTCTTTCTATAATCTGACCATTTCGGGAAGCATTACCCTGGCCAGTGACGTGACCGTCGACAATAATCTGAGCGTAGCTTCGGGAGCGACCCTTAATCTCGGTTCATATACCCTGACCGTAAAAGGAGCGACCAGCATCACCGGCACTCTCAATGTGCAGACCGGCACTCTGCTCTGCGAAGGAAGCCTCACCACCAATGCCGGAGGCGTACTCAACAATAATTCGGGAATTATAAGGATTGAAAGCACGATCACCAACAGCGGTACTTATAATTACAATACCGGAACTTTTGCTTATGCCGGAACAGGTCAGACCGTGGTAGCGCTCAATTATTATTCTCTGGACATTGAAGGAACAGTAACGGCAGTGACCTCTACTCCCAATATCTATAATGACCTTACCATAAAAAATGGAGGTTCTTTAAATATCGGTTCAAGCACTGTTTCCTTTGATAACGGTACTGATTTTATCGTGGATTCGGGAGGTGTCTTTATATCAAGCGCAGGTACGCTGCAAAGTCAGGGTGCCGGAGAATATTTTTCCCTTACTGTTAACGGTACAATCAATGTTTCCGGTCTGACCATCAGCTATCCCGACGATAATGGTCTTACTGTTAATAATGGAGCTTCTGTTTCCCAGTTGAACAATGTGACTTTTCAGAACGGCGATGGCACCGGTAACCGCTACCTCTATCTGGGTCATGCTGCCGGAAACTATACTTTTGAAAGCCATAGTTTCGCCAATACCTGCGTCACCAATGTCACTGCTCCTAACGGGGTTCTGGTCAACATGGTCAATGCTGCCGGCACTTATCAGGGCGAATCTTATGACGGAGCAATAGATGCCAATATCGTCTGGAGCACGGCCAATACCTGGCAGGGCGATGACGCGACCAACCCTACACTCTGGTCAGTAGCCGAGAACTGGTCAAAAGGCACGGTGCCGGTGACCAGTGATGTAGTGGTCATACCCAATGTGACCAACGATCCTATACTGAATACGGATGGAGTATGCGCCAGTATCCGCATCGAAAACGGAGGTCTGTTGACCCTTTCCACTGCCGGAACTACGCTTGATGTAGGGGGGGGCGTTACGATCCAGACCGGTGGCGCTTTGACCCTGAACAACGCGACCACTACTCTGAAAGTAGACGGTATCTGGTCCAATTCTGGCACTTTTACTGCCACCAACGGTGAAGTGGTTTTTTCCAATACTCTGGTCGATCAGGATATCCCGTCCGAGACATTCGATGATCTGACCATAGATAAAGGCAGCAGGACTGCCACTGCTACCGGTAACATCACGGTCAACGGTGATTTCAAAATATCCGGCGGGACTTTCGATGCCGGCAACGCCACACATACAATTGCCGGTACTACTGAGGTGTTCGGTGATCTGGAACTGGTATCAGGAAGCGATCTGACCGCTACCGGCGCGCTTACAGTCAAAGACGGAGGACAGATGTTTTTGAACAATACCTGTTATCTGCGCCTGGGTGCATCGCTTACTGTCGATTCAGGCGCGACCGGTGGTAAGTTCTATGCCGGAGGTTCGACCGCGCCTACAATAACCAATAACGGTTCCGGCACCTATGCTTTTACCGTGAACGGCGGTATCCAGGTGGATATACTCAATTTCAACAATCCCGATGCCAATGGTATGACCATCAATAATGGTGCGGTGATAAACGGTTTGGACAATATCGATTTCAATAACGGCTTAGGAACGACCGTTTACCTGCGTGTACTTGACGTAAGTGCCACGACTTATTTTTTCAATAACCATAATTTTGACGGGAATTGCGCTAATACAGTAGAAGCTGCGGCAGGGTCAGTTAGTATAAACATGGTCAATGCCACCGGCGGAGGAGAAGCCACTGATATCGATCCGGGAGAACCGACTGACAATATTAATTGGTATGATGAAAAACTCTGGGATGGCTGGGGCGGCGGCGGATGGGGAGCCGGTACCAGTGTGTACGATTGGAGCGATGCCACTGGATGGAGCGACGGGGCAGTTCCGGTAAACACTGATATGGTGGCCATACCCACTTCCGCTGCGAGCACCTGTACTGTGGACATCGGCGGTGCCGTGGCCCAGGGTGTACGTATCGAAAAAGAACTGCGCATAACTTCTGCCGGAGATGCCCTTAATGTCGGGGGATATTTCGATATCGACAGCGGCGGCAGTTTTGTCATGAGCAACGGCGACCTTTATGTAAGCGGCAACTGGACCAATGACGGTACATCGAACATAAGCGGCGGCGAGGTAACTTTCGACGGCACTACAATCGTGGATAAGATCGCCGCAGCAGCCGGTACCCAGTCTTTTTATGATCTTACTGTGTCGGGCACCATGACTATCACCGACGGAGATTCGGTAACGGTCAACCACACCTTTGACCCTACAGGCGGTACCATCAATGCCGGAGACAATACTACCCTGACCACCACCGGTAACTGGATAGATATTCCCGATACCTTTAATTATGATACGTCCACGGTAGTTTTGCAGGACAGCGGCAGCACCATGAATATGCCGGCAGTGACTTACTATAATCTTACTATCGACGGTGATGTTCAGCTGGCTTCGAATATTACCGTGAAGAATGATCTGACCATAAACAGCGGGGCTCAGCTTAATCTTTCGTCATATACGATAACAGTGGAAGGAGATATCGACAATCAGGGCACTATCGACCTGGACAGCGGTATACTGCAGGTATATGACGGTTTTTCTTCATCAGGGACCTTTACTGCCGACACCGGAACGGTCCAGTTTTTAGGAGGCACCCAGATTTCTCCGGCTGTGACATATTATAATCTGACTGCTGCCGGAAGCGAGCTTTCTCTGGCCGGTAATACAACTGTAAACAACCAGTTCAATATAAATGCCGGTACGTTTTCTCTGGAAAGTAATACGCTTACCTTAAGCAGTGCCGCGATGACAGTTTCTGCCGGAGGGGCATTTACTTCCCAGGGAGGCACGATCCAGAGCTCAGGCGCCGGAGATTATTTCAGTATAGATATCAATGGTACGATAAATGTCGATGGCCTTACCCTGACCAGACCGGATAACGACGGCTTGACTATTGCTTCTTCGGCGACAATAGAATCTTTAGATGGCGTGACCTACAACAGCGGACAGAACGGTGCTTCATCCCGTTATTTGTGGATCGGCCATGCAGCCGGAACATATACTCTGGTGAATCATACCATCGATGCCAATTGCGTCTATAATGTTATGGCGCCCAACGGAGCTGTTGTTTATATGGTAAACTCAGCCGGTGCCAAAGGCGGTGAGACAAACGGCGAGGCAAATGACGGCAGTATAGATGCCAATATAATCTGGACTGCGGCCAATTCCTGGATAGGCGGTGATTCAGCCGGCCCGACTCTCTGGTCAGTCGATGCCAACTGGTCACAGGGCCATGCGCCTCTTTCCACGGAAGTAGCCCTTATTACTTCTCAGCCCAATGATCCTTCCCTGGATGTGAACGGCGTATGCGGCGGAATCATTATCGAGAACGGCGCTACTTTGACCATGGCTACGGCGTCCACTACCCTCGATGTCGAGGGGAGCGTTAAGATCGCCTCAGGAGGTACGCTGGTAATGTCCAGCAGTACTACCGAACTGCAGCTGACCGGCAACTGGACCAACAGCGGAACTTTCACGGCTACTGACGGTACGGTAACTTTTGACAGCACGAGCGACAGTCAGTCCATTCCTGCCGAGACATTTTACAATTTAAAAGTCGATAAGAGCGGACAGACTGCTTCGCTTTCCGGAAACGTATTCGTTTCAGGAGATCTCACTGTATCATCCGGAACGTTAAGCGTCGGAGCATACAACCTGCAAACCAGCGGCACAGGCAGCGTTTCCGGGACCCTGTCATTGACCGCTTCCAGTGATGTCAAGTTCAATGATGCCTTGAGCGTGGCCAGCGGCGGTACAGTAAGCATGTCCGGAAGCTGTCATTTGCGTCTGGGCGATTCTCTGACAGTGGCCAGCGGTGGTGTTTTTTCTGCTTCAGGTACGACTCCTACCCTGACCTGGAACAGCGTGACCCGTTATTCATTCACTGTTTCCGGGGAGATCGATGTGTCGGGGCTGATCATCGACCGGCCCGATACCAACGGTCTTACCATAAACAGCGGGGCCACGATCACTGCTCTGGGCGGGGTACAGTTTACCAACGGCAGCCTTTCGGCAGGGACATATTTAAGGATCCTTTTGACCGACAGCGCAACTTATTATTGCGACAATCATTCATTTGACAATAACTGTCTCTATAACGTGTATGTACCTGATGTTGCCAATTCTCCCACGATCAATATGATCGGTGCTTCCGGCGCCAAGAACGGCGAAAGTTATGATAACGATCCCGGCGACAACGTGAACTGGCTTACTCAGAAGATATGGTATGGTTCGACGGATTCATCATGGGACGATGATTCGAACTGGTCAGGCAATGCCGAGCCTGTCGCCGCCGATAATGTGCTGGTACGCCAGGCTGTCAACCCCTGTCATTTCGACAAATCATCCGCAGTCACGGTACAGACGATAAAGGTGGAAAACAACGCTATTTTAAGAGTATCTGATGCCGGATCAAGCGCTTTGACAATAACCAGTTATCTTACCATTGATTCAGGAGGCACCCTGGTATTGCGTAACGACCGCCAGCTTAATGTGGCCGGCAGCTGGACTAATAACGGCACTTTTACCCTGGGCAGCACCACTACTTCCGGTACAGTGGTATTCAACGGCACCACTACGGTCAATAAGAATACCAGCGGTGCCGGAACAGAGACATTCGACAACCTTACGGTATCCGGTACCATGACCATTGCCGATAATGATTCGGTCACCGTGACCGGCACCTTTAATCCTTCCGGCACGGTCAACGCAGGAAATAATACCACTCTGACCACTACCGGAAACTGGTCAAGCACGCCCACTTTCGATGCCGGTTCCTCTACGGTAGTGTTGCAGGGCACGGTTACTGTGCCGGATGTTGATTACTATAATCTGACTATTGCCGACGGAAGTTCCACTGCCACATTGCCTGCCGGATCGACAGTCAATGTCGCTAATGATCTGGTAATAAACAGCGGCAATACTCTGGATCTTTCCAATGCCACGCTTAATGTCACCGGGGACCTGACCATTAACGGGACTTTGAACGTCAATACAGGAGCATTGAATGTCAGCGGCGATATTATTCTGAACGGTACGGCATTGAACGGTTCAGGCGGCAGTATCGACGCTAATGGTTCGGTGACCATTACTGCCGGAACGCTTACCGGCCCTTCAGGCGGATTTACTATAGCCAAAAATTTCTCCAATGCCGATACATTTACTCATAACAGCGGCAGCGTGATTTTTGACAGTGCCGACACGTCTGTAATTTCCGGACAGAGCACTTTCTATGATTTTTCCTGTACCACTGCCGGCAAGCAGATAACTTTTACTGCCGGGGCCGGTAATGAGACCACAGTCGCCAACAGCCTTACTTTGCAGGGGATAGAAGGTACTCCGCTTGTCCTGCGCAGTTCGGCTTCAGCCGACGCCTATTTGACCTTACAGGCAGGAAAGACCCAGACCATCGAATATGTCGATGTTCAGTACAACAACGCGTCCAACGGTGACACACTGGTCGCTGGTGGTACTTCCACTAATTCAGGCAACAATACCAACTGGACGTTTACTGTTTTATCGGTGATTTTGCGTACCCAGGATGATTCAGCTGATTATACTGTCTGGGACTTAGGGGAAGTGGACCTTGATTCGGAAAATATCATGACCGCGGTCCAGGCTGTGCTGGTCAAAAATGACGGAAATGTCGCTGAAGATTTCAGTATTTCCGCGTCAGCAGCCAACTGGACTTTAAGCGATCTCAATGGTGCCGATACCTGTGTATTGATGGGATTGTTCAACGGTGACGCGGCTCCCCTGGCCGCTGATTTTTTAACTGCCAATGACCTTGTCGACGGTACTACGGTCTGGGCGACCCAGAATGCCGGAAACGGAAAATATGAAGGCGCAAATGACGGAGATAATGTCGCTTCGGGAAGCGGCGAAAAATTATATATATATCTGGAAACACCGGTGACCGAATCAACTCATGCCCAGGAAGTGATCACCATAACCATCGGCTGCCGTGCCCATTAAAAAATCAACTATTTTATCTTTGGCCAGACTGAAAAAAAGCTTCCTTATAGTCATCTTTATTTTTACCGCCTTGTATTGTCTGAATAACGCTGTCGGCCTCGGCCTCAGCGTTTCGCCGGGATATTTCATCTGGCAGGAAGCCCGGGCCGGAGCTAAAAACATTATGCCGGTGAACATGGTCCTCAAGAACGAATCTTCCGAGGCCCGCCTTTTTATCCTTAAAGTCGTAAGTCACGAAACTGCCCGTGTCGCACTGGGCGAGGAGTTTTCTTGTCTACCGGATGAACAGTGGGTCTCTTTCAGCCGGAACCAGGTCATTATCGAACCGGGCAGATCGATTCAGGTAAAGGTTTTTTTGACCATACCCCGGGAGAGGAAATATCTCGATAAGAAATGGGAATTTTTTATCGAAGTAAAGCAGAGCCCTCAGGGCCGGGAGTTATTCGAGCTGGCCTGTTATACAAAAATCGATGTCCATACCTACAAACGGTTCGTTTCCCGCTGAACGCCTTCGGCGCCAAGAACAGTTAATATAAAGTCGACAAGTCAGAAGGCGACATGTCGACAAGTAAAAAACCGGTTACGGTTAACGGCCCGCCTTGCCGGCGAGGCAGGTTACGACCCATTCGACCCTGCCTGTAGTGAGCTCTGTCGAACTACTCAGGGTAGTCCTGAGTGACCTGTCCTGAGTAACATCGAAGGGAATCGAAGGACGATGCCCGTATAGGCTTACGGCAACGTCTTTCGTCTTTTCCTTCATTTTGCAATGCTCAATGCTAAATCCCGCCTTGCCGTCGAGGCAGGTTGCAATTTGCATTTTCTCTGCTTTATACTCTTTATTTCCGCCGCAGGCGGTACTTGCTACCCGCTACTCGCTACTTTTTGATTTTTTGGGTTTGCAATTCTAAACTATTGGTTTAGAATTATATGATCATAAAGAAAGGAGTAAATATGATCGCTTTTGATGATTTTTCCAAGCTGGAGTTGAAGATCGGTATTGTCATAGAGGCAGAAGATCACCCCAATGCCGATAAATTGCTGGTGCTTAAGGTCGATCTGGGAGAAGAACAGCCGCGACAGCTGGTGGCCGGAATAAGAAACAATTATTCGGCAGATGAACTGAAAGGAAAGCAAATCGTGGTGTTGGCCAATCTTGAACCCAGAATGTTGCGCGGCGTGGAGTCGCAGGGCATGCTTCTGGCTGCCAGAGGAAAAGAAAAAGTAGTGCTGCTCTCTCCGGAAAAGGAAGTGGAGCCGGGCAGCACCATCGGGTGATAAATCACACGAAATGAAAAATTTAAAGTGCAAATTTAGCGTTGCAAAATCCCGGCCCCTGGATTTTTTTGTCATTAGCTATCAGCCATGAGCCATGAGCCTGGTCAAAAGTTACTAAAATGATATCCGAATATATTAAGGTAAGAACAAAGGGCGAGAACGATATTATCGATATAACTCCTTTTCTTCTCGAGATAGTCGATAACGAAAAAGTAAAAGACGGCATTATTTTTCTTAATGTCATCGGTTCGACCGCGGCTTTGACCACCATGGAATTCGAGCCGGGTCTGGAAAAGGACGTTCAGGATTTTCTCAATACGATCGTGCCGTTTTGTAAGGATTACGCGCATAATTTTACCTGGAACGATGACAACGGTCATTCACACTTACGCAGTACTTTGCTGAAGACCAATTTTTTCGTTCCGGTGACTGGCGGCAAGCTCGAACTGGGCACCTGGCAGCAGGTAGTATTGATCGAATGCGATACCCGCGGCCGTGACCGGAAGATCGCAGTAAAGATCCTGACCTGAGCAATCGCAACTGACATGTACAGCGAAACATCTTTAGCGAAACGAAATATTGTATTTATCGATGTGGAAACTACCGGCCTTTTCCCTGATCAGGGCGATACGATATGCGAGCTGGGCGCGGTGAAATATATCGATGGCCAGCCTTCAAGCCAGTTCAGCGAATTGGTCAATCCGCAGCGTTCCATCCCTCTTTATGTAAGCAATATAAACCATATTTTTGATGACGATATCAAAAATGCACCTTTGTTCGCAGAGGTAGCCGACCGTTTTCTGGCGTTCATCGGCAACTCTGTGGTATGCGGTTATAATGTGGAATTCGACCTCGGGTTTCTCAATGCCGAACTGTCCAGGATCGATTATCCGCTTTTAGATCTTCCTGCTCTTGACGTTTTGCGTATGGCCCGCCGGGCCTGTCCCGGCCTGGCGCACTATAATCTGGGGTATATGGCCCAGCATTTCCGTCTGGACACCGGCACTCTGCACCGGGCTCTTGACGATGCCATCTTGACCGGCCGGATATATATCGAATTGCAGAAAAAAATAGCGGCCAAAGGCATTGCCCGCATAGTCGATCAGCTTTCCCTGGTCGGAGTAAAAAAGGATTGTTTTCAGAAAATGCAGGAGCCCAAGGTCGTAATTATCAAGGAAAGCATTTTTACCCGGGTAAATATACGGGTCACCTATATTTCCGGCGAAGAGCTGCGCGCTTTGCTGATCAGGCCGATCCGCCTTGTAGAAGACAAGCCCGCCTGCCTTATCGGTAGGGATGCGCATACTGATCAGGAGATCACTCTGTTTTTAAGAGATCTGGTCAGTATCGAGATCGCCTGACACCTGCGGCGTAGCGGCCTCTTGCTAAAAAAAGGGGCTATGTTAAAATATACAAGCGAATAATTATTGTAAAAAAGTATATTTAATCTGTGTAATCGTGATCAAATCTGTGTAATCAGGTATGGCCTTCAGGCCTGCCAGGAGGTAATTATGGACGATATTCTGGAAATTCTGGAAAATAACGCCCGGATCAGCGAAGCAGATCTGGCCAAATTGACCAACAAGAGCAAAAAAGAGGTCGCGGCTGCCGTAAAGAAACTGGAAAAAAAGGGCGTGATCGTAAAGTACAAGACAGTTATCAATAAGGATAAGATAGAAGGGGAACGTTCGGTGCGCGCTTTGATCGAAGTCAAGGTAAGCCCTCAGAAAGATGTGGGTTTTGATTCTATTGCCGAACGCATTTATCAATTTCCCGAAGTTAAAAGCTGTTATCTTCTCTCCGGTGCCTATGACCTTCTTTTGATCGTGGAAGGAGATGATATGCATATGGTGGCCAGTTTCGTGGCTGAGAAACTGGCGCCCTTAAACAGCGTTATGAGCACCGCGACCCATTTCCTTTTAAAAAAATATAAGGAAGACGGTGTAATGCTGGTGAAAAGGCCGAAGAACAAACGTCAGGCCATAACTTATTAAGACGATGATAGCTAAAAGAGTAAAAAAAATACCCCAATCAGGTATACGCGCTTTTTTCGACCTTGTCCTTGGTATGCCGGAAGTCATTTCTCTGGGGGTGGGCGAGCCCGACTTTGTCACTCCCTGGAGGATAAGGGAAAAAGCGATCACTGCTCTGGAAGAAGGATATACTTCTTATACCTCCAATAAGGGATTAAGCGCTTTGCGCAAAGCAATATGTTTCGAGCTTAAGAAAAAGTACGGTCTGAAATATGATCCGGACAAAGAAATTCTGATCACTACAGGAGGCAGCCAGGCTATCGACCTTACTTTGCGTACTATTCTCGATCCGGGAGATAAAGTGGTTGTGGTCAGCCCTCATTATGTGGCCTACCCTGCTTTGACCGAACTTAACATGGGGAAAGTGCTTTATCTGGAAACAACGGAAAAAGAAGGGTTTAAGATCGACACTGACAGGTTAAAACAGGTGCTTAAGCAAAAACCCAAGGCGATAATATTCAATTACCCTTCTAACCCCACGGGAATGACTTATAACCGTAGTGAACTGAATAAGATCTGGAAAATTCTCAAAAAAAACAATGTACTCGTGATCAGTGATGAGATATATGAAGATCTTGTCTATGAACAGGGTCACACTTCTTTCCCCACTCTTTCCAAAGCACGTTCCCGGACGATTCTTTTAAGCGGTTTTTCCAAAGGTTATGCCATGACCGGATTCAGGGTCGGCTATGCCTGCGGACCTGCTGAGGTCATAGAACAGATGACAAAACTGCATTCTTTTGCCATGATCTGTCCGGCAATAATGTCACAGATTGCTGCCTGCGAAGCATTCCGTTCGCAAGGCGAAAAAAAAGAGATGCTCAGAGAATACAGGCGCCGGCGTGATTTTTTCGTCAAGGAATTGAACCGCATCGGTCTTTCCGCGCCCCGTCCCCAGGGAGCGTTCTATGTCTTTGCTTCAATAAAAAAATACTATCCGGATTCCCTGGAATTTGCCGGCAAACTGTTAAAACAGGAAAAAGTGGCTGTTGTGCCGGGTACTGCTTTCGGCTCCCCTTACGACGGTTATGTGCGCATGTCCTATGCCACTGCTTTTGATGAACTTAAAGAAGCAATAGTCAGGATGGAACGCTTTGTAGCTACCTTGTAAAAATCAGCGGACCGGCATGCCCTGCTGCCGGCGTCGCAGCTGATTCGGCGGATATCCTTGCGTTTATACGATGAGAGTAAAAAAAAATAACTTATTTTTTCTCTGTCTGGTATGTCTGCCGGTAGTTCTTATATCCTGTTCGCCTTCCGAGCAGAATGTAAAAGCCGCTTACGACCGTTTATTCTCGCATTACCGGCAGTCTCTGGAAAAAGATCCCGCCGACAATGAATTGCGCCTCAGGTTCGCCCGGTTCTGCTATGAGTTCCGCGATTATCAGAGCGTAATTGAGATCCTGGGCGACAGCCAGGGGCACGCGGCACGCCTTTTGCAGTCCAAAGCTCTGGCCCGGCTTCATCAGTATACCCGGGCCCTGGAGATGTTCGGATCATTTTCTCAGGATATCGACGATCAGGAAGCTCTTTTTCTTTTTGCCGGTGTGCTGGAGGAAAAAAATCTTTACGGCCGGGCTTTAAAGATCTACGAAAAAGTAGGTCCGCCTTATGCTCTGCAGGCCTGCGCCCGGAGTGAAGCCATCAGGTCGACGATCGAACAATCCGTTCCCCGTTATATACGTGAATGGGTTGATGAAGCGGGTGAGTTTATCGATAGAATAAAAGAAGAAGCCGCGGTGATCATCCGGGTCGATGAACAGATAGAGGTCAATGATAATAATACTTCGGTTTCCACTCTGCATGTCGTAGAAAAGGTGCTTCAGGAGCGGGGCAAACAGATCGCCGAAGTGGAACTGGGATATGATTCCACTTACGAACGGGTAGAACTGGAGTTTGCCCGGACTATTACCGCCGACGGCACAATCGTCTATGCCGGTAAGGAAAACATCAGGGACGTAAGCAAATACCTTAATTTTCCCCTTTACAGCAATGCCAAAGCGTTTATTGTTTCCATGCCTTCGGTCGATGTCGGGGCAGTCATCGAATATAAAGTAAAAGTATATTCCTCTAAATTGATCAATGACGACGATGTTTCCATAGTCTATCGCCTGCGGGAGCAATTCCCGGTATATAAGGCCGGTTTCCGGCTCACGCTTCCTGCCGGCAAAAAGACAGGAGTCACTTTTTTTAACTGCGACTATGCCGGGGATACCGATCTAAAACCCCGCCTGGAAAAGCAGGGGCCGGTTCAGGAGCTTTCCTGGCAGTTTCAGGAGATCATGCCGATCATTCCCGAATACAATATGCCGCCGCTGGCCGAAGTCAATCCGGCAGTGCTGATCTCTTCTTTTACCGGCTGGGACGAAGTATACCGATGGTGGAGCGGATTATATAAGGATAAACTGACCGTGAGCCGGGAAATGCAGGATCTGGTCGATACAGTCTGCGCTCAGACAGATGACGCGGAAACCCGGGCAAAAAAGATCTATGAGTATGTATCCCGGAACATTCGTTATGTGGGAGTTGAATACGGCGAAAGCGGTCACGAACCTCATAAGGCCGGTGATGTTTTTGTCAACCGCTACGGCGACTGTAAAGATCAGGCTATACTTCTTACGGCTTTGCTCAAAGCCGCAGGCCTGACTGCCGCTCCGGTGCTTATCCCTACCCGGGATACTTATCCGGCCAAAGAAGATTTTCCTTCGGTTAATTTCAATCACGCCATTGCCGTGGTGCAGCTGGGTAAAAATCGCATGTTTATGGACCCTACCAGCGAGACTTCTGCTTTCGAAGATCTGCCGCTGAGCGATCAGGGGCGTACGGTGCTTATCTTCTGGGACGACCGCTATGAACTCGCCCAGACGCCCGAATCGATGAACAGCCGGATCGGCTATTCGATGGATATCGCGATCGACAGCCGGGAAGACGCGCTGGTAAAACGCAGCGTTGTCTGCCGGGGAGAATACGCTACTTATCAGCGTAAGTACCTTAAATTCACCCACCCCACGAAGATCAGGCAGAACATCGAGAATAAGATGACCGATATTTCTCCTTTTGCCCGGCTTATCGAATATCGTGTGGAAAATCTCGATGAACCTGATGCCCAGCCCGAGTTGATATATGAGTTTACCGCCGAGAAATTTTTGAACCCGTCAAAGAATTTAAGGGTCATTTCTCCCTTGACTCAGATAGAATTCCCGCCTTCGCTGATCGCGGCCGAACAGAGGATTTTCCCTGTCGATTTCGGCGGTCTTTCGACTAAAAGAGCGATGGTTTCCATAAAGCTGCCTGACAATCTGTCGGTAAAATATCTTCCGGCCGGTAAGTCAATAAATACCGAGTGGTTTTCTTTAGAGGTGCGTTATGATCAGCAACAGCAGACCATCGATTTTGTTCAGGAGTTTATCGTAAAAAAAAGGATGGTCAGCCCTGCCGATTATTCCTTGTTCAGAGAAAAGATGAAAGATGTTTTTTATTTACTGCAGGAAGCGATAATCCTGGAGAAAACCGATGATGGAAAAGAGGGAAAAAACCCATAAAAAGGATTTCGAAATCCTTTTCTGCGAACGGTTGATACAAAAAAACCCTGATTTGTTACAGGCCCTTACCTGCCTGGGTGATGCCTATACCCGCCAGGGATTTTATCAGGAAGGCCTGGAAGTAGACAGGAAACTGGTCAGCCTCCGGCCCGAAGATCCCTATGTTCATTATAATCTTGCCTGCAGCCTCTGTCTGGTGGGGGCCTTGGACGATTCTTTGCAGGAACTTAAAAAAGCAGTATTGCTGGGATATGAGGAGTTTGATTATATACTGGAAGATCCCGACCTGAAACAATTGCGTAAACACCACCGTTTTGACGATTTTTTCAGCGGCGGCCCGGCAACAGGAAAAAAGGCGTTATATAAGGGTTCCCACGGTATTTCCGGTCGCCTTTTGTCTTATCGGGAAAGACCGTGAACAGAATACGCCCTGGCTTCAGGGATTTACCAACAATATCGGCAAAGGAGGGATCTGTCTTACTGTCAACGATCTCTGGTGGGGGTTCTGGGAAAAGATAAGCGATGCCGCCGAACTGGAGGTGCAGATCGACCTTCCTTTTCGCAGTGGCGCCTTGACCTGCAAGGGCCGGGTAGTTTGGAAAACAATAGAGCAGAAAACCCCCTTTCCCCGCTACAGCCTGGGTGTTGAGTTCACCGGAATAAAAGAACAGGAATCGGCCTCTCTTTTTCGCTATGCATTATGGCTGCGTTTTTTACCCCGTCTGACCGCAGCGGTGCTGCTGGCTTTGGTGGTTTTTTCCTACGGATTGTGGTATGAACATACTGCTCTGGTAAAAGAAAACACCCGTTTGCTGAACCGGTATCATGAAACAGTGCGTACGGTCGAGACCTATGAGGATATAATCGAGAACAGCAGACAGTCGGCAGAATCCTATACTTTCCGCCAGAATGAACTGAACGAAAAAATAAAGATCCTTCAGGCAGCTTTGACAAAACAGCGTGCCAGTTTCAAAGATCTGGAGGAGAAAGAAGAAAGTACTGTCGAGGAAAAATACCGCGCGCAACAGTTGAAACAGTTGATCCGGGAATTGGAAGAGGAAAAAGGAAGGCTTATAAACGAGAATGATTATCTGAAGAAAAAGCTGGATATAAGCCGGCGGCTGACCGCGAATACATCCCGGCAACTGGACCTGGCGCGTGACCTGAAAAGGGAATATGTGCCCCGTATAATCGAAGGTATGTGTCAATGGATAACTACCCGGCAGAACCTGAGAAGCGGCCTTGTTCTCAGCTACGAAGGCGATGCCGGACTCAAACAAACCGCTTTCAGTTATGATCAGGCTCTGGCCGCGATCGTCTTTACCCTTTATGACCGGTCGGACCGGGCCGCGCGGATACTTGATTTTTATCTGGCCCAGGCCCGTAAAGACAAACCTTTTTATAACGGCTACTATACCAACGGTTCGGTTTTTGAATACATACGCCATTCAGGGCCCAATGCCTGGCTGGGACTGGCAGCACTCAATTATACTCAAAAAACCGGAAAACAGACTTATCTGAAAGTCGCTGATCAGGCAGCCGTATTTCTTCTGGAAATGATGGATGAAGAAGGCGGGGTAAAAGGCGGTCCGGAAAACAGCTGGTATTCGACAGAACACAATCTCGATTCTTACGCCTTTTTCATGTTTTTTTATGAGTTGAGCGGCAATGAAAAATACCGCGCAGCAGCCGAGAAAATAAAGAAGTGGATCGACCGCTATGCTTATACTGATAAAGAAGTGCCGATCAACAGAGGCAAAGGCGATGCCACTATCGCTACCGACACTTATGCCTGGTCTTTGACTGCCCTGGGTCCGGGAGAGTTAAGCCAGATGCATATGATACCCGTTCAGATCCTCGATTTCGCGGTAGAAAACTGTAAAGTCGAGACTTCCTTTTCTTCCGGCAGTTCGCTGGTAGAAATAACCGGTTTTGATTTTGCCAAACCGGCTCACGCTGCCCGGGGCGGGGTTGTTTCCGGAGAATGGACTTCCCAGATGATCCTGGCTTATGAGATAATGGCTGATTATTTTCAGGATTCTGACCAGGCCGCGGCCGGTTATTATTTCGATCAGGCCCGGTATTATTTCGAAGAATTACAGAAGATGCTTATCAACTCTCCTTCTCCTTCAGGCAAAGCCTATCCTACCCTGCCTTATGCTTCGCAGCCGGGAGTAGCTACCGGACACGGTTGGCGTACGCCCCAGGGAAGATGCGTGGGATCGCTGGCCTCGACCGCCTATTTTTTAATATCTTACCAGGGCTATAATCCTCTGCGCGGCCATTACCTTTCCCGTTCCCTGAAAGATACCTACCAGCCCCAGACGGCTTCGCTGTCCAAGTAAAAAGTAAAAAGGAAAAAGTGAATGCGGGAAAATACAAATTGCAAGCTTAGCATTGTAAAATTATCAAATCCGCCCCCAGATTTTTAACTATCGAGTATCGAGCATTTATAGAATTCAGCGTTTAGCAGGCAGGCGGCCTGGCGGGTTGGTTTCGCAAGTAAGGACGTCCCTATCCTCCCCCTATTTTATTTGACAAAAGTAGCGTCGCTGGTTTTGGCAAACAGTTATTCAGGTTTTTGTTCCTTGCCGCAAAGCGGCGCCCTAACCCCTAACCGCTATGCCCTAAACGCTTTAATAATGACCTGGAATATGGTACAATACAACGCAATATGGCCGAAAAACAAGCTTTCAGATCAGGTTTTGTCGCTATTGTGGGAAGGCCCAATGTGGGCAAATCTACTCTGCTCAATGCCTTGTTGGGCAAAAAGATAAGTATAGTTTCCAGTGTTCCTCAGACTACGCGTCACCAGATCAGAGGCATTTTGAACCTTCCCCGGGCTCAGGTGGTCTTTGTCGATACGCCGGGCATACATTCATATAAGAAAAAACTGGTGACCCATCTTAATGTGATCGCCAAGAAAAGCGTCGAAGGTATTGAAATTTTGCTTTACCTGGTGGACGTGACCCGGCCCATTGGCAGAGAAGAGCAGAATTTGATGCGTTTTGTGGCCCACAGCCGATGCCCGGTAGTAATGGCTTTGAATAAGATCGATCGCGGACCCGGCACGCTCAATGAATATATCCAGGCCTGGCAGCAGTTCATTTCCCGGGAAGATATACCGGACCCGGTGCGATATTATCTGCCGGTCTCGGCGGTTACCGGTAAGAATCTCGATCAACTGGTCGAAGTATTGGTCGAATTGCTTCCTGAACAGCCGCCTTTTTACGGACAGGAAGACGATACCGATTTTCCTCTGACTTTCAGAGTAGCCGACTGCGTACGGGAAAAACTTTTTCTTAAACTTAAAGAAGAATTGCCTCATTCGGTAGCAGTGGAAGTAGAGGAGATCGAGGATAAGGAAAAAGTAAAAGTGGTCTATGTTACGATTTATGTTAACAGAATTTCTCAGAAAAAGATCATTATCGGTGATAAGGGCAGGCTGATCAAGGAAATAGGAAGCGAGGCCCGACCGGAGCTGGAACAGCTTTTCAATAAAAAGGTCTACCTGGATATCAAGGTAAAGGTGGTCTCTGACTGGCAGAACAAGCCGAGAATACTTCAGGAACTGGGCTACACCGAATAGCGCTTCGCGCCATTCGGCAAGTAAAAAGTAAAAAGGATAAAGGAAAAAGTTCAGATAGAATATAAATGTAAAAAGAAAAATATTTTACTGTCGTCCGTGGTCTGTGGGCCGTGGACTTTTTTATGTAAAAATCATGAAAATATGCAGACATTTCGGTGAATGCGGCGGCTGTTCGTTTCAGGATATTCCTTATGAGCGGCAGCTGGCCGACAAAGAAGCCCGCCTTAAAGAACTATGCGAGATCAACGAATTGAATACCGAATTGTTGCCGATCTGTTCGTTCCAACAGTATTTTTATCGCAACAAAATGGAATTTACTTTTTCCCAGGATCAGCAGGGGCAGCTGATATGCGGTATGCATAAAAAAAATGCCAAGCGGGAAGTGTTCGATCTCAAAGAATTTTTTCCCCGCAGGCCGGGCCTTTGCTCGAGAAGATCGTTTCCTTTTTTCAGGGCCGGGTTTCCGCTTACAATGCCTTCACTCACAAGGGGTTTCTGCGTCATCTTATCGTGCGCGAAACCAAGATGACCGGCGAAATAATGATCGGTCTGGTGACCAGCAGTCAGGCCCGGTTCGACACCCGGGATTTCATCGATAGGCTGCAGGATCTGCCTTTTGCCTCGGCGATCAGATCGGTCTATTGGATAATCAACGACAGTTTCGGCGACGCAGTGACTTTCGAGAACAAACAATTACTGCAGGGCGAGGAATTCATTACCGAAGAAATAGGGCATTTGCGGTTCCGGATATTCATCGATTCCTTTTTTCAGACCAATGTCTGGGGGGTTAAGGCTCTTTATTCGGCGATCCGCGATCAGGCCGGCCTGCAGGGAAAAGAAAAAGTGCTCGACCTTTTTTGCGGAGTCGGCTCTATAGGTTTTTTTCTCGCCCCGCAGGCGAAGTTCGTCTGGGGCGTGGAGGTAAAACAGGAGATCGTGAACAATGCCGTGGTCAATTCCCAGCTTAACGGTATCAGCAATATTTCGTTTATATGTTCCGATACCAGGAAATTTCTGGCCAGCCGTGACGTGTCGGATATGGACGTGGTGGTGATCAATCCGCCGCGCAGCGGCCTGGCTAAAAAAGTAAAACAACGGCTGTTAAGGGCCGCTCCTCCCCTGATGTTTTATTCGTCATGTAATCCCCAGACATTATGCGCTGATCTGGCCGACCTTTCGGATAAATATGATATCGAATCGATCCGGCCTTATGATTTTTTCCCCCATACCAGACATATGGAATGCCTGTGCCGGTTGCGTCGAAAAGGCGTTTCTCCTTGACAAATCTTTGAAATTAGCCTAATGTAGAACAAGGGTCGTTTTAATATCCTTATTAAGGAGGCTGCTATGCAAGACGAGATGAATATTTTAAGAGAAGTGGCTACGACTGCCAGTGCCCACGGCAGCAATGCTCTTTCCGAGATCTTAAAGAAAAAGGTGACTCTCCGTCTGCCGGAAATGGCCGAGGTGACTTCTGATTCCGCAGTTCCTCAGGAAAATTCTTCGGAGTTCGTTATTACTGTCCAGAGTAAAATAGTGAACGGTCTGGAAGGTAAGATAATCCTGGTTCTTGAGGAAAAAAGCGCTTTTAAACTCGTCAATCTTTGTTATGAAGCGAAAGTTTCCAGTACTTCAGGTTTTCATACCGAGATGGGACTTTCGGTGCTTAAGGAAATAGGCAATGTGGTCATGGGCGCTTATGTGGGCGCTTTGAGCGTATTTTTGAACATGGTCATTGTACCGGCGATCCCGACTTTGATCAGCGGCCCTCTGGGAGAAATAGTCAGCGCGTCTCTGACTTCCATGGAAAACAACGTTATTTTCCTCATCGATACGGTATTTGAATCAGTGGAAGAGCAGATCAAGGGAAGGATCTATCTGGTGCTGACCAAAGAAGGCCGTAATCTGATACAGAAAGCCTGTCAGAGGATCCTTGATTCTCTGGAAAAATAAGGCCCTTGACATTTATTTGTTTTTAGGGTATATTTAATCAGCCTTTAAACTGGTCCAGTGAGGCCGGCAAGGGGAAAAAATGAGACACGTACAGACAGATCACAATCCAGTAAGTCCACTTTAAAAGTGGGCTTTTTTTTTGCCTGTCTCGCCCCTGAGCCGCCCTGCTTAACCGGAAAATAAGGATAAAATATGAGCGTATTCAGGGATAAATCGGTTATTCTTTCGGCTGAAGACATCCGCCGGGCCCTTTACCGGCTGGCTCATCAGGTCCTGGAAAAGCATAAAAATCCTAAAAATCTGGTATTGATCGGTATCCATACGAGAGGGGTATATCTGGCCCGCCGGCTTAAGGATATTTTTAAAGAACTGGAAGAGATCGATCTTCCTCTGGGTATCCTGGACATCACTCTTTACCGAGACGATCTTACTACCGTGGGCGAAGTACCTCTGGTAAAAAAGACAACCATAGATTTCGATATGCGGGGCAAGACCGTTATCCTTGTCGATGATGTGCTTTATACCGGCAGAACCATAAGAGCTGCTCTGGACGAACTCATGGATTTCGGCAGACCCAAACGGATCGCGTTGCTGGTACTGGTCGATCGCGGTCACCGTGAACTGCCGATCCGCGCTGATTTTGTGGGAAAAAATATCCCTACTTCCAGCGAGGAACAGGTAGAGGTTCGGCTTCAGGAATCAGAGGGCCGGGATGAGATAGTGATCCTGGAAAAGGCGGAAGATGAAGAATTGGGATAAAAAACATATCCTGGGCATCAAAGATCTTTCCCGTCAGGAAATGGAAACCATTTTTGAATTGGCCGGTTCTTTCAAGGAACTATCGGAACGCGACGTAAAAAAAGCTCCTGCTCTGCGCGGTAAAACTGTCGTTAATCTCTTTTTCGAAAATTCCACCCGTACCAGGACATCCTTCGAACTGGCTGCCAAACGGCTCAGTGCCGATGTGCTTAATTTTTCTTCTTCGGCAAGCAGTCTGCAGAAAGGCGAGACCATTGTCGATACCATAAAAAACCTCGAGTCTTATCATCCCGATATTCTGGTAATACGGATCGGTTATTCCAATTGCCTGCCTTCTTTGTGCCGCTATACCCAGGCCGGAATAGCCAATGCCGGTGACGGCTGTCATGAACATCCCAGCCAGGCCCTTCTGGATATGTTTACGGTGAAAGAAATAAAAGGCGGATTGGAAGATCTCCGGGTATTGATCGTCGGAGATATCCTGCATTCCCGGGTAGCCCGGTCCAATATCTACGGCTTTCAGAAATTCGCTTCCCGGGTCAGCGTCTGCGGGCCGCCGACGCTTATCCCTTACCGTTTCGAGCAGACCGGGGTAAAGGTCTTTTATGACCTGGATGAAGCCCTGCCGGAAGCCGATGTTATAATCATGTTGCGTATTCAGACCGAACGGCAGAAAAGTTCTTATTTTCCCAGTCTCCATGAATACGTGGAACGATTCGCCCTTACTCCCGAACGGCTGAAGAGCATACAACCGGAAAGCGTGATCCTTCATCCCGGTCCCGTGAATTGGGATGCGGAGATCAGCTCGCAGTTAAAAGAAAGAGTTCATCCGCTTATTTTGCGTCAGGTCGAGAACGGTCTGGCAATACGCATGGCCATGCTTTATCTTATCGGCATGCATAAGGAGGAAGATGAAACTGGTAATTAAAGGCGCCCGGATAATCAATCACGATCAGATTATCGAGGCTGACATACTGGTCAAAGACGCTGTTATCGAAAAGATCGGTCAGATAACGGAAAAAGGCGATAAAGAAATAGATGCTTCGGGGAAGGTCGTTTTGCCGGGGCTGATCGATCTTCATACCCATGTGCGTTCCCCGGGCCAGGAAGACAGGGAAGATTTTACCACTGCCAGCCGGGCAGCGGCACGGGGCGGGTTTACTACTATTTTTACAATGCCCAACACCAATCCGCCGGTGGACTGCGAAAGCTGCGCCCGCTGGATATATGATCAGGGCCGCCTTGCAGGTCTGGTAGATATCTATCCGGTGGGGACTATCACCAAGAACCGGGCCGGAAAAGAACTCTCGGAATTCTGCGCTTTGAAACGGGCCGGATGCCGGGCCGTGAGCGACGACGGAGATTCAGTACAAGACAGTTCGCTGATGCGTAAAGCACTTGAATATTCCCGGATGTGCGGCCTGCTGGTGATCTCTCATTGCGAAGACCGTTATCTTTCGGCCGGGGGTATGATGAGGGAGAGCGCTCTTTCTTCCCAGTACGGTATGAGCGCTATTCCTTCGCTCAGCGAAACTCTTATGGTAAGCCGTGATCTGGAACTGGCCCGTTATCTGGATGTACCCGTTCATCTGGCGCATATCAGTACAGTCCGCAGTATCGAGCTTATCCGGCAGGCCAAGGCAAAAAAAGTCAGGGTCAGCTGCGAGACCGCGCCGCATTATTTTGCTTTGACTGTTAACGATATTGTTGAGGGCGGATTTGATTCCAGGTATAAGGTCAATCCGCCTCTGGGCGAAAAAGAAGACGTAGAGGCAATAAAGGAGGCGCTTAAAGACGGGACGATCGATTGTATCGCCACTGATCACGCCCCGCATCTGAAAGGAGAAAAAGAACTGCCCTTTCGCGATGCACCGTTCGGATTTATCGGATTGGAATGGGCCTTTTCTCTTTCTTATACCTGTCTGGTCAAGACAGGAGTTCTGGATTTGAAAGAACTGGTAGCCAAGATGAGTTATAATCCTGCCTGCCTGGGAGGTTTCGCTGACCGCGGATATATTAAGGAAGGGAACCGGGCCGATCTGGTGATTGCCGATATTAACCGTGCCTGGACTGTAAAGGAAGAAGAGATCGAATCCAAATCGAAAAACACGCCGTTTATCGGATACAGCCTCGATGCCGTTATCGAATATACTATACATCAGGGCACGGTCACCTATAAAAATGCCTAAAGTGATCCTTACCCGGGAACTGGGCCGTTTATCCAAATGGCTGAGGATCGTGGGATTCGATGCCGAATATTATGATAATGACAATATGTCATCTTTGATCATCCGGGCTTTACGGGAAAACCGCACAGTGATCACCCGGCGTAAAACGATAGGCGATCTTAAAGTGGTAACTGTCGGTCAGGACGATGTCCGGGACCAGCTGAGGACGATTCTCTCTGCTTTTTCTTTTCAGCCGGAAAAGAAAGATCTTTTCCGGCGCTGTGTGGTCTGCAACTGCGAATTGGTGCAAATCGAAAAAGAAATGATAAAGGATAAAGTGCCTGAGTATGTCTATAACAGTCAGGACGTCTTTTTCAGCTGCCCCCGCTGCCAGCGTCTCTACTGGAAAGGATCGCATTGGGAACATGTACAGGCTTTTTTGCAGGATATAAAAGAACGATTGTAAATGAAGTTTATCGCCGATTTTCATATTCATTCGAAATATTCCCGGGCCACGTCCCGGAGCATGGATATTTCTTCTCTGGCTCTCTGGGCCGGCCATAAAGGCATCGATCTGCTGGGTACCGGCGATTTTACTCATCCTCTCTGGATCAAGGAGATCAAAAAGCACTGCCAGCCTCTCGAGGACAAGGGGCTTTTGATCTCGGAAGGGATACATTTTATCCTTTCGGCTGAAGTCTCCAACATATTTTCCCAGAACGGTAAAGGTTATCGGGTCCATAATGTGATTATGGCTCCTTCTCTGAAAGTCGCCGAAGAGATCAATGTCCTGCTTTCCGGCTACGGGAAACTTTTTTCCGACGGCCGGCCGATCCTGGGAATGAGCTGCCGGCAGCTGGCTCAGGAACTTTTTGCCATCTCGCCGGATATCATGCTGGTACCGGCCCATGTCTGGACACCCTGGTTCGGAGTGTTTGGTTCGAAATCAGGATTTAATTCTCTGGAGGAGGCTTACGGGCCTTTTTTCGAACAGATCACTGCTTTGGAAACAGGTCTTTCCAGCGATCCGTCCATGAACTGGCGTTGTTCTCAGCTTGACCGCTTCAGTCTGATCTCAAATTCCGATGCCCATTCACCGCGTAAGATCGGCCGGGAAGCCAATGTTTTCGATTGTGAACTGGATTACTGGGAAATAAAAGAAGTCCTTGAGAAAAAAAACAGCGAAAAATTCCTTTATACCATAGAATTTTTTCCCCAGGAGGGTAAATATCATTATGACGGGCACCGTGAATGCAATATCCGTTTTCATCCCCGGGAAACGAAAAAGCATAAGGGTATTTGCCCGGTATGCGGCCGGCCTTTGACCAAAGGCGTCCTTTACCGGGTAGACGAACTGGCTGATCATAAAGAAGGCACAGTACCGGACCGGGCCGCAGGTTATAAAAGTCTGATACCACTGGAGGAAATAATCGCCGAGACCAAAGGGGTCGGCCCGACAGCTAAATCAGTGGCCAATGAATATACGGCTTTGATCAGTGAATTCGGTTCTGAACTGGAGCTGCTGGTCAATGTCAGCGAAAAAGACCTGGAGGCGCATTGTTCAAAACGTATTGCCGAGGGGATAAAACGGGTGCGTCAGGGAAAGGTCGTTATCCTGCCGGGTTATGACGGAGAATACGGTTCGGTGAAGATATTCAGCGAAGAGGAGAGAAAAGAGTTCGGTGCCAGAGACCAGCTGAGATTGTTCTGAAAAATAAAAATTTTCGTTGCCAGTTTTACGTTTTTCATTGATAATTGAAGATTCACCTTGTCCCTGTGGCCTAACGGATAAGGCACAGGCCTCCGGAGCCTGTAATGGCAGTTCGATTCTGCCCAGGGACATGTCTTCATCCTCAGCGAGAAGACCACGGTCGACAAGACGACAGACCACGGTCAGGAAGAATTGAATCAAAAAGAACCGGAAAATGGCGATAAAAATTCTGGCAAAAGTAAGGGGTCTAAAATAAATATGATCAATCAAAAAGATAAAACTGTGGACGGTGGACTGAAGAAGAGACCTGTCAATATTGCCGTGATCGGCGGGCATAGATGCTCTAAGAAAAATTATGCTCTGGCCCGTGAACTGGGCCGGCTTATTGCCCGGCAGGGATGGATCTTGCTTTGCGGCGGCGGACCGGGGATCATGGAAGCAGCCTGCCGCGGAGCCAAAGAAGCCGGCGGACTTACGGTTGGCATTCTGCCCGGCAGCGAAGGCAAAGAGGCCAATAGATTTCTTGATGTGCGGCTTTCTACCGGGATCGGTTATATGCGCAATGTCCTGATCGTACGGGCTGCCGATGTGATCATCGCCCTGGACGGCGAGTACGGGACTTTGTCGGAAATAGCTTTTGCTTTTAATGACCGTACACCGGTTATCGGGATCGATACCTGGGATGTAGAAGGCGTGGTCAAAGCCGCTACGCCTCTTCAGGCAGTAAAAAAAGCCGGAGTTTTTGTCAAAAAGATATTTCAAGCAGGCAAAGAAGCCTGTCTTTAGCAGAGATGCTTACTGTGAATGCACGGTTATAATCGTCTGACGGATAATTTCAGCAGCATTTAAGAAAAGGAGTCGAGATGTCCAGGAGAGAAGATATAAAAAAAGTCCTTATTATCGGTTCAGGCCCGATCATTATCGGTCAGGCCTGCGAATTCGATTATTCCGGTACTCAGGCCTGTAAAGCCCTGAAAGAAGAAGGTTATGAGGTCGTTCTGGTCAATTCCAATCCGGCTACGATCATGACCGATCCGGGGACAGCGGATAAGACCTATATCGAGCCGTTGACCGTGGAAAGCGTGGAGAAAATAATAGCCAAAGAAAAGCCCGACGCCTTATTACCCAATCTGGGCGGTCAGACCGGGCTTAATCTGGCAGCCAGCCTGTACAAGGCCGGTGTCCTGGAAAAATATAACGTGGAAGTCATTGGTGTCAAGGCCGATGCCATCGAGCGGGGCGAGGACCGGATCGCCTTTAAAGCGGCGATGAAGAAGGTGGGCGTGGAAGTCCCTCTTTCCGAACCGGCTCATTCAGTGGAAGAGGCCGAAGAGATCGCCGAAAAATTGAAATATCCGGTGGTGCTGCGTCCGGCTTATACCCTGGGCGGCACCGGCGGCGGCATTGCCTACAATGTGGAAGAACTGCGCACTATCGTGGCCCGCGGTCTGGCAGCCAGTCTTGTCCATCAGGTGCTGGTGGAGGAATCGGTGCTGGGCTGGGAAGAACTGGAACTGGAAGTAGTACGGGATAATAAAGGACAGAAGATCACGGTATGCTTTATCGAAAACATCGATCCTATGGGCATACATACCGGTGACAGTTTTTGTGTGGCGCCGATGCTTACTGTGCCGGAAAAGGTCCAGAAAGAACTGCAGGATTTTTCTTACCGGATAGTCGATGCCATTGGTGTAGTCGGCGGCACTAATGTGCAGTTCGCCTATAACCGGGCTCGGGACAGGATAGTGGTCATCGAAATAAATCCGCGCACATCCCGTTCTTCGGCTCTGGCATCCAAGGCAACCGGTTTTCCCATTGCCCGCATTTCCACCAAGCTGGCAGCCGGACTTACCCTTGACGAGATACCTTACTGGAAAGAAAAAACACTGGAAAAATATGAACCCTGGGGCGAATATGTAGTGGTAAAATTCGCGCGCTGGGCTTTTGAAAAATTTCCCAAAGCCAGGGATATTCTGGGCACCCAGATGAGAGCAGTGGGCGAGGTCATGAGCATCGGCAAGAATTTCAAGGAGGCATTTCAGAAATCGATACGTTCTCTGGAAATAAAACGCTACGGTCTGGGAGTAAAGAAGTTCAGGACTATGTCGCTGGATGAACTCAAAAAAACTTTAAGCACGCCTTCCAGCGAACGTTATTTCCTTCTTTATGAGGCGTTCCGACAGAAGCTTACAGTTGACGAAGCCTATAAGCTTACTCATGTCACTCCCTGGTTTTTGAACGAGATCAAAGAGCTGGCTGAATTCGAGCAGGAACTGGAAGCGGTGTCATGGAAAAAACTTTCCGATAAAGACCTGATCAAGGCCAAGCAGTGGGGTTTTTCCGACCGCTATCTGGCCGGGATCTATGAGGTTTCCGAAAAAGAGGTGCGTCTCAGACGCCAGAAGCTCAAACAGGAGGAACAGTATAACGTGCTGCCGGTGAGCGGCGTGGAAAATGCCGAGTACTATTACTCCACCTATAATGCCAAAGACGAAGTGAAGGTCTCGCAGAACAAAAAAGTGATGATCCTGGGCGGCGGCCCTAACCGCATCGGCCAGGGTATCGAATTCGATTATACCTGCGTCCATGCCGCTTTTTCCCTGCGCGATATGGGATATGAATCGATAATGGTCAATTGCAACCCCGAAACAGTATCTACGGATTATGACACATCCAACAAATTGTATTTCGAACCGCTTACTGTGGAAGACGTTCTGGCCATCTACAAAAAAGAACAACCGGAAGGGGTGATCGTCCAGTTCGGCGGTCAGACCCCTTTGAATATCGCTCAGCAACTGGAAGAGAACGGCGTAAAGATACTGGGCACCAGCCCGGAAAGCATCCGCTTTGCCGAAGACCGGGAGCGGTTCAAAGAGAAAATGATCGAACTCGATATACCCCAGCCGGAAAGCGGTATCGCCCGTTCTCGGGAAGAAGCAATGGCCATTGCCGAAAAGATCGGTTATCCGCTTATGGTCAGGCCTTCCTTTGTACTGGGAGGACGGGGCATGGAAGTCATTTATGACGAGACCATGCTTTGCCGCTATGCCGAAGAAGCTATCCATGTCAGTCCCGAATACCCCATGCTGATAGACCGTTTCCTGGAACACGCGATCGAAGTCGAGGTTGATGCTCTTTGCGACGGTAAAGATACTTTTGTGGCCGCGGTAATGGAGCACATCGAATTAGCCGGGGTCCATTCCGGAGATTCGGCCTGCGCCATACCGCCGCGCACGATCGAAGATAAGTATCTCAAGGTGATCGAGGATTACACGGCAAAAATCGCCCGGGAACTCAATACTGTGGGGCTGATCAATATTCAGTACGCTATCTGCGACGGCAAAGTCTATATTCTGGAAGCGAACCCCCGGGCTTCGCGCACTGTTCCCCTGGTATCCAAAGTTACCGGCATGCCTATTGCCCGTATCGCTACTTATGTGATGATGGGGAAAAAATTGAAGGATTTTTCCGAACTTAAGAAAAAGGCCATCCCCTATGTGGGAGTAAAAGAAGCAGTGTTTCCTTTTAATATGTTCCCCGAGGTCGACCCTCTGCTCGGTCCCGAGATGCGGGCCACGGGCGAGGTCATGGGCCTTGCCGATACTTTCGGCCTGGCTTTTTATAAATCCCAGGAAGCAGCCGGATCCAAACTTCCGGTAGAAGGAACGGTTTTGCTTACGGTCAATGATGCGGATAAGAACGATCTGCTTCCCATTGCCCGTAAGATCAAAGCTCTGGGATTTTCGATCTATGCCACGGAGGGAACACGCGAGTTTCTCGAGGAAAAGGGTATCGAAACCAGATTGGTTAAAAAAGTCCATGAAGGCAGGCCCAATATCGTGGACGCAATCAAGAACGGCGAGATCCAGCTGGTCATCAATACTCCGGTGGGCCGTACCAGTAAATATGACGACAGTTATATCCGGATGATGGCTATTCAGAGCAAGGTCTCTTACATCACTTCGCTGGCCGCGGCTCAGGCCAGTATGGAGGGCATTGAGGCAGTCAAAAAGTCAAAGATAGAACCCAAGGCTTTGCAGGATTATTACCGGGAAAACAGCAGGTAATCAACGCGGCTGTTTACCGGAGAAAAGCGGCAGGAGGGAAATATGCTTAACAAGGCAGAGATCAAAAAGCTCATCGAAATTAAAGATCTGGTCAGCGGATATATAGATCTGGATACCCAGCTTACGCCGAACGGGTTCGATCTGACTGCCGGCGAGATATTTTCCTTTGAAAAGGCCGGGGAAATAGATTTTTCCAACAAAGAAAGAGTTATCCCCGGAGGTTCTCCGGCCCCGCTTAAGAAAAAGGCCGATGCCGATAAGTACGGCTGGTGGCATCTGGCTCAGGGTATCTACAAAGTGCGCACCAATGAGACAATGAATATGCCGGCAGACCTGGTAGCCTGTGCCTTTCCCCGCAGCTCATTGCTTCGCTCCGGTGTTTTTGTCCATAACGGTGTATGGGATGCCGGGTTTAAGGGAAGAAGCGAGTTTGTTCTGGTGGTCGGCAATACTTTCGGCTTAAAACTGAAACAGAACGCCCGCCTTTTGCAGCTTGTTTTCTTTCCTGTTTCGGAAACCGAGGAATATAACGGCATATACAAACATCTTTAGCCATGCACGAACTTCGGATACAGACCAGAAAACGAAACGAGTTTTTAAACATAACCGCTTTGATCGCTGAAAAAGTGCGCGATCTGTCCAGCGGATATTGCCTTGTCTTTTGTCCTCACACCACTGCCGGGCTGACGATAAACGAGAATGCCGATCCGGCAGTATGCCGGGACATCCTGTCCCATCTGGAAGAGATAATCCCGGCAGACAAAGAATATCTTCATCTGGAAGGCAATGCCGATTCCCATATCAAGGCCTCGCTCATGGGCAGCTCGCTCCAGATAATCGTGGAGCAGGGTAAACCGGTCCTGGGCACCTGGCAGGGCATATATTTCTGCGAATTCGACGGCCCCCGTTCGAGAAAAGTCTATATAAAGGTAATTAAGGAATAAACCTTTCGAACGGAACGCTTTCAGCGTTCCGGCGACCCCGAAGCTGCGTTCGGGGCAGGAGGACGAGAAACAAAAAAATACAGAATGCGTCTTAGTCCGCCTCGCCATTGAAAATGGCGGACGAGACAAACGTCCTTCGCAAGCAGAGTTATCGAATATGCCTGAGCTTCCGGAAGTCGAGACAATAAAAAGACAGCTTTCCCGCACAGTACTTAACAAAACAATTTGTTCGGTGTCTATACCCGATGCCCGGGTGATCAAGGGCATTTCTTCCCGCGCCTTTAAAAGTAAAGTCGAAGGGAAAAAAATAAAGGATATTTTTCGCCGGGGCAAGGTCCTGGTCCTGAAACTGGAGAAAACCCTTTATCTTATTTTTCACCTGCGCATTGCCGGATGGATGACGCTTTCTTCCGACAAAGAAAGGTGCGCCCGGGTAATATTCGGTCTTTCTTCGGGAAAAAAACTTTGTTTCTGCGATTCACGCGTCTTGGGCGAAGTCAGGCTGGTCAGCGACTGGGAAAAACTGCCGATCATCAGGGCCATGGGGCCCGAACCCTGGGATATAAGCCCTGCCCGGTTTGTCGAGAATTGCCGCAGCCGTTCAGGCCGGATCAAACCGCTGCTTATGGACCAGCGCTTTATTGCCGGTATCGGCAATATCTATGCCCAGGAGGCCTTGTTTTGCGCCGGAATAGATCCCGGCAGAAAAGCCTGCACTATTGCCGGGGAAAGATTAGAAAAACTGCTTTACTGCCTGAAAAAGATTTTGCGCTGTGCTCTGGATAAAAAGGGTTCGACCATCAGTACCTACCGGCAGGTCGACGGAGAAAGCGGTACTATGGCCGAACATTTCCGCGTCTACCAAAAAAAAGGCCGGCCCTGCCCCCGCTGCGGCCGCATTATCCGCAAAACAACCATCGGCGGAAGGGGTACCTGCTTTTGTCCCGGCTGCCAGACTTAAAGCCCGGACAGCTATAAAAAGTGGCATTATTTTCCGGGTATGCTATAATAAAAAAACTATAGCGAGGGGCAAAGAAGCTCTCCTTTACAATAACAAGGTCACATGCGGCGGCTAAAAGTTCCGGTAAAAAAAATCGAAAAAATAAAGCACGATGTATTCCGTCTTGTTTTTTCCTCGCCCTGGCTGGCCGCTTCAGCCCGGCCCGGCAATTTCCTTCATGTACATACTGCGCCTTCCCTGACTTTGCGGCGTCCTTTCAGCGTGCATCTGGTCAAAGGAAATGACATCCATATCCTGTTCAGGATCCGCGGTAAAGGGACCCGCTTCTTATCTGCTTTAGAAAAAGGCGACAGCCTCGATATAATCGGTCCCCTGGGCAACGGTTTTATTTATAAAGACGCCGGCAGATATGACCGTATCTATCTTGTGGCCGGCGGCATCGGCGTGGCGCCGCTGGTCTTTCTCGGACAGGAAATAGCCGGGCAATTGCTTAAAAATAAGACTGACCGGATCTCGGCGATCATCGGCGCGCCTTCCCGGAACGAGCTTTTAGGTAAAAGTGATTTTACCCGGTGCGGTATAAAAGTAATAACTGCCACTGAAGACGGTTCCTGCGGCAGGAAAGGCATGTGTGTAGACGCGCTTTCCCGGGAATTGCAAAAGAACGCCGGCCGCAAAGAACGTATAAGGATCTATGCCTGCGGCCCGGAAGCGATGTTCAAGGCCATTGCCGAAACAGTGGCGCCTTACGATAATATTGACTGCCAGGTTTCTTACGAGCAATTTATGGGTTGCGGTATAGGTGTTTGCCTGGGTTGTGCGATAGAAACCAAAAATGGATATAAACGGGTATGCAAAGACGGACCGGTATTTGATTTATTCAACATATTCTGAGAGGAGGGCATTGAAATGAAAGAGCCTTTTATTTCTATCATCGTTCCGGTAAGAAATATGGAGAGGACTATCGGCAAGACCTTCGAATATCTGGACAAAGTAGAATACCCGCGCGATCGCATGGAACTGATCCTTGCCGACGGCGGGAGTACTGATAAGACCATCCAGATGATAAAGGATTATCAGGCGAAAAATCCTTATGTCAAACTGATCGAGATCCCGGATTGTCCTTCACCGGGATATGCCCGTACTCAGGCCCTTAAACAGGCCAAAGGCGATTTTATATTTTTTACCGACGGCGATTGCGCGCCCTGCTCGGACTGGATCTATAAGATGCTGAAAGTATTTGCCAAAGACCCCAAAATAGGGGCAGTGGGCGGCGAGATCTATACTTTACGGGTCGACCCTCAGAATCTTTATGAGATCTATTGCGAGGCTTTCGGTTTCAACCGTGTTTCCTGGCGCTACGGAAATCTTCAGGAAGGATATTATCCCGACTTCACTGACAAAGCGCCTACCGAGATATGCGGTCACCGGGCCTACTTTTTTGTCACTGCCAATGTGGCTTACCGGAAAGAAGCGGTCGACGACGGAGAACGCCGTTTCTGGGACCTGCCTACCGGGGAAGACATGGATTTCGGTTTCCGGGTCAGGGAAAAAGGATGGAAATTCTATTTCCTGCCGGATGCCAGCGTGGATCACATGCATCGTGCCGATCTGAAAGCCCTGCTTAAGGTATGGTTTTCCTATGGCGCGGCACATCCGCCTTTGCTGAACGCCCATGCCTCCCAGTACATGGAGATCGTTACCCAGTTTCTGGGCTGCTGGCCCCAGCACAAAAGTTATAAATTGCCTTTCCCGGTGAAAGGGTTTATATATATAGGTAATTTCCAGCTGATGCATTTATTCGGGGGGTTGTTTACCATTTTTTTCCTTTTGCATTGGCTGTTTCTCGGTTCGGGGTGGCTGCAGTTTTTTACCTGGGCTGCTTTTGTTCCCTTTTTGATCAGCCTGTTCAAGTTCTTCAAGCCGGCTTTCAATATCGAGCCGTATGACCGCTGGTTTGATTTTGCCAGGATAAAATATCTGACAAACCTTTATTTTATAAAAGGCGCCTGGAAAGGTTCGGCAAAGTACAAGACTTTCTGTATCGATACGAGCTTTTAAGGATACCGCCTGCGGTAAAAGTAAAAAAAGGATGTGAGAAAGAGAGCATGATGGTGGCGTCATATATCGCGTTGGGTCTGATAGCCGGAATTGCCAGCGGTGTGTTCGGTATCGGCGGCGGGTCTATTCTTATTCCCGCTCTGGTATACTGGTTCGGTCTGAGCCAGCATCAGGCCCAGGGAACTACGCTGGCCATAATGGTTCTGCCTATCGGCCTTCTGGCGGCAATAAAGTATTATCAGCAGGGTAATGTGAAACTTTCTATTGCCGCTTTTGTGGTCATGGGTTTTGTCGTCGGCGGATTGATCGGCGCGCATATCGCCCACCGTATCGACGAGCCGCTGCTGAAAAAACTGTTCGGTGCGTTCCTTTTGATCGTATCGCTGAAAATGATATTTGGTAAATAGGGTATAGCGGATAGCGGTTAGGCCCGCCTTGCCGGCGAGGCAGGGTTGCGCGCTGGTGCGCGTAA
>CAZVRU010000007.1:0-12165 GCA_964629785.1 uncultured Planctomycetia bacterium
TGACCTAATCTGAGGATGACAAAACTTTTTTCGCAAAGCGCCGGACATACTTATGAACTGGTGAAAATCCTGAGAGCTCTTACTGACAAGACCCTGGTGGTCAAGGTCACTGGCGAGACCGACGATATCGTTAAGATAGCAAAAGCCGTATATGATGCCGGGGCCGATGCCGTTTCCCTGGTCAATACTTTTTTCGGCATGGCCATCGATATCGAAACGCAGAAGCCGCGTCTGGGCAGTGTTTACGGCGGTTACTCGGGAAAGGGAATAAAGCCCTTGAGCCTTTACCGGGTATGGCAGGTGGCTCGCAGCATCGATATACCGGTTATCGGCGGCGGCGGAGTGACTTCACCCGAAGACGCTGTCGAGTTTCTCCTGGCCGGAGCCAGGGCAGTAAGCGTGGGTACGGTGCTTTTTAACGATCCGGCTGTCACTGCCGATATGGTCAGGGTATTGAAAGAATACATGAAAAAGAAGAAAATAAGATCTCTTTCCGGGTTCAAAGGTCTTTTGCGGCAATGAGTATGAACAGAAAATATCTGAAAAAAATAATCGTAGCGCTCGATCTGCCTGACGAAAAGAAGGTTAAAAAAATAGTTACCTGTCTTTCTCCGGATATTACCGCCTTCAAGGTAGGACTGATCACCTATATGGCCTGCGGCCCCTCGATTCTTAGCTGGCTGAAAAAAAAGAAGGCCAGGGTCTTTCTCGATCTGAAGTTTTATGATATACCGAATACCATGATCGAAGCGGCTAAACTGGCAGTGGATCATGGTGTCTGGGCGTTTACCGTGCACACCAGGGCAGGCAAAGAGCCTTTGCAAAAACTGAAAGATGCGGTTTATGAATATGCCCGGAAAAAGAAAGTCAGCCCGCCTTTGATCGTCGGTGTTACCGAGCTTACCTCGAACAAGGTGTCGTTGAAAAAAGTGATCGACCTGGCCCGGATCGCCCATGAGAGCAATCTGGAAGCAGTGGTCTGCAGTGTCTGGGAGGCAAAAGCCATAAAAGAAGAGTTTGATCTGATGACCATAACCCCGGGTATTCGCGCGGCCAAAACCGACGATCAGGAACGGGTCGCCACTTTTGCCGATGTGCTGGACCAGAAAGCCGATTACTGTGTGGTAGGCAGACCGATCGTAAAAGCCCGCGACCCTCTGCAGGCAGCCTGTGATCTGGTCGGATCGTAATAAGACCTATAACCTGCCTTACCCATAAAATTCAGATATGGACAATTACCAACAACGCTGGTACCGTGCCCTTCACGACAGCTCATCCTATAGCTGCGAGATAGCCTACCGGGAAAGCGATATTTTTATCAGCAGCGATACGCCTCTGTCCCCGGACCGGGCATTTGCAAAACTTAAAGAGCATTATGAGATCATTGCCGGCTATTGCCGGACCCATCCTGATTTTTCCACTACTCTTTCACCTCTTGCCCCTGATCCTGATGCCCCCTTGATAATACAGGATATGATCTCTGCCTCAAAACAGAGCGAAACCGGTCCTTTTTCCTGTGTTGCCGGAGCGATCAGCGAGTATCTGGGCCGGGACCTTGTGTCCGGCTGCGAGCATCTGATCATCGAGAACGGCGGCGATCTTTTTGTCAGACTTAAAAAAGATATCGTTCTCGGCGTGCATCTGGGCCGGCAGTATGAACCTGATACTTTGAGGATACGGCTGCCGGAAAAAGGTACCATGGGCATATGCAGTTCTTCGGCTACCATGGGACACAGTCTTTCCCTGGGCCGGGCCGATATGGTCACGGTAATTGCCGATACTGCCGTGCTTGCCGATGCCTTTGCCACGGCCCTTTGTAATAAGGTAAAAACAGCTTCGGATATAGATAAAGTCATTGCCCAGGCCCGCTCGATTTCCTGTATCAAAGGACTTATCATCGCCTGCCAGGGTGCTCTGGGGTTCTGGGGAAATTTTCAGATAGCGGAATGAAGTGCCTGCGGCACGACCACGGACCACAGTCCACAGACCACAGCAGTGCGCCTGCGGTGCAAAATCGAAGGACGAGGGACGACCGCTTCGCTGGGACGAAGGACGAGGCCGCTTACGTGGCAGGGAAATGGCAAAAATCGCCGCATAAATAAAATATTTGCATAAATAATTGACAGGTATAGAATTAAGGCGAAATAGGTATCAAGGGAACCAATATGTTATGGCTGTGGTATTGAATTTGAATATTAAGTCGAAATAACATGGAAATTTTTACACGTAATATATCTTTACTTATAGTGTTTGTATATCTCATAGGAGTTCTTGCCCTAGGTTATGGAAAGATAATATCAGTGGCAAAGTTAATGACTTTTCTTGCTGTTATCCCTTTAGCCATAATTGCAATTACTCAAGAACAAATTAAAAAATGGTGGAATGCTCCAAAATTAAAGATTGACTTCGCTTTGGGTTCTCCTTTTTGCTCAAAAACACCTTTCTATGTTTTTTTGGGGAAACAAACTAAGATAGATACTCAAGCATATTATTTCCGGGTAAAAATTGTAAACTACGGTAGAACTTCTGCAAAACTTTGTGAAGTAGTCATGACAGAGCTTTTGGTAGAAACTGATGAAGGGTGGAAAATGTTAGATTATTTTCAGCAGGTAAATTTAAGATGGGATACAGGGAAAACGAAAGACGCATATATAACCTTGAATCCCTCTCCTGTGGGTATGCTTTGTGATGTAGGCCATATCAGCAAAGATCATATGCCTAATCTTTTTCATTTTGACTATTTGTATACTATTGGGGGTTATCAACCCACAGTTTTGGGTGAAAATACAAAATACCGTTTCAGCATTGCTGTGGTTAGTGAGAACAGTAAATTTATAACAAAATCTTTCGAATTTTATTGGACAGGTAAGTGGCAGGATAAAGAAGAAGATATGTTTAAGGAAATAACAATTACACCTATTGAAAATATAAAAGCATAGAGGCTAATCCAGCGGCTATAAATCAGTGGTTTTGTCCCGTTTGTTTCTTGCATTAGGTACAAGATGAATAAACCTAAGTATATTGAAGACTTTATAATTTCACAAATAGGTTCAATTGACGAGTTTTTAATTAAAAACGAAATGCCAATAGAGAAGCGTCCTTACATGGCCGCAGATATTTTTGTTGAATATTACGTTATTAGTGTTAATGGAAAGCCGCCAGAAAATTATATTGCTCAGCGGTGGTTTAAAAACATAATAAATCCCATTATGAGGTGGTATAAAAACAAATATGGAAACATAGTATTTAAAAAAATCGACAAAGTAGCATTGGGAATGGTAATATTTTCTGGCGTATTTTTTGAATTGTCTATCCCTTTAAGCGTAACTATTCCCAAGGGGGACTTGAGAGATTATATCATCCCTAAAGAAATTCTTTCAATAGAAAAAGAGGTTGATTTTATTAAGCATCCGCCGATTTTGTCAGAAGAAAATTCAGAAATGAAAAAACTTGAAGAAAATATTCGAGAAGTTGTTGGCAAAACCCGATCTATCAATAAAAACATTATATTTTCTGATGTTGTTAAGCAGGAACATTTAGGGCTAGTAAGAGGTACCCAGGCTAATTTAGATAAGGCGATTTTAGATATTTTATCAGGTGAACCTATAAGGTGTTTAAATGCTTTTTGGGAATTTCATATTGCAATCGAAAAATCTATAAAAATTTTAATTTTGCAAAATAAGGGGACTTTTAGAAAGATACATGATTTAACTGAATTGTCAGAGGAATTGGCCGATATCTATCCGGATTTAACCATTAAACAAAGAATAACAAAATTACCGAAGGACAGGGACGCGATAAAATATAGATATGGCGCTGGCCCTGTATTCAGCAATGCTAAAATTTTTAAAACATACATAAATACATTAAGTATTATAGATGACTGCACAAATTTTCTTAAGCGGAAAGTTGTTTTTGATAATGTTGTTTTTACTTTAGGGAAATTGCCATGGCAAGGATGAAAAAGTGCCTAACAACAAATCTAATCACTGCTCGTTAAGAAATTATGTAAGGTGCGCCAATAGATTGGCCTGAATGTAAAAGGAGGAGGCATGAAGATATTAACAAGTACGCTGTTAATTCTATTAGCGGTAACAAACGTTTCATATGCACTAACTGCAGAGGATTTATCAGAATGCGTTGTATATATAAAAGAATCTAAACCTATGACAGAAAATTTTGAGGGAAAAACCTATGGAATATGGCGTAAAGATATCGGTACTGGAGACCTTTCCCCCAGGTTACAATCTAGTGGTGGCACGGGGTTTTTGGTTTCCCATAACAATAAAATATATCTAGTAACGGCTGCGCATGTAGCAAAACTTATAACAAAGCAAGCAGAAATATACTGGAATGCGGGGTCGGGGGAAATGATCCATTTTAGCTTCGAATTTATACAAGAACAACTGCCCGGGGCAAAATGGTTCTTCCACCCCTCTACTGATTTGGCCATACACCCTTTTGGGTTTACTGAAAAATCGAAACACAAATCAATCCCCGAGGATTTATTTATTACAAGGGATGACCATTTGTCGATTGGAACTGAAATATATATCTTTGGATTCCCTTTGCAGCTAGGAGTCACTGATAATCTTAGTCCACTTTCTAAAAAAACTGAAACAGCTAGTTCTTTTACATCAATAAGTAATATGTATTTATCACCGGATTTATTATTTATTTTATTGGATCAAGGTTTGGCTCAAGGATATAGTGGTGCACCTGTATTTACTTCGCCTGATATACAATTAAAAGGCGACACTATGAGCAAACCGAAGGTTAAATTAATAGGAGTGCAAAGTAGTACCATGTCTGATCAAACCGGAGGAAAAATATCTTTAGTAATTCCTATCTTTTACCTAGAGGATATTTTTAAAAGTGAAGAGTTTAAAAATTATGAAAAGATAACAAATTAATAAGTTAGTCCTTAAAAGATGTAATATGCCTAAGGTACAAGCACGAGAACGGCATTTAATTCAACATTCAACATTTTCCCTCGCATCGCAGGCAATTCTCCCGCATTTACTTTATCCTTTATCCTTTTAAAGCGTGAGCTCATCGAAATCTGACGGGAAGAAGAGTTTTTGGCCCAGAGGCGCCAGCTCTTTTCTGATGCGGGTTTCTTCGCCTTTACGCAAAAGAAGAAAATGGACAGGGATTATTTTTTTTATCCGGGAATCTTTAAAGGTTTCGCATAAAGTCCGGGCATCGGTATGCATGGCAGCCAGAGCCGGATATTTTTTGAAATAGGACGATGATCCGGTACAGTCATGGATAAGATAATCCGAAGAAAAGGCGGCCCGGATGATCTCAGGACAAATCCGGGTATCGGAGCTGTAAACCAGTGATCTTTTGCCGTATTTGCAGAGCAGGCCAAAGGAATCCCGGGTATGGCGGTTTCTTAAGGCCCGGATCTTTAACCCGGAACCGGAATAGAAAAATTTTTTTCCGAAAACGTCGATAAAATCTATTTTGGGAAAATCGGGCCGGTCCAGCTTGAAGAGCCGGATAAGTTTTTTGACCAGTATTTTTGTGGCCGGACCTGTGAACAAAGAGATCTTTTTGTTTAATTTATACTGGCTGTGGATCAGATGCACTATGCCGTAGATGTGGTCGGGATGGTGGTGGGTCAGGATTACTTTGTTTAGAACCGTATAATCGACCTCGGCTTTAAGCAGCTTATGGCTTACGGCACCGGGACAGTCTATGAGCAGACAGTCCTTTTTATGCTTTAAAAGCAGGGCAGTATTGTCCCGTTCTGCCGTAGGTATGCTTGAAGCCGTGCCCAGAAAGGTAATTTCAGCCATAATTCAGGTATAGTATAGCATAGCCGGTGTTGTTTATAAACGCTGATATTTGCCTTTAAAAACGCACAATACGCCGCCAGCCGCATCTTTTTTTCTTATTTCCCCTTTCCTGACTGTGGACTGCCTGTCCCGAGTATGCCCTCGGGATGGTCCGTGGTCTGTGGACTGTGGACTAAATAGGCTTGCCAGAGATAAGCACTTGTGGTATAAAAATATATCTTATTTTTGCTTTTGCGCGGGTGGTGGAATGGCAGACACATACGTTTGAGGGGCGTATGGAGTAATCCGTGCGGGTTCAAGTCCCGCCCCGCGCACCACTGGCTTGAATGTTCTGCCGACAGCAATGCGGCTGTCCGGCAAAGAATATAGACATCGGTGCAGGTGACCTCTTCTTGCGTTTCAGTATATACCATCGTTGCGGTCTCTCCTTTAAACTGGTTTTTCTCTTTATTTATATTTTGCCAAAACAGGGTAAAGTCGGGACGTGTTTTTTTGCGGCCGCTGCGGCTGTTTTTGTCTTGCGCCAGAAGCATACTTGTATTTATAATGACTAAAAGGAATAATAAGAGAAAGTCAAGTGCGGGAGGTAGAGCATGATCTGGAATGAGAAATTCGAATGCATGGACCTGGAAAACCTTAAAGAGATACAGACCGACCGGTTAAAACAACTGGTCGATTATGTGTACAAAAACGCTCCTTTTTATAAGAAAAAACTGTCGCAGTCCGGGGTCGGGCCTGCCGATATCAGATCGATCGACGATATTCAGAAATTACCCCTGACGTATAAGGAAGATCTGCGCGATAATTATCCTTTCGGGCTGTTTTCCCTGCCGGCTAAAGAAATAGCCGAAATACATGTGTCCAGCGGCACTACCGGCAATCCCACTGTGGTAGGTTATTCCCGGGAAGACCTCGATCTCTGGGGAGAAGTAATGGCCCGGACTTTGTGCTGTGCCGGTGCCGAACCCGATGATATGATCCAGATTGCCTATGGTTACGGCCTTTTTACCGGCGGGCTGGGTTTTCATTACGGCGCTTTGAAAATGGGCCTGACCGTTATTCCTACTTCTTCCGGCCAGACAAAACGGCAACTGAAGTTGATGCAGGATTTCAAACCGAGGATCCTGGCCTGTACCCCGAGTTATGCCTTGTATATGGTGGATGAAGCCAGGGAACTGGGACTTGACCTGCAAGCCAGTACCTGGGAGGTCGGTATTTTCGGTGCCGAACCATGGAGCGAAGGTATCCGCCGGGAGATCGAAAAGACCTGGAATATGTCGGCTACCGATGTGTACGGATTATCAGAGATCATCGGTCCGGGAGTGGCCCAGGAGTGTACCCATAAATGCGGCCTGCATCTCTATTCGGACGTGTTCTATCCTGAAATACTCGATCCCCAAACCGAAAAGCCGGTCAAGCCCGGTCAGGACGGCATGCTGGTCATCACTACCCTGACCAAAAAAGGCATGCCCTTACTGCGTTATTGCACCAGGGATATCGTCACTTTGAGCGAAGAGAAATGCAAATGCGGCAGAACATCACCCCGGATCAGCAAGGTCAAAGGGCGTACCGACGACATGATCATCATCCGCGGCATCAATGTCTTCCCCTCGCAGATAGAACATGTACTGCTTAACATCGAAGAGACCCAGCCGCATTATCAGCTGGTGGTCGACCGCAAATCAGGCGGACTGGACGATCTGGAAGTTCAGGTGGAGGTCGAAGAGAAATTCTTTTCTGACGAAGTAAAGCAGTTACGGGCTATCAGCGAAAAGATAAAAAGAGAGATCGAATCGGTACTGGGTATAGTGGTCAGCGTTAAACTGGTCGAACCCAGGTCTATCGAACGAAGTCAGGGTAAGGCTAAAAGAGTTATCGATAAACGGAACATATAGATAGCAGGGAGGTATTATATGAAAATCACCCAGATCTCGGTATTTTTAGAGAACAGAAAAGGCCGTCTGCATGATGCCTGTTCTCTGCTCGGCAATAATGGAATAAATATCAGAGCTCTTACTATTGCCGAAAGCGAGGATTTCGGCGTTCTGCGCATGGTTACCGATAAGCCGGTCATCGCCCTGGAAGTGCTCAAGGAAAGCGGTTTTGTGGCTACGCTTACCGAAATAGTGGCCGTGGAAGTCCCTGATGAGCCGGGCGGACTGGCCAGGGTACTGAAGATACTTATGGACAGGAACATGAATGTCGAATATATGTACGGATTCGTCGAGCGTCATTCGGACAAGGCCTTGCTGGTTTTCCGGTTCGATGATCCTGATAAGGCCATAGAGGTCCTGGCGAAAAATAAAATAAACGTGGTCGGCAAAAAGGAAATCGAGAGCCTTTAATAATACAAGCGAAAACAGCGATGCTCGATTTTTGATGTTGGCAAGGATAAAGGTTAAAGGATGAAGGGTAAAACGGATGTCAATGGAAAATGTAAATTAGTGCGAATTGATCGGATATCTTTTTCTGCACGTTATCCTTTTTACTTTTAACTTTTTACTTGTGCCGAAGGCACCGGAAGGAGTTTGTGATGTCTGTTGAATTCTGGCGTAAGGAAATGGAGACGATAGACCGGCCGTCATTGGAAAAACTGCAGTTGAAACTGCTTAAACAGACTGTGGCCAGCGCTCTGAACACGCCCTTTTATAAAAAAAGGTTGAGCAAAACAGGTATAAGATCGGCTGACGACATCGTTTCTCTGGACGATCTGAAAAAAATACCTTTTACCGGCAAAGACGATCTGCGTGAATCATATCCGACAGGACTTCTGGCTGTGGACAGGTCTCAGGTAGTGCGCCTGCATGCTTCCAGCGGTACCACCGGAACCCCCACGGTCATCTATCATACCAGAGACGATATCGAATCCTGGGCCGACATGGTAGCCCGGTGTATCGTGGCTGCCGGAGCGACAGAACAGGATGTGTTTCAGAACATGATTTCTTACGGCCTGTTCACCGGCGGTCTGGGCCTGCATTACGGCGCGGAAAAAGTGGGGATGCTGGTCATCCCTTCCGGTTCGGGCAATACAGCCCGTCAGCTTCAGCTGATGCAGGATTTTCATAGTACAGTGGTCCATGCCACGCCCAGTTATATGCTTCATGTCTATTCGAAACTCGATGAATTCAAGGTCAAACGCTCCAACCTTTCTTTGAAAAAAGCTTTTCTGGGAGCCGAACCTTATTCGGAAAATACCCGCAAGCGTATCGAAGAGATGTTTTCCATCGATGTCTATAATTCTTACGGAATGAGCGAATTGAGCGGGCCGGGTGTGGCCTTCGAATGTGTACATAAACAGGGAATGCATGTCTGGGAGGATTGTTATATATTGGAAGTAATAGATCCGGAAAGCGGAGAAGCCCGGAAAGAAGGAGAAGAAGGGGAACTGGTATTTACTCCTCTGCGCCGGCAGGCAACGCCGCTGTTGCGCTACCGTTCACGCGATCTGGCCTCGATAATCCCCGGTTCCTGCGCCTGCGGCCGTACTGTGCGCCGCATTTCGCGGATCACCGGCCGGTCCGATGATATGCTGATCGTCAACGGCGTGAATGTCTTTCCTTCCCAGATAGAAGAAGTATTGATGAAGATACCCGAAGTGGGCACTAATTATCAGATCTATCTGGATAAAAAAGGAGCTCTGGACCGGATGGTGGTCAGGGTCGAGATATATTCCAAGCTTTTTGCCGGTTCGGTATCGGCTTTGGATAAACTGAAAAGCACTATTAAAGAAAAGATCAAAGCTTCGATAGTACTCAACCCGGTCATCGAACTGCATGAACCGGGCAGTCTGCCGGTATTCGAGCTGAAATCAAAGCGGGTCGTCGATGACCGCGCTAAATTATAAGGAGGAAAATATGGCCAAACAGTTAACGGTATTCGTGGAGAACAGACCGGGCCGGGTGGAAAAAGTAGCCGAAGAACTGTTTAAGGCTAAAGTCAATATCCGGGCTTTGACCATTCAGGACCGCGGCGAGTTCGGTCTGATGAAACTGTTGATAGATGATCCGCAGAAAGCATATCTGACCCTGGCTGAAAAGGGATTTGCCTGCGCTTTGAAAGACGTTCTGGCCGTGCTTATAAACGATCGTCCGGGCGGACTTTATGAATTGACCAAGGTTTTCTCCAAAGAAAATATCAATATCCTCGATGCCACGGCTTTTGTCATCGAATCGAAAAAACAGGCGGTATTCTGCGTGGAAGTCGATGATTACGCGGCCCACAAGGGCACAGTGGAAAAACAGGGGTTCGCGGTGCTTGACGATAAACAATTGTATGAACTTTAGAAAATTATGACGAGGGGGTAACGATAGATATGATTATAAGGCGAAAGAGGCGGATGAAAGGAGGTTTTTTATGCGAGTAATGTTGGTTTTTCTTATGCTGTGCCTGTGCGGTACAGTGCTGGCAGCCGACGATCAGTTCGAATACGGATTTTACGAAAGGATCAGGCAGGAATACAACAAAAATCTGTTCGATCTCGAGAACAGCAGCGGCACCAATCAGAATTATTTTCGTTTCAAGACCAGTGTCTGGGGGAAATATAAGTTTTCCGATGATCTGTCCCTTTATTCCAAGGTCACCGGCGAATGCAAGGCCTATGCCTATCCCAGCACCAATTTCGATATCAATGAATATGTGTTCGATAATCTTTATGTCGATGTGAAAAATGTCTTCGATGCTCCTTTTAACCTGAGGATCGGCCGGCAAAACCTGGTGTACGGAGAAGGGTTTTTGATGATCGACGGTACTCCTCTGGACGGTTCACGGACCATTTATTTTAATGCCGTAAAAGGAACTCTGGACCTCGATAACAGCGACTGGGATATATTTTTTATCCGCCAGGATCCCAAGGACCGGCGTCTGCCGGTGATCAACGATCTTCACCGCAGCCTGGTCGAACAGAAAGAAGAAGCCCTGGGTATTTACGGAAAACATATTTACAACGAAGATCTCAGTTATGATACTTACTACATATATAAAGAAGAAAAATCGTCGCCCAAGACCAAATTGAATACTATCGGTGCCCGGCTGGTGTATGCTTTCGAACCGTTTACCATGCGCAGCGAAGCTGCCGTGCAGTACGGCGAATACGGCGAACAGGACCGCCGGGGTACAGGCGGATATCTTTTCTTCGATTATGACATGAAGGACGTATTATGGTCACCGACTTTTACAATGGGCGGAGTATATCTTTCCGGTGACGATCCGGCCACCTCAAAGGATGAAAGCTGGGACCCGCTTTTTTCCCGCTGGCCTTACCTGAGCGAAGCTTATGCCTATATATTGACGCCGGAAAAAAGTATCGGCTACTGGACCAATACCCAGTTGTTTCGTCTGGGGGTCACCCTCAGGCCCACGGAAAAAATGACCGTGATGGCCAACTGTAATTACCTGCGGGCCAACGAAAATACCCTGCGCGACAGCGCCGGCTATTCCTGGTCGAACAAAGAGCGCGGCTGGAACCCTCAGCTCCAGATCAATTATAAGTTTAACGAGAACGTGTCCAGCCATATCCTTCTGGATTTCTTTCATCCCGAGGGATATTATGCCGAGGAAAAGGACGATGCCCTGTTTGCCCGCTGGCAGGTTGAGATCAAGCTGTAGACCGCTGAGGTTTATTGGCAAGATTTTGACGGTTAAACATTTATGTAATTTAGCCTAAGATGGCCCTGATGCTCCGGGAGATGTTTCCCGGAGCATTTTTTTAGGCCTGCCGGGCATTTTTGCTTGCATTGGGTAAGTGATTCCCTATAATAATACAAGAAGATGAGGGGTAAGCCGCCGGGCTTGTTATTATATGGGCAATATGGCGTGTTTACGGGCAAGCGGAGAAAGAGATGAATAAAGCGATCACAACTAAATGCGATAAAGCCAATCTGGCCAAACTGGAACAGCTGGATAATCCGCGTATCCTGAAGTTTATCGAAGAGGCTGTGCTGTTGTGCGATCCGGCAAGTATTTTTGTCTGTAGCGACAGCAAAGATGACTGGGATCACATCCGCAGCCGGGCCCTGGCTACGGGTGAAGAAAAAGCTTTAGCTACGGCCGGTCATACTATTCATTATGACAGTGCCAACGACCAGGCCCGGGATAAAAAAGCGACCAGATATCTGCTCACGCCCGACCAGAAACTGGACAGCCAGGTAAACAGTATCGACAGAAAAAAAGGTCTGGATGAGGTTCTGGGATATTTCAGGAATATAATGAAGGGCCGGGAAATGATTGTAGCTTTTTTCGGTCTGGGACCGCTCGATTCGCCTTTTTCCATTCCTGCCCTGCAGATAACCGATTCGTATTATGTAGCCCATTCGGAAAAGATCCTTTATCGCAGCGCTTATCAGTCTTTTAAAAGACAGTCACC
>CAZVRU010000007.1:12175-21126 GCA_964629785.1 uncultured Planctomycetia bacterium
TCACCGCAGGATTTTTTTAAATTTTTTCACAGCGCCGGAGCATTGAAAAACGGCGTAAGTTCCGATGTCGACAAAAGAAGGATATACATAGACCTGACTGAAAATACGGTATACAGTGTCAATACCCAGTATGCCGGAAATACCGTGGGTCTGAAAAAGCCGGCCCTGCGCCTGGCAATACAGAAGGCCTCACGAGAAGGATGGCTGGCCGAACACATGTTCGTTATGGCGATCAATGGCCGGCAGGGAAAAAGAAAGACATATTTTACCGGAGCTTTTCCCAGCGCCTGCGGCAAGACCTCTACGGCTATGGTTCCCGGCGAAAGGATCGTCGGTGACGACATCGCTTATCTGCGGGAGATAAACGGATCATTGCGGGCCGTCAACGTGGAAGAAGGGGTGTTCGGTATTATCCAGGATATCAACAGCCAGGACGATCCCTTGATCTGGGAAGCAGTGACCACTCCGGGAGAAGTTATTCTTACCAATATACTGGTAACCGATAAAGGCGTGCCGCGCTGGCTTGGTGACGGACGTCCTCAGCCTTCAAAAGGATATACTTTTTGCGGAGAGTGGACCCCGGATAAAAAGGACGAACAAGGGAATAAATTACCCTATGCCCATAAAAATGCCCGTTATACCATATCGTTAAAAGCTCTGGCAAATTGCGACCAGGCGTTGAATGATCCTCAGGGGGTCGAAGTCTCGGGGATTATTTACGGCGGGCGCGATTCTTCGGCCTGGTTCCCGGTATGCGAGAGTTTTAACTGGGTTCATGGTGTGGTGACCAAAGGAGCTTCTCTGGAGTCGGAAGTGACCTTTGCCACTCTGGACAGGGAAGGGGAGCGGGTACTCAACCCTTTTTCCAATCTTGATTTTTTATCTATCCCACTCAGTAAATATGTCGGCATGCATCTTGAGTTCGGCAAAAAATTCGAAAAAACTCCGCCGATCTTTGCCGTGAACTACTTTTTGCGGGACGAACAGGGTAAATTTCTCAACAGCAAAGAAGATAAACATGTCTGGCTGAGATGGATGGAATTGCGGGTACACGGCGAGGTAAAGGCCATAAAGACCCCGCTGGGCTATATTCCCGAATACGATGACCTTAAAAAACTGTTCAGACAATTGCTGAACAAGGAATACAGCGAAGAGCAGTATCTTCAGCAGTTCAGTCTTCGGGTCAAAGCCAATCTGGAAAAAATAGACCGCATCGAGAAGATCTACAAGACAAAAGAAAATGTTCCTTCGGTATTTTTCGAAGAGCTTGCTTCTCAGAAAAAATCTCTTTCCGAAGCTAAATCCCGCCTGGGCGAAGTTATCGCTCCTCATAAATTCAAAAATGATGACTGAGGCCGTGTATAATACCGGATTAAAGGAAATCGATCTGCTCAAGCAGGGTAAGGTCAGAGATATCTATACACTTGATGGATGTCTGCTGATCGTGGCCACTGACCGGATCTCCTGTTTCGATTCGGTGCTGCCTACCCCGATCCCGGATAAAGGCCGGATCCTTACGCTGCTTTCCCTGTTCTGGTTTGAATATACAAAAGACATCATTGAAAATCATCTTATCGGCGTTTCTCTTGATGATCTGCCGGTATCCCTTTCCCCGTATAAACCGATGCTTAAAGACAGGTTCATGCTGGTCAGGAAAGTAAAGCCGCTTAAGATCGAATGTATAGTGCGCGGATATCTGGCCGGATCGGGGTTTGCCGAATATAAAGAAAAAGGCACTGTTTGCGGTATTACCCTTCCTTCGGGTCTGGCTGAGGCAGATAAGCTTGATCAGCCTGTTTTTACCCCTTCCTATAAGGCTGATTCCGGGCACGACGAGAATATAAGCGAATCTGAAGCACGTCGTCTGGTAGGCGATGATGTTTTCGAGCAGGTCCGGGATAAAAGTATCGCTATTTATAAAAAAGCGGCTGTCTATGCCGAGACAAAGGGCATTATCATTGCCGATACTAAATTCGAGTTCGGGATAATCGACGGCAAGGTGATCCTGATCGACGAGATTTTGACGCCTGATTCTTCGCGGTTCTGGCCTCAGGGTACGTATAGACCGGGAGAACCGCAGTTCAGTTTCGATAAACAGTTCGTGCGTGATTATCTGATATCCATAGGTTGGGATAAAAATCCGCCTGCCCCCGAACTTCCCCCTGACATAGTTTCCCGGACCAGGGAGAAATATCTTCAGGCCCTTCTGTCTTTGACCGGTAAAACACTCGGATGAACGACAGCTCTGCGGTTTGAATTGCCGGAAACCGGTTTAAATCGTCTTTTGTTCTGTCTGCCGGCTTGACATTTCGGAGATTTATAGTAGTCTATTGAGAAGCTTTTTGTTCGGGATAAGTGCTTTATAGTGGCGGATCAGGCACTGCTGTGATACAATTATCAGTAAGATAAAATAGAGAAAAATATCATGAAAATAGTTGTTTGCATCAAACAGGTCCCCGAAACCACCGAGGTTTCGATCAATCCCGAGACCAATACGCTTATTCGTGACGGTGTGGCCTCGATCATCAATCCCTTTGACGCCTATGCCATCGAAGAGGCAGTGCGCCTTAAAGAACGTTTTTCGGCAGAGACTACGGTGATCACCATGGGGCCGCCTCAGGCCGAACAGGCTTTGCGGGAAGCGATATCCCTGGGGATCGATAATGCCATACATCTTTCGGACCGCGCTTATGCCGGGTCCGATACCTGGTCGACAAGCCTGATCCTGGCCAAAACCATTGAAAAAATAGGGGATTATGACCTGGTGATCTGCGGCAAGCAGGCTTCGGACGGAGATACTGCCCAGGTCGGTCCGGGTATTGCCACTTTTCTCAATATTCCCCAGGCTACTTATGTGCGCAAGATCGATTCGATCGATGAAAATAAAAAAACGATCCGGGTGGAACGTTTGCTGGAAGAAGGGGTGGAGATAATCGACCTTTGTCTGCCGTCTTTGATCACAGTGGTCAAAGAGATAAATGAGCCGCGTCTGCCTTCTTTGCGCGGCAAAATGAAAGCAAAAAAACAGGCGATCGACGTCTGGACACACGATAAGATCGGTCTGAGCGAAGAAGAAATAGGATTGCAGGGGTCGCCGACCCAGGTGGTGAAGATCTTTACTCCGCCGCCCCGCGAAAAAGGGAAGATATTCGAAGGCGAACCGGAGCAGACAGCCAGATCTCTGGCCGGTGAATTAAGAAAACATCTGTTATGAGCAAGTCGGGAATAACCGTAGATAAGAAAAAATGCGTGGGATGCGGCTTATGTGTAGGGGCCTGCCCTTTCGGGGCCGTCACTATAGTCAATAAGATCGCGGTGATCGATCCCGGCAAGTGTACTTTGTGCGGTGCCTGTAAAGATGCCTGCAAGTTCGATGCTATTACTATCAGTAAAAAAGAACGTCCGGTCAAAGATCTTACCGGTTATAAGAACGTCTGGGTATTTATCGAAGAAGAATGCGGGGCCATTGCCGGAGTTTCTTTCGAACTCCTGGGAAAGGCGCGGGAATTGGCTTCTGACCTGAAGAGCAAAGTCGTTGCTGTTTATCCCGGCTATAAACTTAAAGATAAACTGCCGCAGGTCTTTCAGCGGGGGGCCGATACGGTTATCGCCATCGACGATTTGCGGCTTGAACATTATACCGCGGAAAATTATTCCAATGTCATAGTTCATCTGGTCAAGAAATATAAACCGGAGATAATTCTGGCCGGGGCGACCACTACCGGCCGGTCCCTGGTGTCGCGGATCGCCGTAAAGGTGCATACCGGTCTGACTGCGGATTGCACCGGATTGCATATCGATAAGGATTCGCGCCTTCTGGTCCAGACCAGGCCGGCTTTCGGCGGGAATATCATGGCCCAGATCATTACGCCGGATCATCGTCCTCAGATGGCTACGGTCCGGCACAAAGTTATGAAAGAGGCCGAACCGGATGCTTCCCGCAAGAAAGAGCTGATCGAAGAGAAGTTCCAGGACGATTTTTTTGATGACCGGGTAAAATTCGTCGAATTTATCAAAGAACAGGCCTATAAAGTAAATCTGGCCGATGCCGACATCATAGTTTCCGGAGGCCGGGGCCTTGGCTCGCCGGAAAACTTCAAATTGATCGAAGAGCTGGCTGCTGAGCTGGGCGGTGCCGTGGGCGCGTCGCGCGCCGCAGTAGACAGCGGCTGGATACCATACTCGCATCAGGTCGGCCAGACCGGCAGGACTGTGGCCCCTAAGATATACGTTGCCTGCGGTATTTCCGGGCAGATCCAGCATCTTGTGGGAATGCAGTCTGCCAGGATCATCGTGGCCATCAACAAAGATCCCGAGGCCCCTATTTTTAAAGTGGCTAATTTTGGTATCGTAGGAGATCTGTTCAAGGTCATCCCGCAACTGATAAAGGAATTAAAACAGGCGGCCAAACAGTGAGGACCTCTGCCCCATGTATTTAAAATCGTTAGATGTATACGGTTTTAAATCTTTCCCCGATAAAACGTCTTTAACTTTCGAACCGGGCATTACGGTGGTAGTCGGGCCTAACGGCTGCGGCAAAAGTAATGTTTTCGACGCTATAAAATGGGCCCTCGGCGAACAACGGCCCAAATCGTTGCGCGGTTCGAAAATGGAAGATATCATTTTCAACGGGACTGCCAACCATCCCGCCCTCAATTACTGCGAAGTCACGCTGACTTTTTCCAATGAAGACAATTATCTCCCCATCGACTATAAAGAAGTAGCCGTGAGCCGGAAACTGTACCGTTCGGGAGAGAGCGAATATTACATGAATAAAAATCAGGTGCGCCTCAAAGACATACAGACCCTGTTCATGGGCACCGGTGTAGGCGAATCGACCTATTCTTTTGTGGAGCAGGGTAAGATCGAGGTTTTTTTAAGCTATAAGCCGGAAGAAAAAAGGCTTATTTTCGATGAGGCCTCGGGTATCGTCAAGTATAAAGAACGCAAAAGAGAGACTTTGCGGCGTCTGGAAGAGACTGAGCAGAATCTGACCCGTCTGGAAGATATAATTACCGAAGTACAACGCCAGATCCGTTATCTGGAACGGCAGGTGGCCAAGGCTAAAAAATATAAAGAAGTGGAAGAGGCCCTGGTGCGGATCGAGGAAAAAGTAGCTTTTCTTCAGATCAGCCGGCTGGAAAAGAGTATGGACCTTTTGCTGGAAGAGCTGAATTCCTTTAAGCAACAGGAATCCGGTCAGGAAGAAGGTATGACCTCGCTTCGGGAAAAGATCGATAACAGCAATCAAAAGCTCCGGGAGATGCGAACCTCGCTGGAAGAAGTGTCTTCCCGGATCATCGCTTTGCATTCCCATATCGAACTTTATGATAATACCATCGGTATAAATAACCAGCGTATGGAGGAAAGTACTGCCCGTATCGAAAATATCGGCGAAGAGCAGAAAGAGCTGGAGACTAAAATAGAATTTCAGGCCAAGCGTCTGCATGAGGAAAAAGAGATGATCGTCACTCTGGAGAACGACCTGCAGCGCCTGACCGGAGAAATAAGTTCGCTGCGCCGGGAACAGGAGGAGATCACTGCTCAGATCAAGGATATACGCGGTCAGATAGGGGAAAAGAAAGAAGGGATCCTCACCGGCGAGATGACCAGGGCAACGCTGAATAACGATCTGGTCGAGATCCAGGCCCAGGTGCGCAACATGCAGGGGCGCCGCAAGCGGCTGCTTCTCGATAACGAAAAACTTAATGCTTTTTTCCTGGAAAGACAACAGCTTTTTCAGTCTGTCCAGCAGGAAACCGAAAGCCTGGAACAGGAATTTTCCCGTGTAAAACAGGAACGGGACCTGATAAACGAAGAGATCAGGGTGCATGCCCGGGCCCGGGAGACGCTGCATAAAGAACGGGAAGAAAAAGAAAAACAGCTGATCGAATTGCGTTCCCATTATGAATTGCTTAAAGATCTGCGGGTCAAGTACGGCGGTATTTCTTCCACGCAGAAAATAAAACTTATTTTTGATGCTTTTCCTTCCCAGGTGAACAAACTTATCGTATCGCTCAAAGATGCCAAAGTGACTACCGATCAGCAGGATGGCCGCACTTTATATGTGGCGGAAGTGGAAGCCAAGGCAGTATTGTTCGAAGAGTCGGAACTGGAAGACAAGATGACGCTTTTGTCCCAGGATATAGCCGAAAAAACACGTCAGGCTGTTGCTGCCGAAGAAAAAGAGACATCCTTTAAAACGAAAGCCGAACAACTGCAGGATACGCTGTCGGAATTAGACAAGAAACTGGGCCGTAAAGTGCAGGAAAAAGAGAATCTGGAACAGGAATTTTCCCGGGTGAAAGAAGAGCTCGAACTGCTGCAGACCGAGATCGCTGAAAACGACAGCCAGCTTAAAGAGGCCGAGGGAAAAAAGCAGACCATGGAAAACGATTTTTCCCAGGCCGACAGCCGGTTGATCAGTTTAAAGGCCGCTCTGGAACAGGCCCAGAATACATTGGCCTCTATCAGCGACCGGTTTCAGGCCGCGGAAGTAGACAGTACCAAAAAAGAGACTGAGGCTGCGGCGCTTAAAGATCAGAAAGACGCTCTGTTGAGGCGTATTTTGATCAGCGAAGAGGATAGAAACAGTTTTTACAGGAATAAAGAGCGTCTCGGCAAGGAAAGAGAAGAGCACAGTCAGAAAATAATCGAGCTGACCGGAGAAAATGATTCCTTGAAAGAAAAGATCGAAGCCGAGAAAAAGGAGATTGCTTCGCTCTCGGAAGAAAAGGATAAACTGCGGCAGGCTGAACAGGTAGTATTCGAGGAACGGGAGCAGCTTCTCGGCAATCTCCAGGGTGACGAGAAAAAAATAGAGGAGATCCGTGGCCTGATCTATGAGAAAAAGCTGAAGATGCAGGAAGTAGAGTATGAAAAGAGTAAAATAAAAGATTATCTTCAGCAGGTCTACCATATCGATTATAAAGGAGAAGAATCCGGGGTCGAAGAACCTCTGGAGGAGTTGACAGAGTCGCGTGATAAACTGAAGAAAAGGCTTGTTTCTCTGGGAGAAGTGAATCTGGTAGCCATCGAGGAATTCGAAGAGCTCAATAAACGTTTTACTTTTCTTACCGAACAGCGCAACGATCTTGTCACTTCCAAGGAAGAATTGAAAAAAGCCATCCAGAAGATAAATCGTACTTCCCGTCAGATATTCATGGATGTGTTTACCCGGATCAGCGAGGAGTTCAAGAAGAATTTCCGCTATCTTTTCAACGGGGGCAGGGCCGAACTGGTATTACTCGATGAAGATAATATACTTGAGTCGGGAGTGGAGATCGAAGTGCAGCCGCCGGGCAAAAAACTGCAGAATGTTTCCCTGCTTTCGGGAGGAGAAAAGGCGCTTACGGCCACGGCCCTGATCTTTTCTATTTTTCAGGTACGGCCTTCGCCTCTCTGCGTTCTGGACGAGATCGATGCTCCCCTGGACGAAGCCAATGTCGACCGCTTCAATCAGATCCTCAGGGATTTTGCTCACCATTCCCAGTTCGTGGTCATTACTCATAACAAGAAGACAATGGGTATGGCTGACGTGCTTTACGGGGTTACCATGCAGGAAAAAGGCGTGTCCAAGATCGTGTCGGTGAAATTCGCCGAAGAGGAAGCTACGCTGAAATAGTCCGGTTTTTTCCTTCCCGCTTTGCCCGGTAAAGGGCCAGATCCGCTTTTTTGACCAACTCTTCTTTTTGTGCGGCATCGTTATCAAAGCAGGATATTCCCAGACTGATGGTCAGATTGTTGGCTTCGATTTTAGCGCTTTCGGCGGCAGTCCGCATCCGTTCGGCAATATGCCAGGCTTCTTCTTTGCTGGTATGAGGAAGTATCAGGGCGAATTCTTCTCCGCCGTAGCGGGCGATAATATCTATCTTGCGTGAATTATCCTGAAGTACTTTGGACAGTGCCATCAGGGCGCTGTCGCCGGACTGATGGCCGTAAGTATCGTTGAATTTTTTAAAGTCGTCGATATCGAGCATGATGACCGCCAGAGGATAGGTCTGATTTTTGGCTTTCATCAGTTCTTCGTCCAGTTTATATTGAAAGTAACCGTAATTCCAGAGCCCGGTGAGAGGGTCGGTATGGGCCCGGGCCAGGGTATTTTCGAAGATCTTCGAGTTCTCGATCGCTGCCGCGGCCTGGTTGATGAACATGGTGAAGATCTTTATCGTCTCATCGCTTATCGGTTTGTTGGTTATGCTATTGTCCACCACGATCGCTCCCAGAGGATTATCTTTTGACCAGAGCGGAGCAATGATGAATTCTTTCAGTCCCAGGTTTTTTACCAGGGGGTCGTTGTTATATTTTTCTCCGCTGCTTTCTTCGATATTGATATGAAGAGGGATCACCTCGTAGAGGACATCGCAGATAAGGCCGGAAGTATCATTAAGAGGAAATTCCAGGCTGCGGGTGAATTCCATGAACTTTGGTTTGACCGCCTCTTTTTTTATACGGTGATAATCGCGGATCAGAGCGTAGAGATCCATCCTCTGGTTTTCGATAGCCTTCCATATAGTATTGGCGTCGGAAGAATCCATCGGCCCTATTCCCATGAAGCCTTTTATGTTTTTTTTATTTTCGTCGACGAAAAACAATACTGCCCGGTTAAAGCCCAGACCGTGATGGGCAGTAAGTCCGGTGAGTATGATATAGGTGACTTCATCCAGACGCAGAGAGGTTCTCATGGCCTGAGTGAGTTCATAGAAGATGTAGAGCTGGGAACGCGCTTTTTCCAGTTCGGTCTGCAGTTGTTCGATATCTTTTTTCATAAGTCGGTCTTTTTCGCTTCTACTTGTATATCTTTAATAGCATATATCCTCTTAAAAGTCAAATGATCATCTTTTCTTCCTTTTGACAGCGCGGTTTCAGCGGCTTTCGCTGGCTGTTGCGCCATAGTGTCTTTTTTTCCGGCCCGGCCGGGCCGGGCCGGAATGCCGGACGAAATCCCTTTA
>CAZVRU010000007.1:21136-32953 GCA_964629785.1 uncultured Planctomycetia bacterium
GGGGGTTTTTCCGGTTTTTTTAAAAATGTAAGCGCTTTCTTGACATTTACAGGCATATATGTTATATACTAAGCTAACCTTATAAATATAATGTAGTTACAGTCTTAATTGATGGATTTTTTTCGTTATTTCAAGCTCATAGACCTGGTGTCTTTTGTCCTCATTTTCAAAGCCCTTTATGCTGCAGTAAAATACGGCTTGATCAGTGAGATTATACAGGGATGTGCTGTCGTCATCGCTACTTTTTTTACTTTTCAGTACTATCCTTTTTTTTTAAAACGGTTTGAAAGCGCTTTAAGGCAGGATTATGTTCATTTTCTTTCTTTCTGGGTCCTGCTGACGGCGATATTGATAGTCTTTTTCGTTATCCGCAAGCTGGTTGTTTTTCTGGTACATCAGCCGGATAATCCCGGTCCGGCTCAGCGCTGGGCTGCGGTGAGCATCGCAATAGTCCGTTCGATGTTGCTGATAAGCGTACTGGTGTTCGGGTACTCTATTGCTCCTGTCCAGAGCAAGTTGTTTTCCGGCAGCCTGTCTGAGCGGGTATTCAAAAATCATGCACCGCTGATGTATATGATGCTGTACAAAGGGTACGGCAAAATACGGCCTGATGCAGTCGAAAACAAGGAGGTCGTCGATTATTATGAAATTAAAGACACTGTACGACGAGATAGTAAAAAAGGGGAGTGAAGCGGACCCGCGCGGCAGCGAGGCCCTGGCTGCTTTACTGAAAGCCAGGCAGGAAGAATTTGCCGGCCTTGCCGATAAGGAAAAAGAGCTTTTCGACCGCGACAGCCTGACTAATCCGTTCAGTGATACGCGTTTTTTATGGGGCGACCTGAACAGCGAAGTAAAGTCTGTACTGGTGGGAATAGATGTTGACGGATCAGAGCTTCTCCTGGCTGACCGGCTTAAAGAAAAAGGGGTGGCCATCGATGCGGTTATTTCACATCATCCCCAGGGAAAGGCTTATGCTAATTTTTATGAAGTAATGGACCTGCAGACCGATGTTTTTTCCGGACTGGGGGTTTCGCTGAGCGTTGCCGAAAATATGCTGGCCCGGCGCAAAGGTGAGGTAGAACGCCGGGTATCGGGCGCTAATCATCAGCGGGCCATTGATTTTGCCCGCTTGCTGAAAATAAATTTTCTCTCTATGCATACGCCCTGCGATAATCTTGCTTATCGCTATATCGAAAAGCTCATCGAAAAGGAAAAACCCGGTACTGTAGGCAGTATTATCGATCTGCTTATGGAGGTTCCCGAATATAAAGACGCTGCTCTGCACAATAATCCCCCCCGGATCTTTGTCGGCAGTAAAAAATCCCGGGTCAGCCGGGTGCATATCGAATTTACCGGCGGGACCGAAGGACCGGTGTCGATATACGATAAATTATCGGCTCAGGGGATCGATACGATCATTGCCATGCATCAGTCTGAGGAGCATTACAAAAAATGTAAAGAGACCAATATCAATGTGATCGTGGCTTCGCATATCGCCTCAGACAGTCTGGGGGTCAATTGCATGCTTGATCATCTGGAATCAAAAGGGGCTCTTGATATACTTGAATTTTCCGGATTCAAAAGGTTTTCTCATAAATGATCCCTCAGCAGTTTATCGACGAAGTACAGGCTCGAACCGATATCATTGAGGTGATTTCCGGTTATATCCCCTTGAAAAAAACCGGACGTAATTTCAAGGCGGTATGCCCTTTTCATGCGGAAAAAACGCCTTCTTTTATCGTCAGTCCGCAGAAACAGATCTTTCATTGTTTCGGATGCGGCGAAGGAGGAGGGGCGATCCATTTTTTGATGCTCTATGAAAAAATAACTTTTGTCGAAGCAGTAGAGGCTCTGGCTGCCCGGCTGGGCATGAAAATACCTTTTCAGCAGGAATCTCCCCGTGAGAAGATCAAAGATTTTCTTTATGAGGCAGTTAAAGAAGCGGCTTTATTTTACGCGCGTAATCTTAAAACTTTACCTCAGGCCCAGGCTGCCCGGGATTATCTGCGGCGACGGGAGATCAGCGATGATATCATCGATCAGTTCAAAATAGGCTGTTCGCTTTCCTCTCTTCCCCTGTCGGAATATATGCGTAAAAAAGATGTTCGTCTGGCAGTACTGGAAAAAGCTTCGCTGGTCACTCCGCGCAGCAGCGGCGGATATCGCGACCTGTTCTGGGACCGGATCATGTTCCCTATTTTCGATGTTCGTTCCCGGATCATCGGCTTCGGCGCCCGGTTGTTCAGGGACCAGAAAAATGCTCCCAAATATATCAATTCTCTGGAAAACCCTCTTTACAGTAAACGGGAGCAGTTATACGGGCTGAATTTTGCCAGGGACGAGATCAGCCGGCAGGGATACGCCATAGTGGTGGAGGGGTATCTGGATATGATATTTCCTTTTTCCCGGGGGATTAAAAATATTGTCGCATCTTCCGGTACGGCGCTTACGTCTGAACAGATACGTCTTATAAAACGCTATGCCCGGGAAGTGGTGCTGGTCTACGATGCCGACACTGCCGGGCAGTCGGCAAATGTAAGGGCTCTGGACCTTTTACTTGAGCAGGGATTGCGCATCGGGATTGTCAATTTACCGGCCGGTCACGATCCTGATTCGCTGGTGCGGCAGGAGGGGGCCGATGCCTTTCGCTCTTTGATCAAGAAGCGGATCGATTTTTTCGATTATAAAACCGGAGTGCTCAGCCTTTCGATCGATCGTACTACTATCGAGGGTAAGACCCGGATCGCCCAGGAGATGCTTTCGACGATCGACAAGATCTCCAGCGAGGTGGAAAAATTCGAGTATATAAAACGTCTTTCTTCTTATCTGGGTATCCGGGAAGAAGTTTTGCTGCTGGAATTGCGGGATCTGCGCAAAAATAAAAAAAGAGTTGCTTCGCGGATCGCGGCAATAGCCGGAGAACCGGTGCCGATAACTGAAAAAAGAGTGCTGCAATTCATGCTGAACAGCGCCAAAGCGATGGATCTGATCGCCAAAAATCTGGCGGAAAACGATTTTTCCCATCCTCTGGCCAGAAGAACAGCGGTTTTTCTTTTCAGTAATTTTAAGTCCGACCGGGAATGGTCGATCCCGGCTTTGCTGAGCCGTACAAATGATCAGGAGATATCGCGTTTTTTTTCCGAACTTCTTATCGAAGAAGAAGTTCCTCTGAACAAGGATCTGCTCCGCGCTCACATCATAAAATTACGCGGTAAACGGATCAAAGAAAAAAAGGCACAGCTGATTAAGGAACTGAAAGACGCGGAAACGCGCAAGGATACGCAAAAAGCGGGTGAATTGGCGCAAAGGTTGAATGAATTGCTTAAATAGATACAGATTATTTTAAAACAGAGAGGTAAAAACATGGTTAAAGCACGAGTTCTGGAGAGAAATATAGAGCAGCTGGTCGATTTGGGAAAGAAGAAAGGATATTTGACCTATGATGAGATAAACCATTTTCTTTCCGAAGAGATCGTCAGTGCCAAAGCCATGGATAAAATCTTTGAGCAACTGGACAAAGAAAAGATCCGGGTACTTGAACAGAGCGAGGTCGAGGAATGGGAGTCGGAAAAACAGAAGCGTAAGCCCCAGAGCGAGGTTTTGCCGGTCGATGATCCGGTCAAGATGTACCTCAAACAAATGGGGCAGATACCGCTGCTTACCAGAGAAGAAGAAATAAAACTGGCCAAGGAGATCGAGGATCGGGAAAGCGATCTGAGAGAGATAATCTACGCTACCCCCCTGGCCAAAGAGGTCTACCTCGATGTCTGCCGGCAGCTGATCGACGGGTCCCTTAACCCCGATGATTATGTCAAAGGCGAAGTGAAAAATAAAGAGCGCGAAGTCCTCAGGATCAAAAAACTTTACAATAAACTGGTGCATATAAAACGCATCGCTTCTCAGAAAGCTTTGCTGCACAAGTTTAATTTTACTATCAGTCTGGTGGAGATGATCATCGACCAGATGAAAGGAGTGGTCCGCCAGATCGACCGTAACGAAAGAAAGACGAAGCGGTCCCGGGACAATAAGTTAAAGAATAAAGTTAAACGGGAGAACAGAGTGCTGGCCAGGAAAGTGGTGAGCTCTGACGATGAGGAGAAAGATCCTAAAAAACGGTTTAAAGCGATTCTGGAGAAGCAGAATTCATATAACCGGGCAAAAAAATCTCTGGTCGAGGCTAATCTCAGGCTGGTGGTCAGTATCGCCAAAAAATACGTGAACCGCGGTCTTTCTTTTCTTGATCTTATTCAGGAAGGCAATATCGGCTTGATCAAGGCCGTGGAAAAGTTCGAGTATAAGCGGGGATATAAATTTTCCACCTATGCTACCTGGTGGATAAGACAGGCTATTACCAGGGCTATCGCCGATCAGGCCCGGACCATCCGTATCCCGGTCCATATGACCGAAACGATCAATAAAATAATCAGGATATCCCGCCTTTTCGTTCAGGAAAAGGGCCGGGAGCCGTCTCCTGATGAACTGTCCAAAGAGTTGAAGATGCCGATGTCGAAGATAAAAGACATCCTTAAAGTATCCCAGCAGCCGATATCCATTCATACGCCTATCGGCGATGACGGGGATACTTATTTCGGCGATTTTATCGAGGATAAGAAAGCCATATCTCCGGCCAATGCCACTGTTTATTCCATGCTGCGCGAGGAACTGGTCCAGGCCATGGACAGCCTTACCGAGCGGGAAAAAAATATACTCGGTCTGCGTTTCGGTCTGGATGACGGCACTCCCAAGACCCTGGAAGAAGTCGGCAATATTTTCAAGGTCACCAGAGAAAGGATCAGGCAGATCGAGGCCAAGGCCCTTAAAAAACTGCGCCATCCCAGCCGCTCCCGGCGGTTACAGGCGTTTCTGGAGTTGACCCTGTTCAAAGGCAAGTTCAGGTCCATGTAATCCGCATAAGTAGCTAGTAGCGAGTAGAGAGTAGAGAGAAAAACACGGATTATTCCTGTTTTTTCTTTTCGTATGCCGTATTTCAGGCAGGAGGGGCGAAGATCGGGGAGCCTGTATTTTTGCTTGTGCCGCAGGCGCTCTTTGTATATAATTAACATCAATGGTTTTTATAGACAAAGCTGATAAAGGCGTCGCAGTCCGGCACGGATATAACAGCCCGCCTGAAATACATTCTGATAATGATCGATAAAAAAATCGTAGAATATATCTCAAATCTTGCCCGGGTCGAAGTAAGCGAAGAAGAAAAAGGATTTTTGGGAGAGCAGCTTTCCCAGATCATCGATTACGTCGATAAGCTCAGGGAATTGGACGTCGAAGGAATCTCTCCTTACCGTGGTATTTTTTCTCAGGACAATGCCCTGAGAGAAGATGATGTCCGGGTTTCGCCGGCCCGTGAGGCGATACTTAAAAATGCCCCCTCGGAATCCGATGGTTTTTTCAAAATTCCTAAAGTCATAGAATGAGATCGTTTTATCTACATACTGCCTCTGAGCTGGGCCGTCGCATAAAGAATGGCGAAAGCAGTGCTTCGGACACGGCCGGGTTTTTCCATGACCGTATCGCTTCTCTCGATCAGTCATTGAAGAGTTTTGTGTCTCTTTATGATAAGCCGATAATCGGTCAGGGCAGTTCTCCTCTGGGCGGTGTACCCATAGCCATAAAAGATAATATCTGTATCGAGGGTAAAGAGATCACCTGCGCTTCAAAGATACTTAAAGGGCATGTTTCGGCCTATGACGCCACAGTCATCAGCCGTCTTAAACAGGCCGGGATGGTGATTGTCGGTACCACCAATATGGATGAGTTTGCCTTCGGTTCATCGACCGAGAATTCCTGTTATGGAGCCACAAAAAATCCCTGGAACACGGAATATGTACCCGGCGGTTCCAGCGGAGGTTCGGCCGCGGCAGTCGCGGCCCGCCTGGTGCCCTGCGCTCTGGGTTCGGACACCGGCGGTTCTATCCGTCAGCCGGCTTCTTTTTGCGGGGTCGTGGGATTCAAGCCGACCTATGGCCGGATTTCCCGTTATGGACTGGTGGCTTTCGGGTCCAGTCTCGATCAGATAGGGCCGTTCACCACTGATTTCGTGGACAGCGCTTGCTTGCTCAATATGATCTGCGGCCGTGATTCTGCTGATTCGACCAGTTCCGGCCAGCCGGTCCCTGATTTTACCAGGGCTCTGGAAAAGAACGTAAAAGGCATGCGCATCGGTCTTCCTTCCCAGTATTACCGGCAAGGATTAAATCCCGAGGTAAAAAAAGCAATAGATAAAGCTATTGCCGTATTTAAAGACCAGGGAGCGGTGACCGTGGAAATATCGCTGCCCCATACCGAATATGCGGTGGCCACCTATTATATCGTAGCCTGTTCCGAGGCCAGTTCCAATCTGCAGCGCTTCGACGGAATAAAATACGGTCTGCGGTTTTCTTCTGACAACCTGATCGGTCTTTACCGCAAGACCAAAGGCGCCGGATTCGGGGCCGAAGCCAAACGCAGGATCTTTCTCGGCACCTACAGCTTATCCAGCGGTTATTACGACGCCTATTACCTGCGGGCCCTGAAAGTCCGTACTCTGATAAAAAAAGATTTTGAACAGGCCTTTGAGAAAGTAGATGTGATCCTTACTCCTACTTCTCCCACGACTGCTTTCCGGCAGGGGGAAAAGTCCGATGATCCTTTAAGTATGTACTTATCCGACATTTATACTATTTCGACCAATCTTGCCGGTCTGCCCGGCGTTTCTTTTCCCTGCGGTTTTTCTTCAGCCGGACTGCCTATAGGCTGCCAGCTTATCGGCCGGCCGTTTGACGAAGAAAGTCTGATCAGGGCAGGGTATACGTATCAGCAGAATACCGAATATCATAAAAAAATACCGGATGCATTCAATGGCTGAATTATTCGATACGGTTATCGGTCTGGAAGTACATGTGCAGCTTGCCACTCAGAGCAAGATCTTCTGCTCCTGTTCTACCGAATTCAACTGTCCGCCCAATACCAATATCTGTCCGGTATGCTGCGGATATCCGGGGGTGTTGCCGGTGCTGAACCGCAGAGCTCTGGAGTTGTCGGTCAGGGTGGGGCAGGCTTTGAATTGCAAAATCAACGAGGTCATATACTTTGAGCGTAAAAATTATTATTATCCCGATCTTCCCAAGGGATATCAGATCTCCCAGTTCGAACTTCCTCTGGCGGAAAACGGGTTTGTCGAGATCCCGTCGGGAAAGAAGATCGGGATCACCCGGGCCCACATGGAAGAGGATGCCGGGAAACTTATCCATCGGGAAGGATATTCGCTGGTCGATCTGAACCGCTGCGGTATACCTCTTCTGGAGATCGTCAGCTGTCCGGATATCACCAGTCCGGAAGAGGCTTTTCAGTATCTGACGCAGCTTAAACGCATTGTTCAGTATATCGGCGCCTCAAGCTGCGATATGGAAAAAGGTTTCCTGCGCTGCGACGCCAACATTTCCTTAAAGCCCCGCGGACAAAAAGAGTTCGGCACCAAGGTGGAACTGAAAAACATGAATTCCTTCCGGGGGGTCAAAGATGCCCTGGAATATGAGGAAAAACGTCAGGCCGAAGTTTTATCCGGCAAAGGTACTGTATTCCAGGAAACACGTCTCTGGGACGAGGCCGGCCGGAAAAGCCGCGTGATGCGCAGTAAAGAAGAATCCCATGATTATCGTTATTTTCCCGAACCGGATCTGGTTAATTTTACCGTAGAAAAGAGATCGATCGACGAACAGCGCGGCCTGATCGGTGAATTGCCTCTGGCCAAAGGAAAACGATTTTTAAAAGAATATCAGTTGAGCGAGAATGAAGTGGAGGTGCTTATTTCCGACCGCTGGCTGGCTGATTTCTTCGAGGAAGGCTGCCGCTTATACAAAGAGGCCAAGAAGAACGCTAACCTGCTTCTCGGCCCTTTTCTGGAAGTGGTCAATACGCTGGAAAACGGATTCAGCGACGTGAAAATATCGCCGGAGCAGTTCGTAAAGATCGTGCGCTATTTTTCCGAAGCAAAGATCAATAACCTGGGCGCCAAAAAGATATTATCCCGGGCCGTTGTCAGCGGTGAGGATATCGACGCCCTGATAGAAAAAGAAGGCCTGGCCCAGGTTTCCCGGGAGGCAGACCTTTCCCGTTTTGTGCAGGAAGTTATTGACGAAAATCCCAAACCGGTGGATGATTATTGTGCCGGTAAAAATCAGGCAGTTATGTTTCTGGTCGGATGTGTTATGAAAAAGACGAAAGGAAAAGCCAATCCCAAAGTAGTCAAAGAAATGATGGAAAAAAGTATCGCGCAAAAAAGGGGGACAGAATGAGGAAAACGCTGATCAGTCTGATTGTCGGTGTCGGTTTTTTTGCAACGGTCTGTTATGCTGCCGGTCTGGATACGGCGGAAAAAAGTAAAGTCGATTCGGTATATAAAGAACTCGATCTGTTCGGAGAGTCATTGGCTCTTATCCAGCAGAAATATGTCGAGGATAAAGAGTTCAAGGACCTTATTTACGGCGCTTTGGCCGGAGTGGCCCGTTCGCTCGATTCCTACAGCCAGTTTTTGGAACCGGACGAATATAAAGATCTTCTGGTGGAAACCGAAGGAAAGTTCGGCGGCCTGGGCATAGAGATAACCCTTCGTGAAGGCGTGCTGACCATCGTTTCTCCTATCGAGGAAACGCCGGCCTATAAAGCCGGATTGAAGCCGGGCGACGTTATCGTAAAGATAGAAGGAGAGGTAACCAAAGGGATCACCCTTAATGAGGCGGTCAAAAAGATGCGCGGCGATCCCGGCACAGAGATCACGATCACTATTTTTCGGGAAAAAGAAAGACTGCTTAAAGACGTGCCCATTGTCCGCGATATCATCAAGATCAGGGATATCCGCCGGGCCCAGATACTTACCGACGGCATAGGCTATGTAAAACTTGCCGAATTCAGGGAGAATACGGCCCGCGATCTGTCCAGCGAACTGAAAAAAATCGATAAAGAGGATCTGCAGGCGATAATTCTCGATCTGCGCAATAATCCCGGGGGCCTGCTGGTGTCGGCCATAGAAGTGGCCAGTAAATTCCTGGAAGACGGAAAAATAGTAGTATCCACGAAATCGCGTGACGGTGAAACCATTTTTTATAAGTCCCTGCCTTCACCGAAAAAATATATCGATATGCCGATGGTCGTTCTGATCAACGGGGGCAGTGCCTCGGGCAGCGAGATCGTTGCCGCGGCTTTGCGGGAAAATAAAAGGGCCGTATTGCTGGGAGAAAAAAGTTTCGGCAAAGCTTCGGTGCAGAGCGTTATACCTTTAAGCGACGGTTCTGCTCTGCGTTTGACCACCGCTAAATATTACACGCCGGAAGGGAAAAGTATTCATGAGATCGGCGTCGAACCGGATATCGTGGTCACCAAAGAAGTGGCTGATGAAGAATCTCCCCGGGAAGATGTCTTCAAGGAAATAGAGAATAACAAGGAAGAGGAATTCGATTATTCCAGGGATTATCAGCTGTTGCGGGCGGTAGACCTGATCAAAGGGCTGATGGTGCTCTCTCCACCACAGCAGTGATCTATGTATGTTCTGGGGATCGAAACATCCTGTGACGAGACATCGTGCGCGGTCGTAAAGGGGAGGAAAGTTCTTTCCAATGTCACGGTTTCATCCCTGAAATATCACAGAAAATACGGCGGCATTATCCCGGAAATAGCCACCCGTAATCACGTAAAATTCATCGATAAAGTTTTCAGCCGCGCCCTGAGCCTGGCCGGTATATCTACCCGCCGCATCGGCTGCATAGGCGTTACTTCGAAACCGGGGCTTATCGGAGCCCTTCTGGTCGGACTTAATTTTGCCAAAGCTTTGAGTCTCTCTCTGGACAAACCTTTTCTCGGCATCAACCATCTTCATGCCCATTGTTATGCTCCCTTTCTCAACAACCGCCTTTCCTTTTCTTTCCCCTTTATCGGTCTGATCGTTTCGGGAGGCCATACCGAGATATTCCTGGTAAAGGATTTCGATTCGATACGTATTATCGGCAAGACCAGAGACGACGCCTGCGGGGAGAGTTTCGATAAAGTGGCCAGGGCTTTCGGCCTGGGCTACCCGGGAGGAGTATATATTGACAGGATGTTTCGCGGTAAATATAAGGATAGTTTTTCCTTTAACTGCCCGCGCATTAAATACGATTTCAGTTTCAGCGGCATCAAGACAGCTCTTATCTATAAAAAGATGGAATTGGAGAAAAAAGGGCGGCTTGACAAAAAAACCACAGTTCAGGTCATATCTTCTTTTCAGGAAACGGTAGTGCGCACTCTGGTAGATACAGTATGTGAAGCAGCCCTGGCTCACAAGGTAAAGCGCATTGTCTGCGGGGGAGGGGTCACTGCCAACCGCCGGTTCCGGGAACTCATGGAAAAAGCAGGAAAAAACCATAAAATACAGGTACTTTTACCGGTTCCGGAATTTACGGCCGATAATGCGGCAATGGTTGCAGGCCTGGCCTTTTACCTGTATAATAATAAAAAATCGAGCAGCAGCCTGTCTTTACAGGCCGGAGATTGATTGATATGCTTTCCATGACCAGCATTATAGTTCGACTGACAGTTGCTTTTTTGCTCGGCGGGATCATCGGTTTCGAACGGGAAAAAAAAGGACGCAGCGCCGGTCTGCGCACTCATATTCTGGTGGCCAGCGGTTCCTGCCTGATAATGCTGGTGTCGCTTTATATGCACGATCTGTATAAAGGCGATGTGCCGCTTGATCCGGGGCGTATAGCTGCCGGTGTAGTGACCGGTATAGGTTTTTTAGGAGCGGGAACGATCATCAGGAGCGCTCAGGAAGTGCACGGCCTGACTACCGCTGCCAGCGTGTGGCTGAGCGCCTCTCTCGGGCTGGCTGTGGGTTGCGGTTTTTTTTCCGGGGCTATTATCGCTACCGGTCTTGCTTTTATAACTCTTTATTTCTTAAAACCGCTGGAAAAGAAATTAGACCAGATGAAATGAATCAAAGGAGGGATGTTTGATGGCCAAAAGAAGAGAAGACGATAAGTTTCTCGACGTAAACGCCAGTATGCAGGGAACCATGGTTTTTTCCGATCCGGTAAATCTGCGGATAAACGGCAGGTTCGAAGGGTCGCTGCAGGCCAAAGGAAGACTGGTGGTGGGAGAAAGCGCTGTGGTCGTCGCCGATATAGAGGGGGAGGATATTATCATTTCCGGCCTGGTAAAAGGCAAAATGAAGTCGACCAAAACAGTAACCCTTACCGCTACTGCCAATGTGATCGGAGATATAGAAACGGTCAAGCTATCCATCGAAGAAGGGGCAGTGCTTAACGGTCACCTGAAGATGAAAGGAGAGCGTTTTTCGCTTCCCGAACTGGCCGATTATCTTTCGGTCGAATCTTCCAAGATCATGGAATGGGTCAGTACCGGGAAACTACCCGCCCAGAAAGAAGGCGGTGATTTTATTTTTGACCGGAGAGAAGTGGAATTATGGGTCGCCCAGAACAGATAGGAAACATCAGAGAAAAACTTCTTACTACCCGTGAGGCTTCGACCATTCTCGGTCTTTCGGAAAAAGAGGTCATCGAGATGACCCGGCGGGGAGAACTGCCTCACTATAAAGTGGCCGGCGAATTTTTGCGCTTCCGCAAAGCCGAGATATTCACTATTAAAGACGATATTCAGAGGAAATTCAATCTGGAAAAGCCCCGTGTTTCTCCCACCCAGAAGCTCGGCGATTTTTTTTATTTCAACGATTTTTATATCCTTTCCGGAACAGTGATCGCCGTTCTTTTGTGGATCATATTCAAAGGCTGAGTTTTTTGCGGGCCAGGCCTGTTATTTTTAAGCGAAAAAGAT
>CAZVRU010000007.1:32963-41579 GCA_964629785.1 uncultured Planctomycetia bacterium
GTTTTTTTTACTGTTTTCAGAATTTTACCTGAAATTTATACTGGATCTGATTTTTGCGCAGTTTCGGTTCACCCCGTATTTTGAAAAAATTAATGTGGGCTTTTTCCTTGACCCAGTCTTCTACTTCCTGAGCCTTGAAATAAGGCATAAACACGTCCATGCCCAGGAATTCTTTCCATTCCCGGCGCAGATAATCCTTGTCTTCGCTAATGTCCGAAGGAGCAGCATAAGCAGTGTTGATCATATGGAGAAAGGACCGCTGTTCATAGCCGGTTTTGAGTGAATCAGGCAGGGTGATATCGTATTTTACTGCCGGGGTCGGGGCCATGGTTATATCGGACAGGGAAGCAGGTCGGGCTTTGTTTTCCTGTGTATAGACATTAAGAGTAAAAGCCAGCATCAAAATCACACTGTAGACGATCATTTTCTCTGTACTCATAACATCACCTATATATTACCCCTACTTTAATTATAGCATAGTTAGATAAAAAGGGTAAAGGAATAAACAAAAGATAGCTATTGTATCTATCTGTATTTCAATGATTAATCGCTGAAGAAAATAGAAAGGAGATTTTTAAGCAAACTTCCGCCGGCTTTTACGCTTTCCACGACCCCTTCGATTATACCTTTGGCCTCTTCGCCCGGCGTCCGCCATAAAGCGAATAATTTGTAGCGCAAAAGGCCGCGTTTTTGCTGGTCTTCACGTTCCCATACTTCATAAGTATAAGCTTTTTTGATATTTTGCGGGCCGTTGATAAAAATTCCTTCCAGCGGCGCGCCGATCATCTGTCCGGCGTTTTTTCCCATTTCGATAAGGTGATGCCGGGCAGAATAAGCATAAGCCGGCGTGCTTATCAGGCAGGCCAGGGAAAAAAGTAAAAGCAGTTTAGTGGTTTTTTTCATTCAGCATCTCCCGTGCTTTTTCAAAATAAACCGGTTTGTCTTTTATCTGGTGGATCATTTTATGTAATTCGCCTGTTCCGTGATAAGGCCAGAATCCGTATTTTTTTGCTTCCTGATAGGCTTGTTTTATAGTCCAGTCATAGACCAGAATGCGGTATACGGCAACCATTGCCCCGGTCCTGTCCCGGCCGCTGCTGCAATGGACAAACACCGGCTGGTTATCGGGAGTGAGCACGATATCCAGGAAGGAAAGTACGATCTCGTCAGAAGGCCGCTGGTAAACGCTCAGGGGTAGATTATAGAAATTCATTCCCATTGATTCGGCAGTTTCTTTTTCCTGGATCCCGGATTCAGATTCTTCTCCGCAGAAGCTGATGATGGTTTTTATACCTTTGTCTTCAAGCTCTTTCAGCCCTTCCGGACCGGGCTGCCCGCCCCGCCAGAGTTGTTCGTCGACCTGGTGGAAATTGGCAATAGAGGTCAAAGGATCTTTTAAATAGCCGAGCTGGGCGCAGCCGCAGAAACAGAAAATAAAAATAAAGATGCAGGTGAATTTTCTCATGGCAGGGATATTATAACAAAAAAATTAAAGAGTAGCGAGTAGAGAGTAGAGGGTAGAGGGTAGAGAGGGGGAAGAGGTATTATGAGGTAGAATTTAAGGGTTTATTTTTTGAAATGGGATGGTATAATTATCCTACTTTGGCGGGGTAGCTCAGGCTGGTAGAGCAAACGGCTCATACCCGTTGCGTCGGTGGTTCAAGTCCACTCCCCGCCACCAGCCCTTTTAACTTCACCGATTTCGATAATTATAATTCCCCTTGTAGTTACTGGCATATTTGGGCATTGACAGCCTGGTAGGGAGGAGTATGATGAAGTTGAGGTTCCACAAAGAGGTGGTAGAGGACAATGAAAAGACATAAGAATGTCTCCTGGGAAAAGCAATTGAACACCCAGCTGGAAATTCAGAAAGTGATATTCGATATGCTGGCCGCAGAAAAAGTGATGAGCGGCCGGGAATGCCGGGAAGAGATGAAAGAATTGCGCCAGGAAGCAGAAGAAGCCGGATATGTTTCCGGGCCGCGGCATTGTCTGTATAAAAAAGTTAAAGGGAAAAATATCCGGAGCAGAACGTAACTCTGGATAAGCGGTATGATGTCCCGGGCATGACCATAAACTGCCCTGGTCGCGTAAGACCCGCTGTTGCCCTGCCAGCTGCAGGCAGATCCAGGCACAGGCGGGTTTCTTTTTTGCCCCGGCTTTCCTGGCATATTTTTATTAATGTGCTATAATAAAAATTGTTATGTCCTTAAAATATGTTTTCCGACGCAGGCCGGGTTTCACTTTGATCGAACTTATCGTGGTGATCGCTATTATCGCCATACTTGCAGCGATTATCGCCCCCAATGCTTTTAAGGCTATAGAAAAGAGCCGGGTAGCCAAGACCCAGGCCGATCTGAAAGCTTTAAAAGCAGCGATTGCCGCTTTATACGCCGATACAGGAAAGTTCCCTAATGGCTGTCCGGCATTTTCTTCTGCCAATCCCGAGATAAATCTGAACAGTACCTGGGCCGGACTGGTATCAAGGCCGCCTTTAGGCATACCTGCCGGAGGCGGGACTGCCTGTGCCTGGGAACAAAGCGATCTGGCTGCCTGGGACGGACCGTATATCGATTCAAACGGGGCCGAGGATGTATGGCGAAATGCTTATCGCTATGACCCTGATTATGCCCGCTGCTCTCACCGTAATTGTCCTGATGACGAGGATATATTCGGGGCAAGTTGCTGGGCTCCGCCTGTACTTTTGTCCCGGGGCCCGGATGGTACCGATTATACCTGTGACGATATCGTTGTCTTGATGACCCTGCAATAATATTTTCCTTTAGATCGATATCCTGCCCGGGCTGTTTCAGTAGATCCGGTAGAGGCTGTGGTCCCAGCCGTTCTGGCAAAGAGCTGTTTTTGGTGTATAATGATCTTAAAACAGCTTATTCAGGGAAAGGCGAAATGAATGCGTGAACGCCGGCAATATGTCCGTATTCCCGAAGAAGCAGAAATAACCTACCAGGTAATCAAAAAACCGGAAATGTTCGATTTTTTTACCCGGGACATGAGCCTGGGCGGCATACGGTTTTTATCCAATGAATTTATTGCCCACGACTCTTTGCTGGAAATACGGCTTACTTTATCCAGACTTTCTTTTTCATTCGCAGCCCTGGTAAAAGTGGTCTGGGTGAGCCGGCAGGGACACAATGACCGTTACGAAATAGGTGCGGAATTCGTCAATCTGCCCAAAGAGATCACTGACCGGCTGGTATATTACATAAACAGTGTTCTGGGACTGTAAGCAAGGAGGCCTTGATGGATATATGGGAAGCGATTGAGAAACGCCATAGTTACAGAGGCGGATTTTCCGATAGCCCTGTGCCCAGGAGCGATCTGGAAAAAATAGTAAAAGCCGGTTTAAAGGCTCCTTCGGGAAAGAACGCCCAGACCACTCAGTTTATAATAGTCGACGATCGCGAACTTCTCCGGCAGATCGGTTCTCTGCATACCATGCCGGCCATGAACCAGGCCCGGGCAATGATCGTCTGTGTTGTCGACCGTGATCCGGGACCGGTATATGAAGGATATTCTTTTCAGACAGAGGATTGCTCTGCGGCAACCGAGAATATGTTGCTGGCCATAACTGCTCTGGGATATTCTTCCGTATGGATCGACGGCTGGCTGCGGCTCGAACAGCGCGCGGAAAAAATAGGCCGCTTGCTTGGCCTGCCCGGCCATAAGCTGGTAAAAGTACTTTTGCCGTTAGGTTTTCCCTGCAAAAAAGGTAAAATACCGGAAAAATTCCCTTTCACATCCAGAGCATGGTTTAACCGTTATCGGGGTTAAGGTGCAATTGCCGGAAGAACAGGCCGGATAAGTCTTTAAGACTGGGATGGTTTAACTTCCTGCTTTCTTCTTTTGCAAAGCAGTTTTTTGGAAAGCTGCGACAGATCTTCGTATGATTTTTCGCCTTTGACAAAAGCGCGGACCGACTCTTTGGCTTTACGCACTTTTTTGGCGTGAATTTTCTTCATTTCCCGTTTGTAGCGACCCATAGTTATTTTCCTCCTTATGTAATTAGACCATAATTATGCCAAAAACCTTTATTTTGTCAAGGTTTTTTATTTTAGGCCGGTATCGGGGCCGGCCGGGGGGAGAGATTGCCTCGGAAAAGACGTATTTTTCCGAGGCAGCTTTACAGGACCGGCGTTAGTTGCTATAATTACTAAAAATGAGAGATCCCACCGAAAATCTATCCTGTGTGAGCAATGGCCCTTAATATTTTTTTCCTGATCATTCTGGTTGTCTGCTCGGCATTTTTTTCCTCGGCGGAAACCGCGCTTTTTTCTCTTTCCCGCAGCCGTTTCAGCCGGCTGAAGGAAAAATATCCTCAGGCCAAGCGGTTGAACCGCATTTTTCGCCAGCCCAGTCTTTTTCTTACAGTGATCGTTTTCGGCAATATGCTGGTCAATATCGCTTTTACTTCTTTGATCACCTTTTTATCGTTGCGTCTCTGGGGCGAAAGAGGCCTGCTGATAGCCATTGTTTTTTCCGGGATATTGATCCTGCTGCTGGGCGAGATATTTCCCAAGACCCTGGCCATCAATTCTTCCGAGAAGTTATCCCTTTTGTTCGGTCCGGTATTGCTCGTTCTGGCCAGGATCTTTTATCCTTTGCTGCGCGGCTTCAATAAGGTCGTGGAAAAGGTCAGCAAGGTATTTATACGAGAGCGGGCTCCTTTCAACGAGGAAGGCCTGAAAACCGCCCTGCTTCTGGGAAGGGAAATGGGTACCATCACCGAAGCCGAAGAAGAGATGATCAGTTATGTTCTGGAGTTCAAAGATACGCAGGCCAGCGAGATCATAACTCCCCGGGTAGAGACCGAGGGTATAGACGAAGAAGCATCCCAGGAGGAGGTCGAAGCGGTTTTGCGGCGCAGTATGCATTCCAAATTTCCGGTGTTCAAAGGTTCGCTGGATAATATCACCGGCATCCTTTACGCTAAAGACGTATTTTTGAATTTCGAAAAAAACTGGAAGACATTCCTCCGTCAGCCTGTATTCATTCCCGAAAGCAAAAAGATCGATGATCTTCTGAAGTATTTTCTGGAAAAAAGGGAGCATATCGCCGTAGTGCTTGACGAATACGGCGGCACATCCGGTATCGTTACTCTGGAAGATATCGAAGAAGAGATCTTCGGCGAGATCTATGACGAGTTCGAAATACCGCACAAGATGATCGAAGAAATAGATACCGATAAATGGCGGGTTTACGGTAAGATCCCCATAAAAACACTGAATATAGAATGTGATCTGGACCTTCCCGAGGAAGAGGACACTCTGGCCGGATTTATTCTTTCCCGCCTGGAACGTCTGCCGCATTCCCGGGAAAAGATCGCGTATAAAAATGTCACTTTTGTTGTCGAACGGGTTACGGTGCGCCGGATATTGTCGGTGACGATCAAGGTTAAACGATGATATTTCTTTATTTATTCGGATCTCTGGTGTTTATTGTCCTTCAGTGCGTATTTGTCGCCAGTGAAATAGCTTTTATCTCTTCCAGTCTGATAAAAGTGCGTTCCCTGCGCGATAAGAATAAGAATTCCCAGTTCGCTTACCGTCTGATGCTGAAACCGGAACGGTTTCTGGCCACAGCCCTGGTCGGCACCAACATCTCGGTTGTCGTCAGTACGGTTCTGGCTACTTCACTGCTCATCAACCTGGGCGTGACTCACAGTAATATATGGATCACCTGCCTTTATACCCCGCTTATCGTTATTTTTGCCGAACTTGTTCCCAAGAACGTGGGGCGGTATTACCGTGAGGAACTGGGAATTGCCATTGCCCAGTTTTACCGCGTGCTGGAGATAATCCTTGCCCCTCTGGTCGATATTATCGAGATCGTTTCTCTCTGGCTGGTACGCCGGATAGTAGGCAAGACCAGGAAACGCTCTTTTTTCGTGCGCAAAGAAGAAATCATGGTCTTGATCAAAGAGATTGAACGGGAAGGGATCCTGGAACGGGGCGAGAAAGAGGCCATCGAAGACGTATTCGATTTCGGAGAGACCAGGTTAAAGGAAGTCTGCGTGCTCTTGCCGAGGATAACGGGTATAGACTATACTGATTCCCGCGAGCGTATCCTGGAGATCGCCCGTGACCGCGGGTTTACCCGTTACCCTGTGTTTCGTAACAAGGAGATCGTCGGGTATCTCAATATTTTCGATCTTTTTTATGAGGAAGAAAAGGACTGGCACGCGCATATCCGGCCGATAACCCATGTCGGATCCAACCAGAAGCTGTATGGGGTATTTACTACGCTTAAATATAAAAAAGAGAATATCGCGGTGGTGATGAAAGGCAGAAAAGCCCTGGGGATTGTGACCATGGAGGATCTGATCGGCGAAATATTAAGCTCGATCGCCAAATAACCCGGATAAAGAGCGGCGCCGCTCCGGGCAAGATAATCATTGATTTAACAGTATTTTGGCATAGAATAATAGGACAATGAAAACGCGTAAGATAAAAATAGTGCTGGACACCAATATTTTCATCAATCCCGATTGCCGTTTTTTATTCGGTAAAACGCCGGAAGAGGCTCTGAACTCTTTCCTCGAACAACTGTCCGAAACCAGCAATCTGGTATGCTATATGCCGCCTTCGATCTGTGAAGAGCTGATGAAATTCATAAATATAAAGCATATTACCGATAAATTCGTGCTTATCGAACGAAAACCGCCGGCAAAATATGAAGCGCCTCTCCCGGCTATTTTTCTTTACGAATTTATCGAAGAAATGCGGGCCCGGATCAATAAAGGCCTGCGTATCGCCGAAAAACATGCCCGCAAAAGAATGGCCGGCAAAACCGGCGAAGAGGAATTGATCAAAACCCTGCGCAATGAATATCGTATTGCTTTGCGGGAAGGGATAATCGACAGCAAAGAAGATTTCGATCTGGTCCTTCTGGCTAAAGAATTGAACGCCTTCCTGGCCACTTCTGACCAGGGTCTGATCACCTGGGCCCATAAACTGGGGATCACCTGTCTTTCCGGAGAAGAGTTGAAAACCACCCTGAAAACTTATTCTCCGGCAAATTCTACGCCCTGAACCATACGCCTTATTTGTAATGGACAAAGATATTTTCAGTCTGACAAATTATAACTATGATATCCCGGCCGAACTTATTGCCCAGGAGCCTTTGCCGGAAAGACCTCAGTCCCGCCTTCTGGTGGTTGACCGCGCCGCTGCCACTTTCCGGGAGATGGTCTTCAGAGATATTGTTTCCCTGTTCCGGCCCGGGGATGTGCTGGTCATCAACGATACAAAAGTGATCAGGGCCAGGCTGAAAGCTCGCCGGCCGACCGGCGGCTGTCTGGAAGTGTTATTATTGCGGGATAAAGGCCGGGGATCATGGGAAGTACTGGTCAAACCGGGCAAAAAGGCCAGACCGGGCGATACGCTGTTTTTTTCCCCGGATGATTCTTTTTCGGCCAGGGTCATCGAACGTACTGCCCAGGGGGGAAGGGTCATCCAGTTCAGCCCGCCCGAGATCTTTCCTCTGCTCGATAAATACGGAAAAGTACCGGCTCCGCCCTACATAAAAAAAGAAGTAGATGACGCAGACCGTTACCAGACCGTCTATGCCAGAAAAAGCGGAGCCATTGCCGCGCCCACTGCCGGATTTCATTTTACGCCGGAACTTTTATCCGCACTCAGGGAAAAAGGGGTTCAGATCGTCTATGTTACCCTGCATTGCGGGCTTCCCACTTTTCGGCCGGTCAAAACAGAGGACATCCGCGATCATGACATGAGAGAGGAACTGTTTGAACTGGACCGGCAGGCAGCTGACGCGATCAACGCTGCCCGGCAGGAAAAGAGAAGGGTCATTGCCGTGGGAACGACATCGGTACGGACCCTTGAATCGGCCGCAGTGGAAAAAGAGCCGGGATTCCGGGTCGCTGCCCAGGTCTCCCAGACTGGCCTTTATATCTATCCCGGATATAAATTCAGGATAGTAGATGCTATCATTACCAATTTTCATACGCCCTGCTCCACGAATCTTGTCCTTATTTCTACTTTTGCCGGCCTGAAGCTTATTCAGGAGGCCTATTCCTTTGCCCGGGAAAAGAAGTTCCGATTTTTTTCTTTCGGCGATGCCATGTGTATAATCTGATTTTGACTTGGGTGTATAACATTTTGAAAATCAAAATGTTATATTTAATGATCAAAAATAAGCCGGCCTGAGGTTGACTTGCCTGCCCATTTTTAATATAATAGCTTTTCTTGACGAGGAGGCCAAAATGAGTGCTGATTTGACTAAACAGAGAACATTCGTTTTATGCGGCCATGCTCAGTCCGGTAAGACCTCGCTTGCCGAAGCATTGCTTTTTAAATGCGGCGCAGTGACCCGTCTGGGCACGGTTGAAGACGGTACCACAGTCAGTGATTACGAAGACGACGAAAAAGAACGCAAGAGTTCGGTCAATATTTCCCTCCTGCACGGTTCCTACAAAGGGATCTCTTTTCAGATAATCGATACTCCCGGATATCTTGATTTTGTCGGTGAAATGATCGCCGCGGTGCGGGCCGCTGATTTTGCCGTGCTGCTGGTCAATGCTGCGCAGGGCATCGAAGTAGGTACGGAAAAGGCCTGGGAGGTTTTGCGCCGGGAAAA
>CAZVRU010000007.1:41589-79724 GCA_964629785.1 uncultured Planctomycetia bacterium
CGTGCCTGTTTTTTATCAATGACCTGGATAAAGATAATGCCGATTTCGATAAGGCAGTAAAAGAGATCAACGAGGTTTTCAGCAAGAAAGCAACTCCTTTCTGCTCGATATCGGGAAAAGAAGTAAGCAATGTGATAATCGAAAAAGATAAAAATCCCGAACTTTACGGGAAAATAGTCGAGGTCGTGGCGGAAAGCGACGACTCTCTTCTGGAAAAATATCTTGACAGCGGCACTCTGGAAAAAGAAGAGATGCTGGGTGCCCTGAAAAAAGCAGTGATCAATTCCCAGTTGTTTCCGATACTGGGTGGAAGCGTCAGCGAATCAATGGGGTTAGACGGTCTTTTAGAATGTTTGATAGAGGAAATGCCTGATTCGACGGCAGTCCTGCCCCGTAAAGTAAAAGACGAAAAAGGCGAAGAGATCGAGCTTGAAGCCGATGCCGACAAACCTCTTTGCGCCCAGGTTTTCAAGACGATAATCGATCCTTTTATCGGCCAGCTTAATCTTTTCCGGGTATTTTCGGGAACCCTTTGTTCCAACAGCGATATCTATAACGTTACCCGCGGCCATAAAGAAAAGTTCGGTCAGGTATATAAACTGCAGGGTAAACAGCAGATCGCTGCCGAAAAGATCTACAGCGGTGAGATCGGCGCGGTGGCCAAACTTAAAGATACCAGGACCGAGGATGTGCTGCGTTCCGTGAAAGACAAGCTTGAATTTGCTTCTATGGAATTCCCTATCCCGGCCTATTCGGCATCGGTCAAACCCAAGACCCGCCAGGATGAAGAGAAGATCTCTACGGCCCTTTCCCGTCTGACCAGCGAAGATCCTACCTGTAAGGTGTCGCGGGATACTCAGACCAAGGAAATGATCCTTTCCGGTATGGGCGAGTTGCATCTTCAGGTGATCATCGAAAGGATGAAACGTAAATACGGAGCTGATGTGGAACTGGGAAAACCCAAGGTGCCTTATAAAGAAACGATCACCAAATCAGTGAAAGTCCAGGGCCGCTATAAAAAACAGACCGGCGGTCACGGGCAGTTCGGTGATGTGTGGATAGAATTAGAGCCTCTGGAAAGAGGCAAGCATTTTGAATTCGTCGATAAGATAGTCGGTGGAGCCATTCCGCGGAATTATATCCCGTCAGTGGAAAAAGGCATTGCCAAGGCGATGCAAGACGGGTTCCTTTCCGGATTCCCGCTCACTGATCTCCGCGTCACTTTGTTTGACGGTTCCTATCATCCGGTGGATTCTTCCGATATGTCGTTTCAGATCGCCGGGTCTATGGCTTTGAAAAAGGCCCTGGAGCAGGCCAATGCGGTGTTGATCGAACCGATCATGGAGGTGGAGATAGTAGTACCGGAAGATTTCATGGGACAGGTGACCGGCGATATAAATGCCCGGCGGGGAAGAGTCCAGGGCATGGAGATGAAAGGGAAAAATGAAGCAGTAAAAGCGCAGATACCTCTGGCGGAAATGTTTTCTTATGCTTCCAATCTGCGTTCCGTTACCGGTGGCCGGGGAAGTTATTCAATGAGTTTCTCACACTACGAGATCGTACCCTCGCGAATCGCCCAGACCGTGATCGAACAGTCAAAAGCAGCTAAGAGCCAGGAATGAAGATCTCGACATATGGTCTGGATATCCAGCCTGGTAAATACAAGTATTCGTGTGAATGCTTTGAAAAGCTGATAAAAAAATTCGAACCCAAGAAGGTCACTAATTTTACGGTCGAATTTGTCGAACAGGATTTCGATAAGACCGAAGCGGTTGTATTCGCTGCCGACAAAAAATTCGATTACGTGTTCATTGATCTGGAAAAAATAGAAAAACGTCTGACCAAGACCGCGGACGAAAAAGAAAAGGTTTTGCTGGAAAAAGCTCAGAAGATCCTGGAGCAGGAACAATTGCTCTGTGACCAGCCTTTTTCTCCGGAGGAAAAGGAACTGCTTAGAACCCTGGCTTTTGTGACTTACAAGCCTTCTCTGGGACTGGCCGAAGCCGGGGTCATGAACGATCTGATCCGGGGCGTTCTGGACAAATCCGAAACACTTCTTTTTAATACGGCAGGCAAAAAAGAAGTCCGGGCCTGGGATGTTAAAAAGGGCGATACCATCGTCGATGCCGCCGGCCGTATCCACAGCGATCTGGCCCGCGGGTTCATCAAAGGCGATGTGGTAAATTGCGATCAGCTGGATAATTTCTTTAATATGGCTGAGGCCCGGGCCAAAGGCCTGGTAGCCCAGGTCGGTAAAGAATATCTGATGCGGGACGGCGATATTATCGAGATTAAATTCAATGTATAAGTCATGTTAAAAATAAGACGAGTACTTATAAGTGTCTGGGATAAGAAGGGTGTGGTGGATTTCGCCCGTAAACTGCAGAAATTCAATGTGGAGTTTGTTTCTACGGGAAAGACAGCCACCCTGCTTTCCAACAGCAACATCAAAGCCAAAAAGGTCGCGGATATCACCGATTTCCCGGAATTCCTTTCCGGCCGGGTCAAAACTCTTCACCCCCGGATATTCGGAGGCATTCTGGCCAATAAACGGCATCCTCTTCATATGGAGGAACTGAAAAATCTGAACATCGAACCGTTTGATATGGTGGTCATAAATTTTTATCCGTTCCGTAAGATGCTTAAGGAAAAGGTGAGTTTCGATCAAATGATCGAATATATCGATATCGGCGGTCCTTCGATGCTTCGGTCCGGGGCCAAGAATTTTAAAAATGTGGCCTGTGTCAGTTCCTGGCAGCAATATTCGAAAATCATTTCCGAAATGGAAAAGAATAAAGGATTCATTTCGGAAGAAACGCTGAAGAATCTGGCCGGCGAGGTGTTTCGCCTGACTAAAGAGTATGATTCGGCCATTTACAGCTATCTCAAGGGCCGGGAAATGATAACCTGGGATCTGGAAAAAGTGAATGATCTGCGCTATGGTGAAAATCCTCACCAGAAAGCGCAGTTGTTCAAGCTCACTGACGGGCCGGCAATTGAATTTATCCAGCATCAGGGTAAACCTCTTTCCTATAACAATATGCTCGATCTTGACGCGGCCCTGGCTATCGTTACCGATTTCAGCGAGCCGACAGCCGCGGTCATAAAACATGTGTCTCCCTGCGGTATCGCTTCGGACAAAAAATTGAACGTTGCCTATGGCAAAGCGTTTAAATGCGATCCTCTTTCCAGTTTTGGCGGAATCATCGGTCTGAACCGCAAAGTCGACGGAAAAACCGCCGAGGCGATTCTCAAAAGCGAATTCAAAGAGTGCCTGATAGCTCCTCAGTATTCTAAAGAAGCGCTGAAGCTGTTTTCGGCCAAAAAGAACATGCGGATCATCGAAGCCGGTTCATTGAAGGTGTCGCGCGGCCGGGATGTACGAAAGACGGTTTTCGGTTATCTGCTGCAGAACAATGACACTGTTACCTACGATAAAAATAAGCTGAGCGTGGTCACCAGAAGAAAGCCTACTGAACGAGAGATGCGCAATCTTCTTTTCGCCTGGAAAGCGGCCAAATTCGTGCGTTCCAATGCTATTGTTCTGGCCAAAGACAATGCCACTATCGGCATCGGCGGGGGGCATCCTTCCCGGGTCGGTGCCCTGGAAATAGCTATACGCAAAGCAGTCAAATCTACCCAGGGCGCGGTAGTTGCTTCAGACGGTTTTTTCCCCCATACTGACTCGATCCGCTTGATGAAAAAATACAAGATCAAAGCGGCAATCCAGCCCGGCGGTTCTATCAGGGATCAGGAAGTGATCGCCCTGTGTGACAAACTGGGTCTTTCCATGGTATTCACCGGTATCCGTCATTTCCGCCATTGATGCTCTGGTGGGTATTTTCGATCTATTTCCTTAATAAAGATGGATTATAAAAGCGCACAAAAATATCTGGATTCTTTTATCAATTACGAAAAGATTTCTTTTGACTATAAAAGATCTTTAAAATTAGAACGGGTCCGGCATCTTTTTTCCCTGTTGAAGATAAATCCCCGGGAATTGCCGGCAGTGCATGTGGCCGGGACCAAAGGCAAAGGATCGGTCAGCGCCTATTGCGCTTCGATGCTTGCTGCTTCAGGACATGCTGCCGGTCTGTATACGTCGCCGCATTTTTTCGATTTCCGGGAAAGGATCAGGATAATACGATGGTCGTCAAAAAGGTTAAAGGCGGTTTCGATTTCCCGGAAACAGGTGATCTCTTTACTGGAAAAATTCCGGCCGGTCCTGGATAGAGAGGAAAGGCGTTTAGGCCGGCAGCACAGTTTTTTTGAAGTATATACGGCACTGGCGTTTCGATATTTCATGGACGTAAAGCCCGACCTGTCGGTGATCGAAACAGGTATGGGAGGGAGGCTCGATGCCACCAATGTGCTCAGCCCGCTGGTGTCGGTAATTACTCATATAGGTTATGATCATACCCATGCCCTGGGCAGCCGTTTGGCTGATATTGCTTTTGAAAAGGCCGGGATAATCAAGACGGGATGCCCGGTCGTATCGGCTTTGCAAAAGAAAAGTGCGGAAAAAGCATTACGTTCCAGGGCCAGGCAGGTAAAGGCTCCTTTGTTTTTTTCCGGCCGTGATTTTTATCCCAGCCGTATCCGCTTTAGACCGGATTATACGCTGTTTGACTGGGTATGGGGCCGGCGGCTGATAAAAGATGTATGTATCGGTATGCGCGGCATGCACCAGGTTGAAAATGCTTCTCTTGCTCTGGCCTGTCTCAATATACTTTGCAGCCGGGCCGGTTTTCCCGCGGCTGTTTCCGACTGGAAAAAAGGACTTAGACAATGCTTTATCGAGGGAAGATTCGAAACCCTTTCCCGGCATCCCCGGATAATAGCCGATATCGCTCATAATCCTTCTTCTTTTTCGGCTCTCGGCGACACGATTTGCCGCTATTTCCCCGGCCGCAGGGTCATTCTGGTGTTCGGTGCCTCCCGCGACAAGGATGTAAAAAATATGGTAAATAAGATAGATTATAATACAATAATATTTACTCCTTTTGACAATCCCCGCAGCGCGCCGGCCCGGGAACTGATCAGCCGGACCAATATAAAGGACGCATTTTGTGCTTCTTCGCTGTCCCAGGCCCTGACCCGGGCCGAACAGGAGTATGATCGAGATTCGCTGATTATCATAGCCGGGTCCTTTTTTCTGGTAGCCGAAGCCAAAAAGGTGCTTGCTTCGCAAGCAAGTAAAAAGGCAAAAGTAAAAAGTAAAAAATGAATGTGGGAAAAGATAATAGACCTGTCCCGAACGAAGCTTCGGGATAGTCGATAGTAAGAGATACGGTATTCAAATAGACTAATTGCCATAGACCATCGATCACAGGCTATAGACTATTTTACTTGTAACATGCAACTTGTAACTTATAACTCATAACTCATAACGTATAACTCGGGAATAATATGAACATACGCGATTATAATATCAATGACACCATAGCTGCCGTAGCCACTTTTCCGGCAGCGGCTGCTTTGGGGGTGATCAGGATTTCCGGCACCAGGGCTCTGGCCATTGCCGATCGGATATTTATTCCGGCAAACGGCAAAAGTCTTAAAAAGGCTGCTTCCCATACAGTTCATTACGGCAGGATCGCGGCAGTTAAAAAAGGGCGAGCCGAACGACTTGTCCTTGACGAAGTAATGGTTACGGTAATGAAGGCCCCCCGTACTTATACCCGTCAGCATTGCCTGGAAATATCATGTCATGGCGGTCTGGTGATATTACGCCGGATCATGGACCTTGTTCTGCAGCAGGGCGCGAGACTGGCTTTGCCCGGCGAATTTACTTACCGTTCTTTTGTCAACGGCCGGATCGATCTTCTTCAGGCCCAGAGTGTTTTGGATATAGTTCAGGCTCAGTCTGATGACGCAGCCGATGTGGCGCTCAACCAGCTGCAGGGAAAAGTTTCCAACCGTCTCGGCGAGCTTAAGTCGACGGTCAAAAACATGTTCGAGCTTATTCAGGCGTCGCTGGAGTTTCCTGACGAATCGATACCGGTTTCCTGGAAAAAAATAAAAACCGATCTGACCTGCCTCAGGCAAACGGTCAGAAAATTGATTAAAGCAACTGAAGAAGCCGATCTGTTGCGCAAAGGATTGCGCTGCGTATTATGCGGCCGGGCCAACAGCGGCAAATCCACCCTGTTCAACCGGCTGCTTAAAGAAGAGCGGGTGATCGTAACCAGGGTCGCCGGGACGACCAGGGATGTTATCGAGGAGACTATCCAGATAGACGGGGTACCGCTGAAGATCTATGATACAGCGGGAATACTGGAACCCAAGGATCTGATCGAGAAAAAGGCAGTGGAAAAATCGTATCAGAAAATAGCTGAGGCCGATATTATCCTTCTTCTTCTTGACGGCGCCCGGGCCCTGAACCGGGAAGATCTTTTTCTTCTGAAAAAGGTCCGGGAAAAAAATACCATAGTGGTCATAAATAAGATCGATCTTCCTTTAAAGACCGATATTGATAAAATAAAAAAATACAGTAAAAAGATAGTGAAGATCAGCGCTTTGAAAAACGAAAAAATCTCCTTTCTGGAAAAGGCCATTTCCCGGGTAGTGTATACCGGCGGCCTGGAGAAAAAGGACCTGCTGTTCCTCTCCTTATGGCAGAAAGAGATCCTGGCCGGGGTCGCCGGAAAAGCGGACAGCCTGGCTGAATTTATTGCTCAGGGGCATTCCCTGGATTTTGCCTGTTTTGCCTTAAAAGAAATACTTGATGAATTGGGAAAGATCACCGGAGAAGTGACTGGGCAGGAGATCATGGACGATATCTTCGGTAATTTCTGCATCGGCAAGTAAACAGCGTTTAGGGATACTGCTTTTAACGTCAAATTTTAAATGTTGAAATTTTGTTTTATACGTCTAAGTGAGCGTAAGCGAACGGACGTCTTACGTCCGACCGAAGGGAGAACGTCTCACGGATTTAACTATGAGCCATGAGCTAATTAAGGAGGAAGATATGGACAAAGCGAAAATAGAGAAAGGAATGAAACTGGTCCTGGAGGGTATTGGTATAGATCTGAAAAAAAGAAAAGATATTGCGCCTACGCCGCGCCGTATCGCCGAAATGTATGAAGAGATTCTCAAAGGTGAATGTAAGGATCCGGCCCGGGAACTGGAGGTGGCGCTGGAGCAGACCCATGATGAGATAATCCTGGTCAAAAACATCCCTTTATATTCACTGTGCGAACATCATCTGATACCTTTTCTGGGGAAAGCAGCTGTGGCCTATATCCCGGATAAAAAAATCACCGGGCTGAGCAAGATAGTACGGGTTGTCGAGATCTTTTCGCAGCGTCTCCAGGTTCAGGAGCGGCTTACTACCGAGATAGCCGATCTGATCATGAAAAAGCTAAAACCCAAAGGGGTCATGGTCGTCATCGAGGCAGAACATCTCTGTATGTCCATGCGCGGCATCAAAAAACCCGGGACCATGACTGTGACCAGTGTTGTCCGGGGTGTCTTTCGGTCCAATCAGACGACCCGCCAGGAAGCAATGGCTCTTATTCATTCCCGCTCACAGTCCTGCTCAAAAAAATGCCCCGCGGGATCCCGCGGGGCACAAATAGGCTTTTTACCTGTCGATTATTCGGTTTTTTCCTGATCTTCTTCTTTTTGCGGTTTTTGGGCCATTTTCCCGGCAGCCTCTTCTATTTTTTCCAGGTGTTCGATCTCTTCCACCGAAAATACGGCCAGAAGATCGATAAGAATAAGCAGTTTTTCTTCCAGTTTGCCCACGCCGGTGATATAACGCTGATTGATCTCGGACTCGATGATATTGGGAGTATGTTCGATCTGGCCTTTTGATATACGCAGCACTTCGGTTACTTCGTCGACGATCATGCCTACGGTCTTGTCTTCCACCTCGATCACTATGATCCGTGTTTTTTCCGATCGGGGCCGCGAAGACAGCTCGAGCCTTTTGGAGAGATCGATGACTGCCAATATCTGACCGCGAAGATTGACCACGCCTTCTATGAATTCCGGGGCGCGCGGTATGGGGGTTATGGGGACAAGGCGGACTATTTCCCGGACCTGATGGATATTGACCCCGAATTCTTCTTCGCCGATCTTAAATACTACCAATTGTGACTCTTCGGTCTGATTGTGGATATTCATCTCTCCCATGCTATTCTCCTTTTTTGGGGCAGTGTATAAAGATCCCTTTTTTTTTATCTTATTCATCAAGGTTTAAAAAGTCAAGGTCTTATTTATGGGCAATCAGGACATTTTTGCGTATAATAAAAGAACAGGGGAGTATCAGAGAAATGTTTTTTGCCTCAGTTGGGAACAGATCGGGAGGTGAATATGGGCGCACCCAAGCTGATTTTTTTGATTTTTACGGTATTTTTCGTTATCAGCGGTTTTAAACCCGGCGGTCTAACCGCGATCCGGGCCGAAGAAAAAACAGTGAGCCGGCAATCGTCTGAAAGCCGCTTCTCTGACGCGATAGTGTTCGAAAGTCTTTCAGCCCGGCAAAAAGAAAAATTGGCCGGGATTCAAAAGAAAGATCCGGAAAAAGCCAAGAAGGTGGCCGGCAAAATGATTGCCAGGCAAAGGGCGTTTCTTACCCGGCTCAGCAAGAAAGATCCTGAAAAGACAGAACAGATCATAGTCCGCTCAAGCCGGGCCATCCGGCAGCGGCTGGCGGCCCTGCGGCAGAACGATCCGGAAAAATTCCGGCAGATGGTCCAGAATGCTGCCCGGACCAGGCGGGAACAGTTGAAAGAGCTTTGTCTTAAAGATCCGGATAAATGCGCCCGGATCAAAGCCCGGCGCCGTCAGCGGCTTGAAGCATGGCTGCAAAAACTTAAAGAAAAAGATCCCGAACAGTATTCGCAGCTTTTGGAGAGGATAAAACAGGCAAAACTGTCCGGCGGCAGCGGTGCCATTATTCCCGAAGAATAGCGGCTGCGGCTGTATCTGTCAGAGATAAGGTGTGTCCTGGACCACTTCCCATTCCTGAAAACAGGAAGGCGGCAACTCGTAAAGGAACATCGAGGCCCGTGTCAGGACCAGGCCGTTTTTGTTGGTGAATCGGGACTGGGGATAGACAATATATAATTCGGTTTTTGCTCGGGTAGTCGCGACATAGAACAGTCTTCGCTCTTCTTCCAGGGCTTCTTTTTTCTCCAGGGCCCGGGGATTGGGGAAATCATAATCATTGAATCCGATAAGAAATACCGTGTTCCATTCCAGGCCTTTGGCCTGATGGATCGTGGATAAGACCAGTGTGTCTTCCTGAACCGAACCTCCCAGCGCCGTCTCTCCTTTAAATTCTTCGAAAGAACTGATATCGGTAAGGAATTTCTGCATTGTGGAATATCCGGCAGCCATCTTGGAGAGTTCTTCCAGATCGGCGATCCGGTCGTCGGGATTATCGAAAGAAAGATAACAATAATTTTTATAAAAAGAGAGTACTGATTCAAGCGCTGCTTCCGAAGAGCCGGCAGCGCGGATATTTTTTATTATGGCCGAAAAACGGTTGAATCCTTTTTTCTGGCGGGCCGGCAGGCCCGGTTCGATCGTCTCCATCGGTTCGTTTTTGCCGGAAATTTTTTCCCATATCTTGTGGGCATAGCCCCGCCCTATTCCTTCGTGCAGGCAGAGAGCCCGTTTAAAGGCCAGTTCGTCGCGGGGATTATTGATGAATTTGAAATAGGATAAAGTATCTTTGATATGGGCCTGTTCGAAAAAACGCAGGCCGCCGCGGATAAGATAGGGGATATTCCTTTTCAGCAGTTCAACTTCCAGTTCCAAAGCCTGATAACGGGACCGGAAGAGCACTGATATGTCATGCAGGCCCATTCCTTCTTCGGAAAGTTCGGCGATCCTTTGACAGATGAAGCGGGCCTGTTCGTAGATATCCCGCGTTTTTACTACCACCGGTTTCATGTTGTCTTTTTTTACTGCCGTCAGTTTTTTGGGGAATTGATTGATATTATGTCTGATGATCTCATTGGCCAGATCCAGTATCTGAGGCGTGGAACGGTAGTTGGTTTCCAGTTTGAATATTTTTGCCCCTTCGAAAAAACGGGGGAAATTAAGCAGGTTGTTGATGTCGGCAGCCCGGAAGGAATAGATGGACTGGGCATCGTCGCCTACGGCGAGAATGTTCTCATGGACCGAGGAAAGCTGTTTCAGTATTTCGAACTGGATACGGTTGGTGTCCTGATATTCGTCGACCAGTATATAGTTGAACATGCCGGCGTAGTGTTCCCGGATATGCGGCTGTTGAAGCAGGCACAGCCAGTTGGCCAGGATGTCGTCGAAATCCATTGCCTGGGCCCGTTTCTTTTTGTCGCCATACCGTTCCAGGACTTTTTTGATAGCCGGTTTGAACTCTTCAAGATAAGGGAAAAAACCGGAAATTATTTCTCCGGTCTCCTGGAGCGAGTTTACGGCCAGTGAGCCGATACGGGAAATGACGTTTTTCTTGGGGAACAGTTTGTAGTTTTTGGAAAATCCCAGTTCTTCGATGCAATCATGGATAAGATCCTGTGAATCCTCCCGGTCGATAATGGTGTAGTTGGCAGAATAGCCCAGACCGGCAGCTTCTTTTCTCAGGATGATGTTGCCGATATGATGAAAAGTCCCTGCCCAGAGAGAAGGAAGGCTCATTTTGAGCAGAGTTTCGGTACGGTGGAGCATCTCGGCCGCGGCTTTGTTGGTAAAGGTCATGATCACGATATTTTTGGGATAAATCCCTTTCCGGAGCAGATAAGCCACCCGGTAGATCAAGACCCGCGTTTTACCGCTGCCGGCACCGGCCAGAACCAGAGAAGGGCCGTCGGCTTCTTCGATCACCTTAAGCTGCTGGGGGTTAAGGCTGCGGGAAAAATCGATATTTTCCCCCAGGGAAAATGTGGACAGTTTATATTCTTTCATCAAGCAGTTGTCTGAACCGTAAACCGTTCTTTACGGCATAAGCTTTCTGGTCGTTATTAAAAAACACGAATAAATTCTGTATATTATCAGACCAATCGCTTATTTTGTCTATCCATTTTTTTAATTGCCGGTCGCTGTAGCATGAATTGTAAAGATCCTGGCTGCCGTGAAAACGAAGATAGACAAAAGAAGCCGTTATCTGATCTGCGCAGGGGAAACGGGATGAATCGGCCACGCAGAGTCCGGTGTTATGGTCTCTCAGAATATCATATATTTCGTCGTTGAACCAGCTTGGATGCCGGAATTCAAAACAGTGGAAATAATTCCCGTATTTTCGGCTGAGTATTTCAATGAACGATGCGAGACGTTCGGGGTCGGCAGAAAAAGAGGGCGGCAGTTGCCATAGTAGACAACGCAGTTTGCTTTTGAGTTCTGCGGCCCGGCTGAAAAAAAGGGATAAAGCCTGCGAGCAGTCGCGCAGTCTTTTGATATGGGTTATGTAGCGCGAGCCTTTGATGACAAAAGTAAAATCGGCCGGGGTGCGGGCCTGCCATCCGGAAAAAGTCTTTTCTGCCGGGAGACGGTAAAAAGTCACGTTGAGCTCGAGGGAATTGAAATGTCCGGCATAATATTCCAGCCATTTTTTCTGGGCCAGACCAGCCGGATAAAATGAGTTTTTCCAGTGCGGATAGGTGTAGCCGCTGGTGCCGATAAAACAGTTGAGCCGGGATAATGCTGATTTTGTGGTCATAGGCAGTTTATCCGATGAGGCCATATATAGGGGCCTGCTTTTATCTTATCACAGTATATTGGTTTAAGAGAGCCCTTTTGAGGCTCCTTACGCTCCGGATATTGAATTTTAAAACAAAATATGGTACATATGAAGCGTTTGCGAGCTGAAAAGGGGGGATCGTTTTTTCATAAGGTATTGAGCGAGAAAGGAGAAGGATATGAAAAAAATAGCTGTTTTCGCACTTATTTTATTGCTGGCGGTTCCTTTGTGCGGCCGGGCCGAAGGTCTGCTGGGCCATGAAAAGCTTTCCCTGATGGATAAATCGATTCATTCTCCCAGGGAATTTTTACGGGTAATAAAGACGATCCAGCACTATAATCCCTGCTACAGCGACGCTGAGATCGCCGATACTATTTCCATTGTTTATTACAAGCTTAAACCGGTAAGATCATCCTTATCAGTGTATGAGGTAGCCAGAGAATTGCAGCGTTTTTGCTGCTCCGATAATCTGGAGATCGCTCTCCAGATCATGGCCGCGACCTACATGACCACGCAGCTGTAAAAGATCCCGGCCGTCTAAAAATGTAAAGCCTCTTTTCAGAGAGCCTCTTTCCCGGAAGGGAAACGGGGCTCTTTTTTTTATCCCGGACAAACTGGTTTTCCGGCCCTTTGAATACCGCTTTCCCGACAAGCCTATTTTTCTATTTTTCCCGTTGACTTTTATAAAGCGCGTTGTATGATTATTTGCTGCCGGCCGGGAGTATTTCAGCAGCGGCAGAGGAGGATGAGCGGTTATGGCACAACCTGTCAGATGGAAACGGAAAGTCGACCGGGCCCTTACTTATTACGGGGAAGTCGATTATCAAAAAAAAGTGATACGGGTCAATCCGGCTAAAGGCGATCTGATCAACACTATTATCCATGAAGAACTGCACCGCCGTTATCCGGAAAAGAGCGAAATATGGGTACGTCAGGAATCACGGAAAAGAGAATCCCGCCTTACCATCGGGGAGATGATCTCTCTGCTTAAACGTTATCAGCGCTGTAATTTTTGCTGTCGGCGCCATACCCTGCGCGACAAGAAACGCAGATCCCTTGTCCGGCGTTAAAACCCGGAAAAAGATCTCTTTCCTGGGGGCCGTATTCCAGATAGGTCAGGTTATTGGACCGGAACAAATCCGGCCGGGCAGGTTTGATTTAAAAAAGAATGTCCGGCTGCGGCAGCAGCTCCTTTGCAGATCACATTCGATTCATCGATATAAAAGTAGGCGTTGCCGCTGATACCGGCAGTGATCGGCGAGGCTTCTGTCCAGAACCCGTTAATATCTCCATTGGCATCGTTGTTGGCGTAAGTAAAGGCATATCCCTGTTTTTCCGGCGGGCCGTTTTCGTCGGAAAGAGTATTATCGATAAAAGGCGGCGAAGCATCGGCCATCTGGGCCAGGGAAACAGGGTAATCGCCGTTCTGTACAGAGAAAGTGGCTGCCTGCGTGGCCAGGGTTTTAAGCGTTGCCTGGGCTATGTTCTCGTTGGCATTAAGACGGGAGCGGAGAAGGTTGGGGATTACCAGTGCCGACAAAAGAGCGACGATGGCAATTACCACGATCAGCTCGACAAGAGTGAAAAAACGTTTACTGGTCATCGCAGTATTATTTGGACGGTACAAAGTGTATCGGTTTTTGCTTTTTCAGGCTGAACAGCGATACTACGCACATCTCGAAAAAAGGACAGTCCTTGCCTATCAGAACGTGTTTGCAGTTCGGACAGAAAACCCCTTTCATGGCTTTGACCACTTTTTCCAGTTCCCCTGAAAAGCGCATATTTCCCCTTATATTCGCCAGATGACAGTATATCACCAATGAAAAGAATTGCAAATAAAGGGCTTTTTCGCCGCTAAAAAATACTTTTCTCCTTATTTTATTTTGGTACAATTAAATCGGTATTTAAAAGGGAAGGGTCAAGTGGTTTCCAGAGTCAATGGTTTAGGATGTCTCGGCCTCGATGCCTATCCGGTCGAGATAGAGGTCGATGTCCAGCGGGGCCTGCCGGCTTTTGCGGTCATCGGTCTCGGCGATACCCAGGTCAAGGAAAGCCGGGACCGGGTACGGGCTTCGATCAAGAACGCCGGCTTTCAATTTCCCTCACTTCGTATTACCATCAATCTCGCTCCGGCCAATATAAAAAAAGAAGGCACTCATTATGATCTGGCTATGGCTTTGGGCCTTTTGCGTTCGACCCATCAACTGCAAGGCGATCTCTCGTCCTTTATAGTATTGGGTGAGCTTTCTCTGGAAGGAAAAGTGCGCAAGGCCAAAGGGATATTTCCCATGGTCATGAAGGCCAAAGAACTGAGAAAAAAAGTCATGCTGCCGCGGGATAATGCCCGGGAAGCAGGACTGGTGAACGGGGTGGATATATATCCGGTAGAGACTTTGCAGGAAGCCGCGGCTTTTTTTTCAAAACAGATAGAAATATCTCCTCTCTGTCTGGATATTGAAGACATACTGAAGCAAAAACCGGATTATCCGGTTGATTTCAGCGAAGTCAAAGGACAGATCTTTGCCAAACGGGCTTTAGAGGTGGCAGTAAGCGGCATGCATAACATAATGCTTATCGGCCCGCCGGGGGTTGGTAAGACCATGCTGGCCCGCCGCATTCCTACTGTATTGCCGGACATGAGTTTTGAAGAGATACTGGAAGTCACCAGGATATACAGTGTCTCCGGACTGCTGAACTCCGCGATCCCGTTGATAAAAGAAAGACCTTTCCGCAGTCCGCATCATACTTCATCCGGCATTGCCCTGGTCGGCGGAGGGACGACTATCAGACCCGGCGATATTACCCTGGCCCATAATGGCGTGCTGTTTCTGGACGAACTGCCGGAATTTTCCCGTGACGCCCTGGAAGCATTGCGTCAACCCCTGGAAGACGGTTATGTCCACATTTCCCGGGCTGCCAAACATCTCTGTTTTCCTTCCCGTTTTCTGCTTATCGCGGCAATGAACCCCTGCCCCTGCGGTTATTTCGGTTCCACAGAAAAAGCCTGTCACTGTTCGGCCTACCAGATCCAGAAATACCGGCATAAGATCTCAGGCCCGCTTCTCGACCGGATCGACATTCACGTGGAACTGCAGAACATAAAAGTCGAGGCCTTGATGGACAGAGACGATCATGCTGAAACCTCTGAAACCATAAAACAGCGGGTGGAAAAAGCCCGGCATATCCAGCAAACCCGTTTTAAAGAAACAAAATTACTGTTCAATTCCCAGATGCGCCATGCCCAGATGAAGAAATACTGTTCTCTGGATAAGGAGGCAGTTTCCCTGCTGAAAGCCGCGACCCGCGAATTCGGGTTCAGTGCCCGGGCCTATGACAAGATCCTCAAAGTATCCCGTACCATAGCCGACCTGGCCGGAAAAGAGGCTATTGAGGCCACCCATATTGCCGAGGCAGTCCAGTACCGCAGTCTGGATAAGAATTTGTGGGTATAATGGCTCTTCGAGCCGACCACGGACCATGGTCGACAGACCACGGTGCCGCCTGTGGCGGAAGAAAAGGGCATAGCCCTTCGCCATACTCAGGGCAAGCGTATAAGGTTCAGGGGTGTGCTTTGCACGTGAAATGTTGAAATTTGAATTGCTGGATTCGTTAAAATACAAATGCATGTCGGTATTCGGATAAAAAGTGTAAAGTTCGCCGACACTTAAATCTTAAATCCATATTTTTATACTGTCCTGAACTCCCTGTCCTGTTTCCACCACAATTAAGTCGCTGTATTGCAGCAGGATGAGAACGAAAAATTCAATCGTCTCTGGCATGAAAACTGCTTGGAAAACGAAAAGGATTTTTTGTATATTTGATAAAAAGGAAGGGAGGAATTTATGGGTACAAAAAATTTATTACTACTTTTAATCGGAATTTTTATTTTTATTCCAAAATTTGTGTATGCGGATTTATCGACGCCATTAGATTTGTTAGAGTGGAATGGCCATTATTATACTGTCTTCAGTGAAGAAAAAAATTGGTTCCAAGCAGATGAATATGCCTTGTCTCTCGGAGGCTATCTTGCAACAATTACTTCGGAGGAAGAGAATAATTGGCTTGTGGGTGCTTATTCATCAATACTTGAGACAAATAAAGTTTTTTGGCTCGGCGGCTATCAGGATAAAAACGATCCAAATTATAGCGAGCCTTTGGGGGGATGGAAATGGATTACAAATGAATCTTGGAGTTATACAAATTGGCAGTCCTATCCGGAAAGGGAACCAAACAATAATGCGCCAGGTGGTGAGCATCATCTGGTATTTAATGATCGGGCAGTTTATGGAACAGGTCGTTGGAATGATCTGAATGGTAATGATAATTTGAGAGGATATTTTGTTGAGTGGGATGAACTGCCTGGGGGTGCATCGCCTATTCCCGAGCCGTCGACTTTAGTTCTTTTGGCCTGTGGCCTTTTAGGTACAGGTGTGTTTAAGAGGAAATGGAATAAGTAGGTTATTTAAACTTTTTGCAGAAACAGCATTTTCTGTAAATCGTTTCTCTTTTTCTATCCTTTTGATCTTTATTTATTCTTGCCGTATAAAAACAACTGCATTTCTATTCCCCATCTTGGCGCTTGATTTTACTGTGGTCTGTGGTCTGTCGACTGTGGACTATATAGGGGCATTTTGCCCGGATATTTTTCCTTGATACTCTTTTTTTTCTCCCTATAATATAAGGGAAGATGGATAAGGTTTTAACTGCTTCGTTTTTTACTGATATTTTTGCCAACAAGCCCTTATGGCTTGTTTTTTTAAGCTGGGCTATAGCTCAGGGCATCAAGATAGTCGGCGGACTGGTCAGCGGGCATCGTTTCGATTTTAACTGGATCCTGCGTACCGGAGGTATGCCTTCGGCACACAGTGCCGCGGTTTCGGCCCTGGCTTTTTGCGTGGGAAAAGAGCTGGGTTTCGATTCTCCCATATTTGCTCTGGCTGCTCTTTTTGCCCTGATCGTTATGTTCGATGCCCAGACCTGGCGGAGATCTATCGGCGTGCAGGCCCGGATATTGAACCGGATCATGGACGATATCCATACCAAAGGCAAGGTCGAGGAGAATAAGCTGAAAGAACTGGTCGGGCATAGTCCGATCGAGGTTTTCAGCGGAGCGCTTTTAGGCGTGGTGATATCTGCCCTGTTTTATATCAAATAAGGAGGGATAAGTGCGAAATCGAAATGTAATCATAATCGCCGGAGCCGCGGTATTTCTGATCATCTTGTCTTTATTATTCGCCCGCCGGGGAGAAGTGGAGCAAAACGCTCCTGAGGTCTCCACTTCTTCATTATTGAAAGACGCGGAACTGGCCCGTTCCCAGGGCAATCTGCAGAGGGCCAAGGAAAAGTTCATTCAGGCTTTGGAAGACATCACTCATCCTAAAAAGATAGAGGAGATAAAGAAAACAGTCGAAGATATCAACATGGAGATCCTTTTTTCTCCTTTGCTTGACGACTGCAGTACCGAATACACTGTAAAACCCAAAGATACTCTGGGCAAGATAGCCAGTGCCCATAATACTACGGTAGGGCTTTTGAAACGCTCCAATCACCTGGATTCGGATCTGATTCATCCCGGACAGAAATTGAAAGTGACTACCTGTCCTTTTTCCCTGGTAGTCGATAAATCGCAGAATCTGCTTTTTCTGAAACGTAAAGGCGAGATAATAAAGACTTATCTGGTAGCTACCGGCAGAGAAAACTGCACTCCGCCGGGCACGTTCAAGATAACCATCAAATTGCCTGATCCTACCTGGTTCAAGACCGGGGCAGTGATCCCTCCCGACAGTCCCGATAATATCCTCGGTACCCGCTGGATGGGATTCGCAGATTCAGGATACGGCATTCACGGTACCACCGAACCGGAAAAGCTCGGTCAGCAAGTAACCTCGGGATGCGTGCGCATGAAAAACGAGGAAGTGGAAGAGCTGTACGATGTTGTACCGGTAGGCACGGAAGTAACGATCGTCGACTGACCCTTAATAACCGACAGGCAGGCAAAATGGATGACATAGCTATTAAGTATTGGGATTTTGAAAAACCCATCGAAGAGCTGGAAAATAAGATAAAAGAGCTTCGTGATTTTTCCCAGACCAAGAAAGTGGATCTTTCTCCGGAAGTGAAAAAACTGGAAAGTAAACTGTCCGGACTGAAGAAAGAGATATATTCCAATCTGACGCCCTGGCAGAAGATCCAGATCTCGCGCCATCCTCAGAGACCGACCACCCTTGATTACATCGATCTTATTTTCACCGATTTCATAGAGTTACACGGTGACCGTCTTTTCGGCGACGATAAAGCCCTGATCTGCGGTCTGGCGACCCTGGAAGGACGTAAAGTGGCCTTGTTCGGTCACCAGAAGGGAAAAGAGACCAAAGAGAACATTGTCCGTAATTTCGGCTGTGCTCATCCTGAAGGGTACCGCAAGGCAATGCGGATCATGCAGCTGGCTGAGAGATTTTCCCTGCCGATAGTATGTTTTGTCGACACGCCGGGCGCTTATCCCGGCATCGGAGCCGAAGAGCGAGGCCAGGCTCTGGCTATTGCCGAAAATATCAGGGATATGTTTCAGCTCAAGACGCCGGTCATAGTAACGGTGATCGGTGAAGGCGGTTCCGGCGGCGCCTTGGGGATCGGCGTAGGCGACCGGGTGATGATCATGCAGTATGCTTATTATTCGGTGATCTCGCCGGAAGGATGCGCGGCAATATTATGGAAAGATTATAAAATGGCTCCCGAAGCAGCCAAAGCATTGAAATTGACTGCCGAGGACCTGTTGCAACTGGGTATTGTCGATGAAGTTATTCCTGAACCAGAGGGGGGAGCGCACCGCGACCGCAGGGCAGCCGCGGCAGTTTTGAAAAAAGCCCTGCTCAGGCGTCTTGATGAACTGAGAGCTGTTCCGGCTGATGAGCTTTTGACCGGACGCTATGAAAAGTTCAGAGCCCTGGGCGTGTTCAAAGAGTAGATTCCTGTCGGCGGTTTTTGCCGGTGCTGCCGAAAATTTTCCCTCCCGGAGACGGATAAAAAATACCTTTTGTAAAAGATTGTTTTTACAATCGACAGACTTTAGTAAAAAAAAGATAAGCCGATGAGTAAAAAAATATTGATTGCCGATGATGAGCAGGATGTGGTAATGATCCTTCAATCCGCCCTGAAACGGGAAGGGTTCGAAGTGATTACTGCTGCCGACGGCCAGGAAGCCAAAGAAAAGATAATCGGCGAAGCTCCGGACGTGGTTTTACTCGATCTTATGATGCCCCGTCTTAACGGCTGGCAGGTCCTGGAATGGCTGCGCCGTGAGCATAGATCGAATGTCCCCACGATCATTATTTCCGGTAAAGACGAGATGGGCAGCATAAAAAAAAGTTATGATTTGGAAGCCGATTATTATATAATTAAACCAGTAAAGCTGGCAGATGTACTGAAAGGTATAGAGACGATACTTTTTTTAAAGACTCAGGAAAAAGACGACAGCGAAAACGATATTTCTGCATCATAACCGGACATCTGCCTTGCGGCGGTCCTGCCGCCTACCCTTATACAATCAATGAGAGTCGGGAAGAAAAAAATCGATAAACTTCTGGGAGAGATACTGATAGAACGGGGGATCGTCTCCTTTGACAATGTGCAGGAAGCTCTCCGGGTCCAGCAGGAAAAAGGCGGGCTTATCGGCGAGATAATCATCGAACTGGGCTTTGCCGGAGAAGAAGATATCGCTCAATGCGTGGCTTATCAGTATGGATTCCCCTTTCTCCCCCTGGACAATTACGATATTTCTCCCGAGGTCCTGGTTCTGGTACCTCTCCAGCTGTGCGAAAAATACGGTCTTATTCCTCTTGATAAAATAGGCGACACCTGCACCATCGCTATGTCTAATCCGCTCATTGCCGAAGCAATCGAAGAAATAGAAAGGTTGACTTCTTTGGATGTCCAGATCTTTGTGAGCACTATCTCTGATGTGCGCAAAGCTCTCAGGCGGCATTATAGAAACGATGAGCGCGCTTAAACGTGATCTTATTAAGCTTCTGGTAGATAAAGGATTGGTCACCAGAGAGCAGCTTGATCATGCCTACCAGATCCATGCCCGGCAGGGTGGTTCACTCAGTGCCATTCTTGTCAGCCAGGGATATGCCAGCGAACGCGACCTGATGATATTTCTTTCCACTTACCTGGCTATTCCGCCGATCAAAGTGCTTAATCTCAATCTGACTCCGGAAGTACTTCAGCTGATCCCCCGCGACATCGCGCGTAAATACATGGTATTGCCTCTGGGCAAGATCGGCAATTCGCTGACTGTCGCCGTGTCCGATCCGCTTAATTTTGTGGTCATGGACGATCTGGAAAAATCTACCGGCTGCGAAATAAGCCCGGTCCTGGCTCCCCGTTCCGAATTGCAGCAGGCCCTGGATACTTATTACCGCGAGTCAGTGACCGGCGCTATCGAGGAACTGATAAAGGATTCGAACATATCTTCCCTGGAGATAATCAAAGAGGACAGGGAAGAGGAAGTGCAGGAAGAGGATATCCTGCGTTCCATTGACGAGGCCCCGGTGCTTAAGCTTACCAATCATATCCTGAAAAAGGCAGTGGAGGAAAAAGCCTCGGATATTTTTATCGAGGCGATGATAGACCAGTCGCGCGTGCGCTATAGGCTTGACGGAGTGCTGCATGTGGCTCATGTTTTTCCCAGGGAGATGTTCAATTCGGTGGTATCCCGCATCAAAGTCATTGCCAATCTTAATATTACCGAGCACCGCCTGCCGCAGGACGGACGTTTTCGCCTTAATATCGACGGCCGCGACGTCGATTACCGCGTTTCGATCATGCCTTCGACCATGGGGGAAAAAGTAGTGTTGCGTATTCTCGATAAGACCGCGGTCAATCTCGACATGGATGCCCTGGGTTATGAAGAGGATATCAAGGAAAAAATAAAACAGGATTCGCTTTCTTCCTATGGCATGCTCCTTTTCTGCGGCCCTACCGGTTCGGGAAAGACCACTGCGTTATATTCCATATTGCGCCATATTTATACGCCGAAAAAGAATATCATTACCGTAGAAGAACCGATCGAATATCAGCTGGAGGGCATCAGCCAGGTCAATGTGAATTATGAGGTGGGTCTGACCTTTGCTTCGGCCCTGCGTTCTATTCTCCGTCAGGACCCGGACGTGATAATGGTAGGAGAAATGCGTGATTTCGAGACGGTCGATATAGGTATAAAAGCAGCTCTTACCGGACACCTGGTCCTTTCCACCCTGCATACCACCAGCTCGGTCGGTTCAGTGACCCGTCTGGTCAACATGGGAGTGGAGCCTTTTCTGCTTGCTTCGACACTGGTAGGGGTAATGGCTCAGCGTCTTTTACGCCGTCTCTGCCCCAAGTGCCGGGAAATAAATCCCCTGGAAGACGAGATAAAAGAGAGATTTAAAATAAGCCGGGATGCAGTCGTCTACAAAGCCAAGGGCTGTTCCTACTGCAATAATCAGGGATACAAGGGCCGGGTAGCGATCACCGAGTATCTGCACCTTGATCCGGTTCTGCGCCGGATGATCAGCGAGAATGCCGGTGAGCATTTACTGAAAAGAGAAGCCCGGGCCCGCGGTCTGCGTACTTTGCATGAAGACGCGATAATCAAGGTCGAGAAAGGACTTACCAGCCTGGAAGAAATAATGCGGGTGACCAGTACGGACGAGGATTGAACATGAGTTCGCTGAAAGAAAAAATACTGCGTTATATAACAGAAGCAAAAGCCGTTCCTCAGGCCGAAGTAGAGAAGATAAACGGCCGGTCGCGCAGTTTCAATGAACTTAAATTCAATCTTGTTTCTCAGGATATCGTCAACGAACAGGAATTGCTGCTTTTTTTATCCCGCGAACTGAGCCTTCCTTTTCTTGATCTCGACCGTTATCGGGTTTTTCCCGAAAATAAAGATCTTTTGCCCAGAGAACTGGCTTATCGTTATAAAGTCCTGCCTTTGTCCCGTATCGGTGAAGTCTTGACCATCGCTACGGCCAATCCCCTTGACCTGGTCGCTCTGGACGATCTGAAGCTTACTTCGTCATTTAAAAAAATAAGTCTGGTCCTGGCCGGGGAAGAAAAGATCACTGCTGCCCTGCAGCGTCTCTATTCCGACAGCACTGCCGTTTCCTTTATGGAAAAAGATCAGGGCGAAGAAGCGGAAACGGCTTCAAAACCTTTGGCTCAGGAACAGGGCGCCGGACTGGAAACTCTGGTCAAGGAAAGCACTTTGCCGCCGATCGTGCGGGTTGTCGACATGATCGTTTATGAAGGTCTGAAACGGGGAGCTTCGGATATTCACATCGAACCGGCGGAAAACGATCTTGTCGTGCGCTATCGTATCGACGGCGTGTTGCAGCACGGCCTGAACCTTCCTCAGAAGAATCAGAGCGCTATTCTGGCCCGTCTCAAGATCATGTCCTCTCTCGACATCACCGAGTTCCGCGTGCCCCAGGACGGGCGGTTCAAAGTGAAATACGAGAATCGGGAAATAGATTTCCGCGTTTCCAGTCTGCCTACGCATTTCGGGGAAAAAGTGGTATTGCGCATTCTGGACAGAGAAAGTCTTTCTCTGGGCATTCAGAAACTGGGGTTTTCCGACATACCGTTAAAACTTTTCGAAGAAGCGATAAGCGCGCCTTTTGGTATTATCCTGGTCACCGGCCCTACGGGAAGCGGAAAATCCACTACTCTTTATTCGGTGCTCAACCGGTTCAATGTTCCGGAAAAAAATATCATTACCATCGAAGACCCGGTGGAATATCAGCTGGACGGCATTACTCAGGTGCAGGCCAAAGCGGAGATCGGGTTGACTTTTGCCTCTACCCTGCGCAGCGTGCTGCGTCAATCCCCGGACATTGTGATGGTGGGGGAGATCCGTGATACCGAAACAGCCGACATTGCCATCAAGGCTTCTTTGACCGGCGAATTTATTTTCTCCACATTGCACACCAATAATTCCATCGGGGCGATCACCCGTTTGATCGACATGGGTATCGAGCCTTTTCTGGTAGCCTCGTCGGTTATCGCCTGTACTGCCCAGCGTCTGGTGCGCAAGCTCTGCCCTAAATGCAAAGAAGAAGAGATCGTCGAGGCCGGTCTTCTGGAGCGGATAGGTTTCCCTTGTGATCGCCCGACTCTCTGGAAAGCAAAAGGCTGTAAATTGTGCAATAATACCGGTTATAAAGGCCGTATTGCCTTGCTTGAAGTTTTATTATTTGATGATACAATAAGGGACATGATCGTAAAACGGGCTTCGGAAGCGGATATCGAAGCCTATGCCCGGCAGAAAAGTGAGTTTCGCAGTTTTCGCGAAGACGGTTATGAAAAATGTCTTGCCGGGATCACCAGCCTGGAAGAAGTATTAAGAGTCGCGGGTTGATATGGCAGTATTTTCCTACACCATCAAGAGCAAAGAAGGCCAGATCGTAAAAGGACACCTTGAGGCCGAGAGCAAGGGCAAGGCCATCGAGTATCTTCACGGCCAGGGCAGCATGATCCTGGCCCTGAACAAGGAAAAAAAACAGAAGATACGCACGGCCAAGCGCGGCAGCGTCAAGGTCGACGAACTGGTCGTTTTTTCCCGCCAGCTGACCACACTTATCGAGAGCGGCATCCCCATTGTCAATGCCCTGGATATTCTTTACGAACAGACTCCCAATCCTTATTTCAAAAGGATCATCGGGCTGGTGCTGAAAGATCTTAAGGAAGGTTCGTCTTTTGCCGGAGCGATCGTAAAATATCCCGATATATTTTCCGAATTGTACGTCAGCATGATCCAGGCCGCGGAGACTTCGGGAAATTTACCCGAAATACTGGAACGTCTTTCCGTTTATCTGGAAAAAAGCAGTGCTCTGCGCAAAAAAGTCATTTCCAGTCTTACTTATCCGGCCGTAGTCATCATCATGGCGATTTTGATCACCAGTTTTCTGATCTTCAAGGTCATCCCTTCTTTCAAGGACATATTCCGCACTTTGGGCGGGACCCTTCCCCTGCCTACCCAGATCCTTATCGGTTTTTCCGATTTTTTGCGCGGTAATGTCCTCTGGCTGGGAGCGATCATCGTGGTAATAGTGGTAGCTTTCAAAAAATATATTTCCACTCCCCGCGGCATGCGCCAGTTCCATTATTCGCTTTTAAAAATGCCTCTGGTCGGCGATATCGTGACCAAAGTAAGTATTGCCAAATTTGCCCGGACTTTTGCCACTCTGGTAAGAAGCGGCGTTCCTTTTGTCGGTGCGCTTGATATCGTGGGCAAGACTTCGGGAAATAAGATCGTGGAAGAAGCAGTAATGAAATCGAAACAGTCGATCCAGGAAGGCGTCCCTATTTCCGAACCGCTCAGCGAGTGCCCGGTATTCCCGCCGATGGTAGTGAAAATGATCGGGGTAGGGGAGAAGACCGGAAAACTGGAACAGATGCTTTCTAAAATAGCCGAGTTCTATGAAGAACAGACCGAAATAGTCATTGCTTCGCTTACCAGCCTTATCGAACCGCTGGTCATCGCTTTTCTGGGAGTAGTGGTGGGCGGTATTGTCATCGCTCTTTTCCTGCCGATCATCCAGATCACCCGCATGCTCAGTTAATATTTCAATTAAACCCAAAATATAGGTCGCATTTGCCTTTCAATTTTGCATTTTGCATTGGTATTTTATCGGTGTTTTTTACTTGGGTTCGTTAGTGCCTACTGTTTACGGCCTAATGCCTGCTTTTTTCCGCCGCAGGCGGCACGTCTAAGCGGTCCTGAGCGAAGTCGAAGGAGAGCGAACGTCTAAGCGGTAAAGCCGCGGACGTCTCACGGTTAACTGTGGTTTGTGTTCGGAGACTATGTCTGCAGAGCTTTGGAGACGGTTTCCAGGATCTTTTCCGGAGAGATAGGCTTTACGATATAATCGAAGATATCGTATTTGCTGGCTTCCTGGGATATCTGAGGACTTTCGAAACCGGTAAGGAAAATGATCTTTGCCGTACTGTCGGTTTTGCGGATCTCGGCTGCCGCTTCCAGCCCGTCTATTTTGGGCATACGTATGTCCATGATAATAACGTCGGGATGGAGCTCCAGGGCTTTTTCCAGAGCTTCTTTGCCGTCGACAGCAGTATAAACCTCGTAATCCTTTTTACTGAGGATAACACTCATCAGTTTCAGGATATTTTCTTCGTCTTCGCAGATCAGGATCTTGGGATTACTCATCTTCAATACCTCCTTTATTATTATAGAACAGGAGGAGAACTTACGCAAAGGAGATGTGCGATACTGGTTCCGCTGTTTTTCAGCCGGTGCCGTTTGGGGCTCCGTGAATAAAGGCTGTCTCCTTTAGCTTTCTTATTCTCTCTTTTCAGGCGGTATGAACTGCCTTCGACATCGATTTCGACCTCGCCTTCCAGTATTATTATAAACCGTTCCACTTTTTTCAATGTTTCTTCCAGTACGCCCTGTTCACCCGGTTTCAGGGTAATAAAGGTAGGCAGCATCTTTTTGGTCAGGGGTATGGTGGTCATTATTTCCAGAAAGTCCTTATAGACATCGGTAGCCGCATCGTGGCCGTGAAATTCTATGGGGGCAACCGCTTCTTCTTCCAGAAAAGCATAAAACTCCGATAGTTTCATGCTGAATACCCCGGCCAGTTTGCGGTGGCATTCCACAGTCCCGGGCATTTTACCGGTTTCGATCTTGCTGATTATAGCTTTATCGACACCGGAACGCTGGGCCAGCTCTTCCTGGGTCATGCTTCCTCTCAATAATCGTACTTTTTTATAATCCATTGGTTTTTAATCAGTTTTATAATTTAAACTACACTATCTAAAATCTAACATACACATACTATTTTGTCAATATACCGGTGAAAAAAATTCAACAAAATAATGTAAGCGCTTTCATAAGGGCAGAAACTGGCTTGTAAAATATAATATGTTGATGTTAAACAAGTTATATAAAAAAACCCGGAATGTATCGAGGAAATGAAAATATTTCGAACAAGAAAACTGAATAAAGCGGCTAATAAACAGTGGTTTCATAAGTGTAATGAATAAATTTCAAAACAACATTGAAAAAGTTCCTGCAGTGTGGTATAGTCAAACTGGCTGTCCGTATAACGGGATCAGCTTTTGCTCTCTGACGATAAGACTAGGTGAATATCTAAACGCAGTACCGCCCTGCGTTTTGATAGAAAGGGTGAGCGTCATTTTCTGCCGGAAAGCGGCGATTATTGACACTCATCTGGTTCTGTGTTAAGGTAGACAAAAGATTTAAAAGGAGGTGTTGTATGAAGAAGGGTTTTACTCTGGTGGAAATCATGATCGTGGTTGCGATCATCGCTTTGCTGGCAGCGATTGCCATACCCAACCTGCTGCGGGCCCGTTTGACTGCCAATGAATCGGCTGCGCAGGGTACTTTGCAGAGTCTCTCGGCTGCTTCTCAGAGTTTTCGCAGCGCCAATCCCAATTATCCGACTGTTTTGAACGATCTGGAAGGGGCTAACCCTCCATATATCACCCTTGGTCTTGATGCGAACAACCAGAAGCAGGGATACACTATCGCCGTTATCGATACCGGCGACAACAATACGTTTCTGGCATCAGCTGAGCCGGCAAACCTCGGCGTGACCGGAAACCGTTCTTTCTGTGTAGCTGAAGACGGCGTGATCAGAGAGGACGCTGCCGGCGGCGCGATTGCCGACCGCGATGCCTGTGTGGCATTAAGCGCAGTACAGCAGTAAATAATATTTATTTCGGTATGATAGAAAAGGCGGTGTGCAGCACACCGCCTTTTTTCATGCCGGAGAAAAACCGGTGATGACGATGAAAAAGAAAAAAGCAGCCAGTTTGATCGAGGTAATGGTGGCAGTATCCGTACTGGTAATCGCTCTGGTCGGTCTGCTGGCCACCTTTGTTCACTGTCTTTCCTGGAGTGAACATAATAATAATATGATCACTGCCGCTGTAGATGCCCAGAGCGTGATGGAAGAGATAAAAGATGCCTCTTATGCCGATATCGTATCCGGATTCACTCCCCAGCAGGATTATACGTCGTTATCCGAGGAAACGGTCGCCGTAACGGTCGATGAAGAAAGCCAGGGTAAAGAAGTAACGGTCCGGGTAACCTGGGTGGAAAAAGAGCGGACCTATTCTTTCGACCTGAAGACATTTTTTACGCCATGAAAAAACGAAGCGGTTTTACTTTAATCGAACTGAGCATTGTCATGACCATTTTACTGATGGTCTTTGCGGCTTTGTTCATGGTCATCAATGTGGGCAATCTTTCTCATTCCCTCAATGTCGAACAGATCCGTCTTTATGAAAAAGCCCGCGAAGCCATGCGCTGGATCAGCCGCGACGTGCGCCAGACTACGGCAGCCGAGATCATGGGTAATGATTATTCCGACTCCGAACTGACTTTTCGCATTTATGCCGGTTTCGACTCCGGCGCTCCCCAATGGAGCGGCGCGACCATCGTCTATCAATATGATGCCGGTTCCGGTCAGCTCACCCGGACCGATAATAACAGCGGTCTGGTCCTTGTCTTTGAGGATATCGTGGCGGCGCCTTTCGATGTTTCGGAACTGGGTTCCAATATCGTGAATGTCACTGTTTCCCTGCAGAGCGCTGTACGTAACCGTCAGGTCAATGCCGACCTGAATTCGGAAATAAAGATAAGAAATGAATAAACGCTGGACTAAAAAAGCAATGGCTCTTTTGTTCGTGTTCGTGACCATTGTGCCTTTTTCGCTGATGGTCTCGGGATTTTTTCGCCGCAATATGGACGAGACAAAACTGGTTTGGCGCTATACCGGCCAGGTGCGCTCGTTCTGGGCCGCGGAAGCCGGACTTAATGTGGGCACTCAGCAGCTCAGAGACTGCGTGCTCAACAGCGAATGCACGGCAAACGGAAATATCAGCTATGACGATGATGCTGATTACGATTATTCGGTAACTATATCTCATCTTGACGGCAGTTTTTATCAGATAGACGCCCTGGGAACCGGCAGCCAGCTTACCCAGGCTCTTTCCATGGTAAGGCAATTACGCGATGTCGATCCCGGCAAGTTCCAGAATCCGATCGAAGCCCAGGGAGACATCGTGATAATCGGAAGCGCCGAGGTACATAACGGAGATCCCAATCCTTTTGCCACCCTTGATTTCGAAGATCTCTTCGGAATTGCCATCGACGATATCCAGCCCTGGGACCATCATTACGTGGATCCGCCCAACAATCCTTCGGAAGATGATTATCCTATCGAAGGGATCACCTATATCGAGGATTCAGGAAGGCTGAAAATATCCACCAACAGCTGGGAAGGAAGCGGAGTGCTGGTAGTGGACGGCGACGTACAGATCACGGGAGGAACTTTTGACGGGATCATGATCGTACGGGGCGAATTTCAGATCGCCGGTAATGCCGAGATCAACGGTATTGTCTATGTACAGGGAGAATTCGTGCGCGGCCAGGGTTCGGGTAATCCTGATCTTTACGGTACGGTGCTGGTGGAATGTCCGGTCACGACCGATACTGAATTGCGCGGTAATATAGATATTACCTATGACCCTGATAAAATAAACGCGGCACTGGCTTTGCTGCGTTTTGTATCCCCTCGTAACGCGGCCTGGTGGGAACTGTAAAGATCTGATCCGGGAAAGAACGTGACGGGGGTATTTTTTTAGGCTTTTCTTTCAACCTGGAAGTGAAAAAAATGAAATATATGCATGAAAAGAGAGAAGAAAAAATGAGCCGGTCAGAACATAAAGGCCTGGCTTTGCTTATAGTATGCGCGGCCATCATACCTTTCGCCCTTATGACCGCGGCCTTTTTTTCCCGTAATGTAGTGCAGGCTTCGCTTACTGCCCGCAGTATTGAATCGATCAGAGCTTTCTGGGCTGCCGAAGAAGGAGCTGCCCGGGCCGAAAAAAGCATTCGGGCCTGCGCCCTGGACGATATATGCACAGTGAGCGGGACAGTGATTTATGATACTGACCAGTATCAGTATAATGCGGTAATTACCGATGAAAACGAGCTGTATTACCGTATCGATTCCACAGGTACAGGCAGAGGCGAGATCTCACAGATCTCATCGATAATAAAATTGCGCGATGTCGATCCGGGGAAATTCGAGCACGGGATCGAGACTCAGGGTGATATCCAGATGTCGGGAAGCGCTCAGATCAACCCGGCAGGAAGCGCCCAGCCTTTTTCCACGCTCGATTTCGAAGATCTGTTCGGTTTTACCAAAGAAGAGATAAGAACGTTTGCCGATAACCGTTACCTGGATCCGCCGAACAATGTCGTGCCCTGCGACGGTATTACCTGGGTCGATGTGCAGGGAGCCAATAAGTTCAGGATCACCAATTCTGCCTGGCACGGCAGCGGTATCCTGATCATTAACGGCGACATGGCTATTGATGTTGATGCCACTATTACCGGAGGAAAATTCGACGGTATTATCTATATTACCGGTGAGTTGGAGATACCGGCCGGAAACCCGGTTTTAAGCGGGACAGTACTGGTGGAAGACGCAGTCACGGATATAACCAAACTCCTGGGAAATCTGACCATAAATTATGATCAGGATAAAATAAATGATGCCCTTGACCTGTTGCGCTTTCTGGCGCCGCATAATATAGCCTGGTGGGAAAACAGCGGGCAGTAGTATATAAGGATGCTTTCAATTGATTAATGAAAAAAATTCAAAATAGTGTTGAAAAGAAAACAACAGTGTGCTATACTGTAACCAGTATATTAGGGGGGATATGAAAAAAATTATTTCATATATAGATTGGCCGATAATACGCGCTATCAGCGGTTTTTTTCAGGAAAATAAAGGGGAAAACGTTTGCCTTGATATAGGCAGCCGTTATATCAAAGGGGTCTATTCTTCTCAGGGTAATGTCCGTGATTTTTTCCTGGAAAAGAACAGCGGCAATCCCCTGGCCCAGGCCGCGACCTGGCTGGCAGGCAAAGATCTTATTGACCAGAAAGTAAAAATAGCCATCAAGGGTCAGGATGCCCTGGTCCGTTATATTCCTTTTCCCAAAATGGATGCCGGAAATCTGCGGGAAGTATTCGAATACGAGGTATCCAAATTCATACCTTTTAAACGCGAAGAAATATATTTTGACGTATCTTTGCTGGATGAAGATTATTCGGCTGAGGAATTTCTGGTGTTGATGGCATCGAGTAAAAAAGAAGTGGTAGACGATCTGGCTGCCCGGTGTGTGGAAAACAATATAAAAGTCGAACAGATCACCCTGAGCAATGTGGCCCTGCTCAATCTTTTTCTCCAAAAAAGCGATCAAGAAAAAAATATCGCCCTGATCGACATCGGTTACAGTTCATCGTCGCTCAATCTTATAAAAAAAGGCGTGCCTTGTCTGAGCCGGGAAATAAAAGTGTCCGGCCGTACTTTTTTTCAGAAAATGGGCAAGACCTCGCCGGAAGATATCGATCGGGCCGAAGAAATGATCAAGACCATGGATTTTCTGGGTACTGCTCCGGTTGCTTCGGAATGCCATAAAGCTGTCGAAGAGGTTTTGCTGGAGTTATCCGATGAGATCAAGAACTCTCTGGATTATTTCGAGGTCAACTGGGGACAGCCCGTACAATCGCTTTGTCTTTCCGGGGGATTTGCCCGGCTGAAAGGCGCGGCTGTTTTTCTGGGAGGAGTTCTGGGTATCGATACCAAAGTATGGGATCCTTTTCAGGGCCAGGATTCAGGCCGGGGCAAAGACAGCGGCCAGGTCAAAGAGCTTCTGGCAGTTGCCCTGGGATTAAGCGTATGAAAAAAATAGAGATAAATCTTTACCGGCACGGCAGAGAAGAGGAGAACAAGGCGGTTTCGTTTTTGGAGACCTATTTCCCTCTGGCCTTTGCCGGTCTGGCCGTTCTTCTGGCGGCCAATCTTTTGTTCTTTATGATCAGCGGCGTTGCCGGGTTCAGGCACAGCCGCTATGAGCAAAAGTGGAAAGCCGTCAGCAAAGAAGCGGCGCAGTTTACCGTTTTGAAAAGAGATATAAATTCTCTGCAGGCGCAAAAAGATAAATACGGCAAATTGTTCGGGGAACCGATAGATATTTCCCATGTGCTGGCCGATCTTTATGCTTCGTTTCCCAAAAATATCTGGGTGGAAGAAATAAAGTTCAAGGAAGGCGTTCTTCTGGTAAGCGGTTATGCAGTGCGCTGGCAGCAGGACCCTTTGCTTTCCATCGATATGCTGGTAAAGAACCTGCAGCAGAAAAAGTATTTTTCTTCGGTATTCTCCCGGATCGGTTCCAAAGGTTCGCGCAAGCAGGATTTCCGGGGAGTGGAAGTAATAAAATTCGAAATAGAAGGTAAGAAATGAAGCCGGATAAAAAAACTATCTTTTATTTTTCCTTTTACCTGTTTTTGATCGTCGACCTGATGGTGCTGCTGCCGGTCCAGGTGGTCAAAACTATCGGTCTTGGCCGTGAAACCGGACGTCTCAAGAAAGATGTGATCCAGTTCGAAGAGGATAAAAAGGCCGAGCTTCGTTTTAATCAGCAGAAAGAACAGCTGGCCGGCGAGATACTGAGTCTGGAAGGCAAGATAATAACTGCCCAGGATGTGTCGGCCCTTTCTGCCTATGTTTCGGACAAGGCCAAGGAATATTCAGTGGAGATCGTAGAGATCGCCGCGAAAAAGGCGGCTCCGGCGAAAGGCAGGAGGTCTTCTTCTGCCCAAAGCAAAGGCAGCGGCGAAACTTATTCCCGGCTGCCGCTGACCATTGACGGCGAGGCCGGATTCCATAATTGCGCTCAGTTCCTCAATGTTCTGGAGAAAGGCGATTATTTCCTGGAATGCAAACAGCTGATAATCAGAGAAGGTTTTCCTTATCACAGCGTGCGCCTGGTGCTGGACACTATATTGAAGGAGTAGTCATGAAGCAGGCATTATGTCTCTGTATTTTTATGGTTGTTGCTTTTTGCGGGCAGGCTCAGGAGTACACCTATACATACGCTCCTTTCAGCGAACGCGATCCTTTGCGCCCTCTGGTTAATGAGAACGGCCAGATACTGATCAAGGAAAAAAGTCAGTTCGGCGGATTTATTTTGCAGGGAATAATGTATTCGGCAGGAGGAAGCACAGCGGTCATCAACAACGAATTGTATCGCGAAGGCGATATGGTTGAAGGATATAAAGTGAAAAAAGTCGATGAATTCGAGGTTATTCTGGAAAAGAGCGGAGAAGAATTCTCCTTAAAATGGGAGGTGGACAATGAAAGCTAGGTTGATATCCTTTATTTTGATCTGTATGGTCTCTCTGGGGGCTTTTGCCCAGGTCCAGGAAGGAGTCATCGAGACACTGCGTTTTAAAGATGCCGATATCCGGGTGGTCCTTCAGGCTATTACCCAGAAGGCGACCCGGGACGGGGAAAAGGTCAATATTCTCATCGCTCCCTCGATAAAAGGGATGGTCACTGTGGAGCTGGAAAGGGTGAGATGGCTTACGGCTCTGGACGCGGTATTGAAGACCTATGATTACGGGTTCGAATGGGTAGGCAAAAATATTATCCTGGTGGATACTCTGGAAAATCTGGCGGAAAAAAGACAGAAGATCGCCGATGCCAAAGTCGCCGAACCTTTGGATACGCGGGTATTTGTGCTGCGCTTTGCCAAAGTAGAAGAGATCAAAGATCCGGTATCCAAGATCCTTACGCCGCGCGGCAGATTGACTTTCGACAAGCGCACCAATTCTCTGGTAGTGACCGACGCTCAGTCTTCGCTGGGCAGGCTGGAAGAAGCTATCGAGGCGCTCGATACCATAACTCCTCAGGTGCTTATCGAGGCCAAAGTCCTGGAGACCGACCTGGATGCCACTCAGAATATAGGTGTTAACTGGGGATTGTCAGTAGCCGCATCCGGCGCCGAACGGCCCCATACTTTTCCTTTCGGAGGAAACTCTTCGACTAATAAATATCTCAGCAGCCATAGTTTTGCCGGCGACGCTACCCTTCCCAGCGATGCCTTTGCTTTCGGTACTTTGAACGCATCGTCTCTTTCGGCAACGCTGGAGATTCTGTTCCGCGATATCAATACCAAGATCCTTTCCATGCCCAAAATAACCACTCTGGACAACAACACTGCCACCATCAATGTCATTACCGAAGACCCGGTGCCTAATTATACCTATAATTCCGAACAGGGGGCCTGGGAAATATCCGGTTATGACTGGATCAAATACGGGGTGATGCTGGAAGTGACTCCGCAGATCAACCGGGAAGGATTCGTTACTCTTACGGTCAAGCCGCAGATCAGCGAGAATATAGGTACGCGAAATTTCGACAGCGGCGGTTCGGCTTCGGAAGTAGAGATCCCGATCCTTAATACCCAGACTACCAACACCAAGGTCATGATCAAGGACGGCGAGACCCTGGTCATCGGCGGACTGGTAAGGGATAAGATCGAAGACACGGTCAACAAGGTGCCTGTTCTGGGCGATATTCCGTTGATGGGTTATTTATTCAAGCATAAGTCTAAGACAAAGGTCCAGAAAAACCTTTTGATCTTCGTAACTCCCAGGATCGTGACACCTGATGTAGGGCCGAAGGGAAAAAAGTAAGAAGAGATCCGGAATAAAAGCGGAGAGACATGGAACAGAGCCCGCAACCTTATTTACCGAAAGATAACACGCCCCAGGGCAGTACGCCTCCGGCCAGTGCGCCCCGGGGCCTTGCTCCGCAGGGTAGCGGCCCTGTAGTTAAGCCGGAAGTAAAAGAGACCGGGCCGCAGCGAAAATCACCGGTGTTGGTATATCTGCTATGCGCTGCGGCAGTGATCGCCGCGGTCATGGCCGGCAGTACTCTGATCAAACAGGTCCTGGCCCCGGCCGGAAATACTTTAAAGAAGAACAAAGCGGTCAAAAAGATGGCTGCTTCGCTTTACGAAAAGAAATCTTACCGGCCCGACACCTATTTGCTGGAAGGATTGATCTATGACGGCGAAGCTTCGACCGTGATCATCAACGGTAAAGTATTGAAAATGCATGAGGCGATCGACGATTATGAAGTCATCAGTGTTACTCCTTCGTCCGTAGAACTGAAGAACCGGAAAAGCGGTGCCGGAATATCCCTTTCCCTCTGATTTTCCCGCCTTTGATTTTGTTGTTGATTTTGTCTGATTACACCGTAAAATTTTTATATGATGCAGCGGCCCCTACATATAAGCCCTGCCGACTTTCTTGCCGGTCTGGATTGCAGGAAAAACAATTTCACTCCTTCGGCTCTGGTCTGCGGTCAGGTCCGCCGGGCCCGGCGCTGTTGTGAATATCTGGACGATCCGGTTAAGATCTTTTCTTTTTTAGGGCATACTTTCTGGACCGGTACGTATAAAGGTGTTGCCGTTACCGTAGGTAACGGCGGGCTTTATGCTCCGGATACGGCAATAGTCAGCGAACTTCTCTGTACGGCCGGTATAAAGAACCTGTTTCGCCTCGGTTCCTGCGGCGCCCTTGATGAAAATATGGCTTTAGGCGACTGCCTGCTGGCTGAGGAGATGATACGCGGCGAAGGTACTACGCCGTATTACGTAGACGAGACATTCGTTCCCCGCACAAATGAGCGATTGAATTCCCTTTTGGCTCCGCAGTTAGAGGAAAAACTTACCCTGCACCGGGGCAGAGTGTGGACCACTGATGCTTTGTTCCGGGAAACCAGCCCGATAGTCAATTCCTATATCGAACAGGGAGCCTGCGCCGTGGACATGGTTTCGTCGGCCCTGGTCACTATTGCCGGTCTTTATAAATGCCGTTCGGCAGTGGTTTTGATCGTTTCGGATAATCTGATTACCGGAGAAAAGGGGTTCAGCGATGCCCGTATCCTGGCCGGGGAGGATATAATGATCAGGGCGGCATTGGAATCTATCGTGCAATTGCACGCCAGAGGAGGAGAACAATGACTTATATAAGAGAGAGAAAAGAGATGATATACTGGGCCGGTCTGCTTAACCAGAGGCAGTTGGTGACCGTGCGCAGCGGCAATATATCCTGCAAGCTCGATGCCCAGACCCTGCTGGTCACTACGCATGATTGTTACCTGGGGCACCTTGTTCCGGCTGACCTGGCAGTGGTCGATCTGGCCGGAAATCTGCTGGAAGGAAAAAAGCAGCCGACCAGCGAATTGTATCTGCATTGCGATATTCATGCCCGCTATCCCGGGGTGCAGGTAATATTGCATGCTCATCCGCCCTTTACCACGGCTTTTTTTCACTATTGTAAACAACTGGATATTTTTTCCTTCGAGTCCCGGATGTATTTAAAGGATGTTGCGGTCATTCCTCAGAAAACACCCACAGTAGCCGATATCGCGCCGGTAGTCAATGCTCTGAACAAAACTTCATTGGTCGTTCTCAAGGATCACGGGGTGGTGTCTGTGGGCAGGGAATATAAAGAAGCCTTTGGTTTGATTGAACTTCTCGAAGAACAGGCCCGGGTGAACCTGCTGACCAGGGATGTCAGAAAAAAGAAATAAAGATCTTTCCCCTCTGCGGTTATGGAAAATATCAAAGAATATACTCTGGATGAATTGAAACAGCGCCTGAAAGAGGCCGGGTTCAGACCTTTTACCGCTGTTCAGATATATAAATGGATATATGAAAAGGGCGTGGAGGATTTCGCTTTGATGACCGATCTGGCCAAGCCGGCCCGTGCTTTTCTTGCCGATAAGTTTTTCTTTTCTTCGCTCAGGCTCTCTGCCCGGCAGACCTCTTCCGATAAGACAGAGAAATATCTTTTTGAACTAAAGGATAAATGCCGCATCGAAACAGTGATGATCCCCGATAAAGAACGTGTCACTTTTTGTCTTTCCACCCAGGTAGGCTGCAAGTTCAAATGCCGCTTTTGCGCCAGCGGCTTAAAAGGATTTACCAGAAACCTGCAGGTTTCCGAGATAGTCGGCCAGTTCACCGAAGTGAACCGTCTTATCAGTCCACGGCGGGCAACTAATATCGTGTTCATGGGTATCGGCGAGCCCCTGGATAATTTCGCTAATGTGGTAAAGGCTATCCGCATTCTCAGGGATCCGCGCGGTCCGGCTCTGGGCCGGCGCCGGATATGCCTTTCCACCATCGGTATAACTCCCCGGATAAAAGATCTGGCTTCTTTGCATCTGGGCATCAAACTTTCTCTTTCCCTGCATTGTGCCGACGAAAAAAAACGGCAGCAGCTGATGCCGGGTACAAAAAAATATCCGCTGCCCTCTTTGATCAAAGAGGTTTCTGCTTTTTCCCGGAACGACCGGTTTCCCCTGACCTTCGAATATATAATGATCAGGGATGTCAATTCTTCGCCGGCCGATGCCCTGACTCTGGCCAGACTGATCAAAGGTATCCATGCCAAGGTCAACCTCATAGCCTATAATCCCTGTCCGGTTTTTCCCTGGCAGCCGCCCGATGCCGGGCAGATCGCCGAGTTTGTCCGGATATTGAAAAAGCATAAGATCACTTTTACCCGGCGCAAGCCGCGCGGTCAGGATATCAGCGCCAGCTGCGGTCAACTGCGCATACAGGCGGAAAAATGACTCCTTCCTATATCCGGCTGGCGCAAAGCAATGAACTGGAAAAACGCGCCTCTTTACTGCGTGATGAACTGGGTCACTGTTGTCTTTGTCCGCGTTTCTGCAATGTAAACCGGCTGAAAGGCGAAACCGGGTTCTGCCGGACCGGCAGGCTGGCCCGGGTTTCCAGCAGTTTTCTTCATTACGGAGAAGAACCGGAACTGGTCGGCATAAAAGGCTCGGGTACGATATTTTTTGCCTGGTGCAATCTGGGCTGCATCTATTGCCAGAACTATTCTCTTTCTCATCTGGGAGAGGGGAGTGAAGTAACAGCCGACGAACTTGCGGCCATGATGCTGGACCTGCAGGAACAGGGCGCTCATAATATAAATTTCGTTACGCCTACTCATGTCATTGCCCAGATCGTGGAAGCCTTGCCCCGGGCAGTGGAAAAGGGATTATGCCTGCCGCTGGTATATAATTGCGGGGGATATGAAGAAGTCCGGACCCTGAAGATGCTGGAAGGGATATTCGATATCTATATGCCGGATCTTAAATATTCTTCAAACGAGATCGCCGGTCGTCTTTCGGCAGCGCCTGATTACTGGGAAAAAGCCGGGGCTGCGTTAAAAGAAATGCATCGCCAGACCGGCGATCTGCAGGTGAGCCAGGGCCTTGCCTTCAGAGGGCTTTTGGTCCGGCATCTGGTATTGCCGCAGGGACTGGCCGGATCGCAGAAGATATTCGAATTTATCGTTAAGGAAATTTCTCCCCGGACTTATGTCAATATCATGGACCAGTATCGGCCCTGTTACCGGGCAGAAGAGTATCCTCCCCTGGCCCGCCGGGTAACTGGCGAGGAATATTCTCAGGCCTTGACTCTGGCTCGTTCTCTGGGCCTGCAGCGCGGTTTTTCGCGTTAATTTAATCCTTGTACTCTGTCCGATCTAACTTATAATACCTTAATAAATAACTGTTCTCTTGCCGGCCTGAGGCGGGCCGTAAAGCGGAAGATAACGATGAAAGACGTATTGCAAAAATTGCCCAACAACTTTTTACAGAAGATAAAAAAAGTCTATCCTACTCTCTACCCTCAGATCTGCGAGACCTTTCTGCACAAAAAAGAGCCGACTTTCCGGATCAATTTTCTAAAAACAGATCTGACGTCATTGCGGAAAAAACTGGTAGCCGAAAAGATCAAGTGTAAAGAATTGTCCTGGCCGACGGGAAGTTTTATCCTCAAGTCCGATTTCCGCAAATTTCAGGCCGGCACCGTATATGCAGAAGGGCTGGTCTATGTCCAGAACGTTTCCAGCATGATACCGCCCCTGCTGCTCGAACCTCAGCCGGGCGAAAAGATCCTCGACCTTTGCGCGGCTCCCGGGGCCAAGACCACGCAACTGGCTTCTTTGACCGGCGGCCAGGCTGAGATCGTGGCCTTTGAAAAGGCCCGTATAAGGTATTATAAACTGCTGGCCAATTTAAAGATCCAGGGTGCCGATTTCGTAGAAACGCATATGCTGGACGGCAGTATGGCCCGCAAAAAGTTTTTTGAGTATTTCGATAAAGTACTGGTCGATGCGCCCTGTTCGGTAGAAGGCCTGTTTTATGTCAACAATCCCCGCACATATAAATACTGGAAAGACCGTAAGGTAAAAGAAATGCGCCACGTGCAGAAAAAACTGCTTATGGCCGGGCTGCAGGCCCTGCGTCCTCAGGGCACGCTGGTCTATTCGACCTGTACTTTTTCTCCCGAGGAGAATGAAGAAGTGGTCAGCTGGGCTTTGGGGAAATATAAAGAGGAACTGAAAGTGGAAAAGATATCTTTGCCGCTTAATTCTGTCCGGCCGGGCCTGAGCCGCTGGAAAGAAAGTCGCTTTGATCCTCGTGTGTCGCGAGCCGTGCGCATTCTGCCTAATTCATATCTGGAAGGTTTTTTTGTCGCCAGACTG
>CAZVRU010000007.1:79734-93017 GCA_964629785.1 uncultured Planctomycetia bacterium
TATTTCGTTATCGGGAAAGATTAAAGAGCTTCTTTCCAGTCTTTTGCCGGACGGAAGCCGACGCCTTTTTTTGCCGGTATCTGAATGGTTTCTCCGGTCTTGGGGTTTCTTCCGGTGCGAGCTTTTCTTGATTTTAATTTAAATGTACCAAAACCGGCGATGGTTACGGGCTCGTTTTTCTTTACTGATTTCTTGATCGCGCCGAGCATCGACTCTACTGCGTCCTGGGCAGCCTTTTTAGTGTTGGTGTAGGCAGCAACTGTTTCGATAAGTTGTGCTTTGTTCATCAAGACACCTCCCTTTGGGTTAATAATGTTGATATTTTTAAAAATTTACTTTACACTATTGTATAATCGATTTCAGACTATTGTCAAGAAAAAAACAAGTATTTATAAGGGTTTTCGCGCTTCAGCTTTCAGCCGGCAGAACCGCACCGGGCCGGGGACCCTGAACGAGGAAAACACGATGATCATCAGCCCCAACCAGATCCGCCTTATCTCCCAGGCCCGCCCGGGAGAAAAGATAGAGATAGAAGTCGATTTCGGCCTGGCAACTGCCCCGGTCAGAGTGGAAAAAGGCCGGGCCGTGGTCGATAACCGTTATGTGATCGACCTCAACACCAGGATAAAAGACACTTTTTGTTATGCTCTGCGCCAGGAAGGACTTGTGCCGGTGGCCTTTTTTTCTCCCGAGACCAACCGTTTTTACAAATTGATCCCTACCCGGGACTGGCCCAGTTTCAGTATCGGTTCGGTTCCCATGCACAGTATCACCCGCAGTTCGCCTTCTCAGGATACTCAACGCAAGATATCTTTGCTGGCTCCCTACGGCTATGTACTTGACACATGCATGGGCTTGGGATACACTGCCATAAGTGCGTCGCGTACTTCCCGTAAAGTGATCACCTTCGAAAAAGACGATAACGTACGTTTTCTGGCAGAACTGAACCCTTTGTCACGGGAATTGTTCTCTTCGCCCAAGATCGAGATGCGCAGCGGCGATATCAGCCGGGCCATCAGTGAGTTTAAAGCGGAAACGTTTGACTGCATAGTCCATGATCCGCCCACTTTTAAGATCGCGCCGGAATTGTTCGGCAGCCGGTTTTACGGAGAATTAAAAAGAGTCCTTAAAAGAGGCGGGAAATTTTACCATTATCTGCCGCGTTACAAGATCAAAAAGGGATATGACTTTCCGGAAAAAATACAAAAGAACTGCCGGAAAGCAGGATTTATAATTACTTACTTCAGCGCCGAAGAGGGAGACCTGGTATGTACGATCTGAATCTGGAACAGGAAAGAATCCGTCTGGACCGTGAAATAACTTGTTTTCATCTTAAAAAAGCCCAGCACATCATCAAGCGCGCTTTACGCCAGGCCCGCCGGGATCATGATCTTTTCTTTACCGATTATTTTACGGCCCAGAATTACATTATCCGCGAGCAGTTTTCACATGCTTTGCGGTTTTTGCGCCGGGCTCTGACAGTCCGGCCCGATGACGGCTGCACTTATAACGATATCGCGCTCTGCTATGCCGAATTGGGAGAATTCGACCAGGCCCGGGATGTTTTTAACGAAGGCCTGAAACACGACCGCAATTGCCCCAGCCTTTATCATAACAAAGGCTGGCTGCATAATCTGCTGGGCGAACACAAACAGGCCTGTCTTTGTTTCCGCAAGGCTCTGGAACTGGAAAAAGACCGTCCCGAATCGTTTTACAGTCTTGCCGATTCCTGTTATTCGCTCGGTGATTATAATGCTGCCAGGAAATATTTCAATCAGGCCGCTTTTTTGATCAAGGGAAAAAGCACTTATATGGCAAGAGAAGTGCAGCGCCGCTTACGCGAATTTCACGCCTGAAACCCTGCTTTTTCAGCAAAGGTCGACAGTGATCCGGTTGTTTTTCTTATCGGGCAGTTTTTCCAGTTCTGTTCCGCTTACTTTCACTACCCCTTTTTCTATGGCCAGCGGAGTTTTATTGAGCATTGCTTTAGCGGGAAGATATTTTTTTGCCGCGGCTGTAGCGCGGTATTGAACAGTAAGTTTTTTCCCTTTCAGGGAAAAGGAAACCGTGACCGGACCCGGGGAAAGATGCTGTCTGGTCAGACGGGGCGAAAGCATCAGACTGCCGGACTTGCAGCTTATGCCCAGGACCTGTTCATAGAGAGTGTAGATATACCAGCTGGCCGAACCGGTCAGATAAAAGTAGAGGCCGCGGCCCCGGCCGTTAAAATATTCGGGAAGCATCGGGTATATTCCGGCTTTGGGACTGCCGGACATGGCATATAAAGAGGAAAATACGCTGTGGCCCTGTTTTGAGAAATTTCTTTTTAACAGAGCATAACTGAGCATCACTGCCATGTGATTGAAAAAGGCTCCGTTTTCCTTGTCGCCGTAAGAAAAGGCGAAAGCCCTTCCCAGTTCGGGAAGCAGACCGTGAAAGTCGGTGTTAAGCCGGAACCCTTTAAGCGATCGGTCTTTCAGATAGGCGACGATAGATCTCCAGATCCTGTCTGTCTGTTCGTCGCTGGCTGCCTGGCTCATTATCGGGAAAACCTGGGACTGCAGAAGCAGACGCGTTTTTTTCCCTGACCCGCCTTCTACCGCTTTGCCGTTGTTGTCGTAATAACCGTTGAAAAACCCCTGCGCCAGCCATTCCCGGCGGCGGACATGGTCGATGATCCAGAGCGCTTTTTTATTAAGGTCGTTTATCAGCAGACCGGTATCCAGGCTTACGGTTTTACCGCTTACCCGGTGTTTGGTCTTTTCCAGGTATCGCTCAAGCAGCTGCTGTTTTTCCCTGACGCTGGAGTAGCGTATCGGCGTATAAAGCGTGTCGAACAATAATGCCGCTTCTTTCAGCAGTTCGATACGGGGATGGTTTTTTTTGAGTTGTTTAAGAAGAGAAGCGAGGGTCAAAAGATTGGCGGCATACATGCAGTAAAAGGGTACGGATTCGCCTTTTTGCGGAGCCATGTCCAGTCCGTCGTTCCAATCGCCGTTTTCCAGCTTAAGGATATTGTGCCTGCCGACGTTATAAAATTGCACTGTGTTTTCTACCAGCAGATGTTCCAGCAGGGTCCCTTTATATATTTTGTTCTCAACAGTCCGCAGGCAGCGGTCCGGCGTTAGGCCGGCCAAATCGAATTCCCTGGCCCGTTTTAACTGGCAATCTTTGAAATAAGAGATCTTTTTGTCCAGTATTTCGAGGTCAGCGGTACGTTCCAGGTAAAGGGCTGTGGTCAGCAAAGGCCAGATGCCATGGTCGGTCCATACCCGGGTGATGCGATTGCGGTCGGCCAGAAAATCGTTGTCGGCAGTGATGATCGTGGCGTTCGAACCGTCGATACGCAGACTCTGGAAATTATTGATGATAAGGTCTTTGATGTCGGCTTCGTCGCGCAGCAGCAGGCTCAGGATATCCTGCCAGAGGTCGCGGAAGCCGCGGCCGCCTTTTCCGTAATCGAAATGAGGCAGGAACGAACAGCCGAATAATTTGCGCAAAGTGGGCTGTAATTGTACCCAGCGAAGCCAGTTGTCATAGTTGCGGTCATTGAATTTAAAGCGCAGAACCGCAAGATGATCCTGCCAGTAGGCAATAGTCGATTGCAGGGCATTATCCACTTTTTGGATAGAATCGAGTTTTTTAAAATAATAGTCCGGCGATTTCTCCTGATCGGCAATCCCGGCGATCAGGAGGTAATTGACTTCTTCTCCTTTTTTCAGGGTCTTTTCCCGGAAACGAAAGGCGGCACAGGTCTCTTTACCGTCGAATTCGGGTTTGAAGCGGGTAAACGGTTTTTCTGAGCCATATACCGCGGACGGTCTCTGCAGAGAACCGCCCGGGCCGCAGAACGTTTCAAGAGTAGGGAACTGGCCCTGGAAAGAAATGCCTGAGTCCTGATAACCGCGGACAAAATAAGTTTTCCTGTTTATACGGTGCCCCTGTTCGTCGAAGATCATCGTGGGCCTGAGATCGATGCCGTGAGAAGAAAGTTTTATACGGTTGAGCAGGGAACTGACATGGCGGTGGTCGCGCAGAGTGGCTTCGCCCCGCCCGTAAAGCGGCAGGAAAGAAGTAGGGACAAAAGTTTTAGGTGCCGAAGAAGTATTTTTTACCTTTACCCACATCACTTCCGCGGCCAGGTCATGGGGGATGAAGTTTATTATCTCTACTCTTAAAGAAGAACTTTTTTTGATCAATTTGTGGTATAGGAACCCGGCTTCCAGAGTATCGTCCCAGCTTTGAGAACAGCGCAGTACCCGGCGGTTATTTTTTTCCGATAGAGCCAGAAAAAAATCGCGACGGCAGAGGGGATTATGGATTATGTCTTCGACCGAGGCCGGCGGCATGAGAAAAGAAGAGTTGTCTTTTTTGATATCGCCGGCAAGGTTGGGGCTGATCGAACTCAGCAGGCCGCCCTTTTTGTCGGTGAGCGGGAAATAAAGACCGGAAAAACGTTGCGGATCTTTTACGGTAAAAGTCCCCTGGTCGTCGATGAATTTATAGATCATAAAGTTTCCTTTCGATTGCGGTGATCCGTTCGACCGGAGTCGAAGCCCCGCCGATAAGGGCGAGAGAAGAGAATTTTTTCCAGCCGGGACAAATGCCTTTTTCGTCCCTGATAAAGAAAGTGTTTTTATTGAGGGCCCGGGCAATATTGTAGAGGCGGGTGGTATTGGCGCTTTTCTGCGAACCGATGACCAGCACTGCCTGGCATTTGCCGGCCAGGTCTTTGACCTCTTTCTGACGGCGGCGGGTTTCCCGGCAGATAGTATTGAAAAAAGACAGTTCTTCCACGCAGCAGGTCAGTTTTTGCACGATGGCCGCTACGTTGTCGATATCCTGGGTCGACTGGCAGAGCACGGCGATCTTTTTTTTCAGTTGTTTTATTTTTTTCGCTACCTGGTCAGGATGTTCGATGACCATGCCAAAACGGGTATGGCCGATTATTCCGCGTACTTCGTCATGTTTTTTATCGCCGACAATCACGACCTGATAGCCTTTTTTTTCGCAGAGAGCGGCTTTATTCTGGATATCTTTGACCATAGGGCAGGTGGCATCGACCAGTTTGATCTTTTTCTGCCGGGCCGCAGTGTAAAGAGAGGCCGGTACTCCGTGGGCTTTTATTATCAGAAAGGCTTTGGCCGGTATTTTTTTCAGGGAAGCTACTTTCTTTACTCCGGCTTTCTGGACCGCGCTGCTGACCCCTTCGTTATGGACGATATCGCCGATAATATATACAGGTTCCGGACGGTTTGCAGTGCCGCAGGCGATATCGACGGCCCGGCGCACGCCGAAACAAAATCCCAGACAGGAGGCCCGACAGATCTTCATCCTATAATCCTTTTTACTTTTCAGCGAAAGTTTATTATAATTATACTAATTATACACAAATGACAACAATGAAAAAGTTATTTTTACTGACCCTGATTTTTATCCCCCTGGCCGCTTTTTGTGCCGGAGAAGATTCTTCGCCCCGGGTGGAGGTGGTCTATTTTTATTCCAATCACTGTAAAGTCTGTTCGAAACTGGGCCGTGATTTTCTGCCGGCCCTGGAAGAGAAATACCGGGATATCGTTTCTCTGCGAAAACTGGATACCGGCCAGGGAGAAAATCTGGCCGCGCTTCTGGCAGCAGTGGAGAAATTCGGCGAGGAAAAAGGCGTGATCCCTTCGGTAGTCATCGGTAACGAATTCCTTACCGGCCGGAACGAGATCATGGATAAACTGGAACTGCTTATCCGGCATTACGGCGGGCTCCAGGTCAGTTCCCGGTTTGCTCTGGCCGGCAAAGATATCGTCGAAGTGTTCCGGGGATTTTCCCTGCCGACCATTCTGGCTGCCGGGTTGATCGACGGAATAAATCCCTGCGCCTTTGCCGTGATCGTATTTTTTATTTCTTTTCTCAGTGTCTATGGTTACAGTAAAAAAGAGATCGCGGTCATCGGTACCTGTTATGTGATCAGCGTATATCTGACTTATATCCTGCTCGGCCTGGGATTGCTGAAAATATTTCATTCTCTGCGGCATTTTTATCTTATCCAGTATCTTTTTTATTATCTGGTGGCCCTGCTTTGTTTTGTTCTGGCCGGTCTGGCGATATACGATTATTGGAAATATAAAAAAACAGGAAAAGGAGAAACACTGGTATTGCAGCTCCCTTCTTTTGTAAAAAAACAGGTCAATGCCGCCATCGGCACAGGTTTACGCGATAAGCATAATGCCCGGACCCGGGAGCTTTGCCTTATCTCGCTGAGTATCGGATTTCTGGTCTCTCTTCTGGAAGCGGCCTGTACCGGGCAGGTGTATCTGCCCACGGTCATGTATATCATGAAATTGCCGGAATTGCGGCTCAAAGCGTTTTTTTATCTGATCTTCTATAATCTGATGTTCATTCTGCCCCTGCTCAGTGTATTTGTACTTTCGTTTCTCGGCGTGCGTTCTCAGCAGTTCAATCTTTTCCTGAAAAAAAGACTGGGGACCATAAAAATATTTATGGGAGGTTTGTTTTTGATCCTTGGCTGTGCCATTCTGGCGATCACTATAGTCTGAAACCATATGAGGGGAAACAAAAGAACAGTTTTTATTTTGCTTACCGTTTTTATGCTCTGCAGTGCCGGACGGACGGCTGTCTCTCTTGCTCCGGTCAAAGACGCAGTGATCGAACTTGATCTGGGAAAGGTCAGAGCAGGAGGATCGGCATCCGGCGACCTCAGGTTTTCCGTGCCGATAAAAACCGCAGTGGCCCTTTGCGATTGCCTTTCTTTCACCATCTTCCGGGAAGGAAAAGAAAACCGGCTGGAAGTCGTCTTTGACGGACAGGGATATGAAGGAGAGACCTGGCAGGAATTGATCGCTGTCAATGAAGATGACCGCAGGATCCGGATCAGAGTGCATGCTTTTGTGGAAAAAAGTGCCGGGGAAAGACGGTCAGACAGCGATAAACTCAGATGACCCGGCAGTCAAAATATCCCGCTGTAAATCCTGTTGGCGAGGTGCGATGATGATGCCTTTTCTGATTTTTGCCGACAGTAAAGGAAAGATCCGGGCTCACCCTTATTTGCGGATGACTGTCTGCGGTATAAACAAGCCGACTGTACCGCTTCGAAAAGAATTGATTCCGCTTCCCAAAGGAAGTACTTTTTTTTATCTGCCGCACCGTTATCCGGTGGGTTATGATCCGGTAAGGCAGTGTACGGAAACCCTGACCGATTTTCAGGGGGAAAAGGTCTATGCTGTGGCTGCCTTTCTCATTCCGGGTTACCTGCGTCTTTACAATCCCTGTTATGTCGTGGAAAAAGAACAGATTTTGCCGCTCTGGGCTTATACTGCCTGCGGTTTTTACGGCGGTCGCTGGTTTGTGTCTGCCAGCAAAGTCGATTTGCGTATTCGTCAGAGGCCGGGTTTTTATGATAACCGGCAAATAGAAAAACAGGCCGGATCGTTCATCAAAAAGTCTCCTGACAATCGTCTTTACCGGCATCTGGCTCATTGTGCCCTGCAGTATAATTGCCTGGCAGCTAAAAATCTTTTTCTTAACCGCTGGGAAGCGCCTCTGCCTGTGGCCCAGACCTGCAATGCCCGCTGTCTGGGATGTCTTTCCTGGCAGGATTCCGACTGTACGGCTTCTCATAACCGTATTTCTTTCCGGCCCGAACTTTCCGAGATAGTAGAGGTGATGGAAAATCACCTGCGCCGGGCCCGGGAACCTCTGGTAAGTTTCGGCCAGGGTTGTGAAGGTGAGCCTTTGACCGAAGCAGAGCTGATAGGCAAAGCTATACAGGAAGTGCGGCGTCGCACCAGACGGGGCACTATTCATATGAACACCAATGCCAGCATCCCCTCCCGGGTGGAAATGCTTTGCCGTTCCGGCATCGATTCTTTCCGGGTCAGTCTGTTCAGTGCCCGGCCGCGCAGTTACGAGGCTTATTTTCGTCCCCGCGGTTATGTGCTGGGCGATGTCTTTAAATCGATAAAGGTAATGAAAAAATATAAAAAATTCGTGGCCGTAAATCTTCTGGTTTACCCGGGGTTCACTGACCGGGAAGACGAGATAAACGCCTTACGCCGGTTTATTTCTTCGAGCCGGGTGGACATGATCCAATTGAGAAATCTGAACATCGACCCTTTGCTTTTTTCCCGCCACCTGTCTTCGGGCCGGAAAAAAGGTAAAGGCGTTTTTAACCTGGTAAAACTGCTGCGCCGCGAGTTTCCCCGGCTTAAACTGGGGTATTTCAATCTGCCCCGGGAAAAATTTTCCTCTTTTCGATCATTTTTGATAAAATGAATACAGGAGGACAGGTGATATGGCGAATATGCAGGTAGAACTTACGATTCCCGGCACATTCAAGGGAGAGCCGATATTTTTTTACATTATCAAGCATTACAACGTGGTGCCCAACATCATCGAAGCTTCTTTTTCCACTGATCACGGCTGGGCGATCGTCGATTTCGAGGGAGAACAGGAAGAGCTTGACCGCCTCTTCGATTTTTTGAAAGAAAAAGGTGTCCAGATCAACTTTCGCTAAACACAAAGTTTTCGACAACATCTCTGTTGTACTGGTCTCGCCTCAAGTCCCCGAAAATATCGGACTGGCTGCCCGCTGTCTGAAGAACACCGGGTTTTCGCATTTGCGTCTGGTTTGTCCGTCTATACCGGGGCGTTCTTTCGACGTGGCCAAAAGGGCCCGCGATATACTGGATAAGGCCAAGATATTTCCTTCGCTTGCCGGGGCCCTGGCCGATGTCGATTATGTCTGCGGTACCACCCGCCGCCGCCGCAGCTATACTACCATCAGTCATTTCCGGTCAATACTTCCTCAACTGGTGGCCATAGCCTCGACCGGAAAAGTGGCGATCGTTTTCGGAAAAGAAGATTTCGGGTTGTCCCGTGACGAGCTCAGCCGCTGCGACAGTATTTTCTGTCTTCCGGCTGATCCGGATTTTGCTTCCTATAATCTGGCTTTCAGCGCCGGGATCGTCTGCTATTCGATAATGGACTATTGCGATACTCTGTTTTCCACGGCCTGTCTTGATCTGGCCAGGAAAAAAGATATAGATTCTCTGCTGACCTGCCTTGAGGATAGTCTGAGCGAATCTCTGGGCAGTCCGGCTCATGCTTCGACCATGGCCGGGTCCCTGCGCCGCCTTTTAAGCCGCACCCTGCTTACCCGAAAAGAAGCGGAATTGCTCAAGACTATCTGCCGGAAGCTGGCTGATCGCCGGCCGGACCGATAAAACCGCCTGTTTTTCCGCGTTTTCGGCTTTGATCCGATAAAAAAACTAAGTGCTTGACTAAATGAGATTTTATGCTAACATTTACCATTATGTGGGCAATAGTAGAAATAGGGAAAAAGCAATATAAAGTCAAAGAAGGCGATGTCGTTCAGGTGGAACGGCTTTCGGCCGAAGGACCGGTTCTTCTGGATAAAGTCCTGCTTCTTTCCAGAAAGGACGATGTTATGATCGGCACGCCTTATATTAAAGGCGCTGCGGTCAAAGCCGATCTTGTAAAAGAGGAGAAAGGCGACAAGATCCTCGTTTATAAGTTCAAACGCCGTAAAAAGTTCCGTAAAAAAGTCGGACACCGCCAGATCTATTCTTTCCTTAAGATCTCCCAGATACAAGTAAAATAACGTGATTGTCGATCACATCAGGCTTTGTCTCAGATCCGGAAAAGGGGGCGAGGGTTCGTCTGCCTGTCTGCGTAAAAGCGGCCACCTTGTTCCTGACGGAGGACCGGGCGGCAAAGGCGGGGACATTATTATCCGCACCAATCCTCATCTTTATGATCTGAACAAATTCCGGCACAGTCGTGTTTTTACCGCTGCTTCGGGTGAAGACGGCAGTGCGCGCAATAAAGCAGGAAAACAGGCTGACCCGCTTTTTCTTGATGTGCCGCCCGGCACCCTGATCGAAGATGTTGACGGTAATTGTATAGTCGATATGTCGCAATATCCGCAGCAGTTCTGTGCGGCCTGCGGCGGCCGGGGAGGTCTGGGCAATTTTAAGCGCGGTTATGCCGATCCGGGAGAACCTGGCCAGGAAAAAGAAATAACCTTTGATTACCGTATTCCCAATGATATCGCCTTGCTGGGTTATGCCAATGCCGGCCGGACATCCCTGTTCAATGCTCTGACCGGCCAGAACCATAAAGTAGCTGAATATCCTTTTACCACTCTTTCCTGTTCCTGGGCAGTGGGCGAACTCGGCGAAAAACGCGCTGTTTTTCTCGACACTCCGCCTTTAAAGGAAAGCCCGGGGCTTGCCCGGGAAGAGCATTTTTTAAAACATCTTCGGCGCAGCCGGATAATACTCCTGGTCAGTGACGATCCGGATCTTTGCTTAAAGCAGGCAGAGGCAATAAAAGAAAAGGTCTTTTGTTTCGATCCTTCCTTTGTAAATAAAAAGGTTTTTCATTTATTACATAAAATTGATACAATAAATAAGGATTCTCACGAAAAAGAATGGCTGTCGGTCTCGGCAAAGACCGGACAGGGGATAGCGCGGTTGAAAGAGATGATCGTCAGAGAGCTGGGATAAATATCTATGTACAAAAAAATAGTAGTAAAAGTCGGCAGCAGTTTTATCGCCCCTCAGGGAAAGGTCGATACGGCCCGGGTCAAAAATCTTATCGACGATATCGCAGCCCTGATGGAAAAAGGTAAAAAGGTGGCGGTGGTCAGTTCCGGGGCTATTGCCTGCGGTCTGGCTTTGAGCGGATATAAGCGCCGGCCTCAGGATATCCATTCTCTCATGGCCCTGGCCAGTCTGGGCCAGGTCATTCTTATGGATGTATACAATAAGAAACTAAAAAAATACGATAAGGTCTGCGGCCAGGTATTATTGACCCATGACGATTTCAATCAGCGCAATCGTTACGTGAACGGAAAGGCTACCGTGGAAAAATTGTTTTCCCTGAAAGTCGTGCCGGTGATCAATGAGAATGATGCTATTTCCAGCGAAGAGATAAAATTCGGCGACAACGACAAATTAAGCGCTCTGGTCAGCGACCTTATTTCCGCTGATCTGCTGATCATTTTGACCAATGTCGACGGCCTCATGGATATGAGCAGCGGCCGGCTGATCGAAAAAGTGGAAGATATCGCCTCGGTAACCGCTCATGCCCGGACCGTGAACAACCAGTTTACTATCGGCGGCATGGCTACCAAGCTGGAAGCGGCCCGCATTGCCAACGAGGCCGGCATTCCCACGGTCATTGCCAACGGCAGAAAAAAAGGTATTGTTTCCCGGATCGTCAAGGGCGGATCAGAAGGGACCATTTTCGTGCCGGGAAGAAAAAAACATCCTGCCCGCAAGCGCTGGATAGCCAATGTCAAACGTTGTCAGGGCCGGATCATCGTCGATGACGGGGCCCGGGAAGCTTTGCTCTACAGGGGTAAAAGCCTTCTGGCCTGCGGTATAACCGGTGTGCAGGGCGAATTTTCGCGTCAGGATGCCGTAGAAGTGTTCGATACCCGGGGAAATAAGATCGGCATCGGACTTTCTGCCTATGCTTCGGCCGATCTTTGCCGGGCAGGGAAAAAACGTTTTGAAAAAGAAGTGATCCACCGCGATAATTTCGTTATCAGGGGAGAATAAGCTGCAGAGAGGGAAAGAAAAGACATGAAAGATTATGTAGATAAAATCGTACGGGAAGCAAGGGCCAGCAGTTATCCCCTTGGCCAGCTGAGCTCTTCGGTCAAAAACGATATCCTTCGCAAAATGGCTGTCCGGCTCGAAAAAGAGGCTTCCTATATTATCAGGGAAAACGCCCGGGACATTGCCGCGGCGAAAAAAAGAAAAGCCAAAAAAAGTTTTATCGACCGTCTGGCTCTGGATAAAAAACGTATAGCCGAGATGGCCTGTTCACTTTCTTCGATAGCCGAACTGCCTGACCCGCTGGGAAAAGTGCTGAAAAAAAGAACTCTTGCCAATGGTCTGGTTTTACGGAAAGTAAGAGTGCCCCTGGGTGTCTTGCTGATCATCTATGAGGCCCGGCCCAATGTGACCAGCGATTGTATCGGCCTCTGCTTCAAGACCGGCAACGTGGCTATCCTGCGCGGCGGAAAAGATGCTCTGGCTTCGAACAAAGCTGTCTATACGGTCCTCTGCCGGGCAGTAAGTCAGGCCGGCTTAGGCTACCGCCCCTTTTTCCTGGTGGAAAAAACCGATCATCGCGTGGTCGATATCTTGCTGAAACAGGACCAGTATATAGACCTGGTGATCCCCCGCGGCGGAGAAGCTCTGGTCAGGAAAGTGGTCGAACTTTCCACTCTTCCGGTTATCAAACATTACAAGGGCGTCTGTCATATTTTTGTCGATGAAAGTGCCGATCTTAAAAAAGCCCTGAAGATCTGCCTTAATGCCAAATGTCAGCGTCCCTCGGTATGTAATGCCGTGGAGACGATCCTGGTGCATAAAAAGATCGCTGCTGTTTTTCTGCCGCGCTTAAAAAAGAAGTTGGACCTCTGCCGGGTCAGAATAAAAGGCGATGAGCAGACCCGGGCTTTGCTCAAAGGTGTAAGCCGGGCTGTCGAAGCTGACTGGTTTGAAGAATATCTTGACCTGATAGTGTCGATAAAGGTGGTCGACGATATTTCCCAGGCCATAGAGCACATCAACCTCTACGGATCACATCATACCGACAGTATTCTTACCGAAAACGCAGCCCGGGCCCGCCGTTTTACCCGGGAAGTGGATTCAGCCTGCTGTTTTGTAAATATTTCTACCCGTTTCAGCGACGGCTATCAGTTCGGTCTGGGTGCTGAGATCGGCATTTCCACTGATAAACTTCATGCCCGGGGACCGATGGGCCTGGAAGAGCTGACCACCTATAAATATGTAGTGGAAGGCGACGGCCAGATCCGGACGTAAAACCGCGATCCTCGAGGTCTGCAAAAAAGTAGAGAGTAGCCCTTCGACTTCGCTCAGGACAAGCAAGTAGAGAGTAGAGAGTGGCCTGATGGCGCTGAACCGAAGGACGAAGGATGATCGCTCTCTGCGGTCGCTGGGATGAAGGATGAGAAGAATTGTAAATAAAAAATCGCGGAGCGGATGCGTAAACGTAACCGAAAAACGATACGGGAATCGTCCTTCGATTTCACTCAGGACTACCCTGAGCAAGGTCGAATGGGTCGTAACCTGCCTCGCCGGCAAGGCGGGCCGTTAACCGTAACCGATATTTATTACATGTCGTCTTGTCGCCTTCTGACTTGTCGACTTGTAACATGTACTATTAAGAAGTCAAGTTAACAGTTTTTGAAAACGCTGCCGTATAAAAGA
>CAZVRU010000008.1:0-12353 GCA_964629785.1 uncultured Planctomycetia bacterium
ACCTCTTTTTTTCAAAGAACTGTCGGAGTGTTAACACCACTCCTTAATTTTACACGCTGTTTGTGACTATCGACTAGATCATGCAAGTACTGATAACTGCCGGAGCAACCTGGGTAAAGATAGATGAGGTGAGGATACTGACCAGTGTTTTCACCGGAAATACCGGTGTTTTTCTGGCCCGAGGATTTTGTAGCCGCAGGCATGATGTGACTCTTCTGGTCAATCCTCATTGTCTGAAAAGTTTTCCCCAGAAAGCCCGGGTCCGGTTTTTTAATTATTTCGGGGAACTGGAAAATATGCTGATAAAGGAATTAAAGAAAAACCGTTATGATGCGGTAATTCATTGCGCGGCAGTAAGTGATTATCGTCTGGTCAGACCGGCCAGGGGTAAAATACCTTCGGGCCGCGAACGAATAACCCTTAAATTATCGCCGGCACCTAAACTGATAAAAAAGATCAGAACCCTGGCCCCGGATTCTTTTCTTATTCAGTTCAAACTGGAGACAGCACGCCAGGGTCTGAGAGATAAAGCCCAAAACAGCCTCAGGACGAACCGATCGGATATCGTGGTCGCCAATGCCTGGGAAGATCTCAAGAAAGGGTATAAAGCGGCTATTCTGGATAAAACCGGATTTCTCAGGGAAGTGCGTTCGAAGCAGGAACTGCTTAATACACTGGCCCGCCTGTCTGCCGATCATCTGCGCTATAAGCGTCTATAAACACGACGCCCTCTCTCCCGAAGGAAAGAGGGCCGTGGCTTTAGGTCCCTCACCGAGAGACCTCGATTATCTGGTTTGATCCCCATATCTATATAACATAACAACTTGTTGGTTTTAAAGAGGAAAGGTAAAATATTCTGTAAACGGTTACAGAAACTTTTATTTTTATTTGGTCGGGAAATACTATATAATAAAAGAGTTATGTCAAATGTTGTGATAACGGGGGCAGGTGTGGTTTCGCCGTTCGGATTCGGCAAAGAGCGTTTCCGGGACGGCCTGCAAAAGGGCCGGGACAGCATCTCCGAAATCACTTCGTTTTCCACGGAAAAATTCAAGGTTCACCGGGCCGGTGAGATCAAAGATTTCGATGCCAAAGAAATTCTGGGCAAAAAGGGACTGCGGAATCTCAGCAGGACTACGCTGTTTTTACTGGCCGCGGCTAAAGGAGCCCTGGATGAAAGCAGCTTTACTATTGACGACAAAACCACCGATTCCGTAGGTGTCTGTACCGGTACGACTTTTTCTCACCTGGATTCTATTATCGATTTTGACCGGGAAGTGCTTAAAGACGGTCTGAATTATGCCAATCCGGCTTTGTTCCCGTCGACAGTTATCAATGCGGCCTCGTCCCATGTGTCTATACGTTTTAATATCCAGGGATTTAATACCACAATATCCACCGGATATACTTCAAGCCTGGATGCCCTTAAATATTCGATAGAGGCGCTTCAGTCCGGCAAGTCCGCGCATGTGCTTTGTGCCGGGGTCGAGGCGTTGACGCCGGCGCTTTTTTTCGGGTTCCATCAGTTGGAATACATGGCCGGTATCCAGGGGCCGGCTTTGAGCTGTCCCTTTGACCGCCGCCGTAACGGCCCTTTGTTCGGAGAAGGAGCGGCAGTATTTTTTATGGAAAATCTTTCCACGGCCCGCCAGCGCAATGTTTCGGTATATGCCCGGATATTAAGTACTGTCAGTTTTTTCGACGGCTACCGCATCGGAAAGATCCATCCCCGGGGCCAGGGTCTGAGCAGTGCCGTGCGCCAGGCGCTTGATGAATCGGGTATAGACAAAAACGAGATCGACTATATTTCCAGCTGTGCCAATTCTTCACCCGACCTCGACCGCATCGAAACAGCAGTGCTGAAAGATATTTTCGGCAAACAGCTAAAAAAAATACCGCTGAGTTCGATTAAATCGATGATCGGCGAGACCTGTTCGGCATCAGGAGCCTTGCAGATCGCTTCCTGCCTCGGGGCGATGCAAAGCGGCTATATCCCGCCCACGATAAATTATGAACAGAAAGACCCGGAATGTGATGTAGATTGTGTTCCCAATAAAGCTCAGAAAAAAGATGTAAAAAAAGCTTTGGTGCTCAGTTCCGGACCGGGCGGTTACAATAGCGCTTGTCTACTGGAACGTTATGAAGAGAGGTAACTTATGAAAAAATTAAAAGGACAGGTTGCCGTTGTTACCGGAGGGGCGAGAGGCATCGGCCGGGAATGCTGCCGGATCTTTGCCCGGGAAGGGGCTGCGATAGTGTTCACCTACAATAAAAGCAAAAAAGAAGCCGCAGCCCTGAAAAAAGAATTGGCCTCGCTGAAAGCAGAAACATTTGATGTTCAGACAGATGTCCGTGATTATGATCAATGCCGTCAGGTTCTGGAGAAAACTCTGAAAAAATTCAAAAAACTGGATATTCTGGTCAATAATGCCGGTATCGTAAAAGACCGGGCCCTGGTGATGATGACGCTTGATGACTGGAAAGAGGTCATTGACACCAATCTGGGCGGCACTTTTAACATGACCCGGGCCTGTATAACGACCTTTTTAAAACAAAAAAAAGGGTGTATAATAAACATAAGCTCGGTCAGCGGTCTGAGGGGGATTCCCCGGCAGACCAATTACAGTGCGGCCAAAGCCGGAATAATCGGCTTTTCCCGTTCTCTGGCCAGAGAGGTGGCACCCTACAATATCAGGGTGAACACGGTTTGTCCCGGTTTCATTGAAACCGATATGGTCGGATCCCTGCGGGACGATATTAAAAAGACTATTCTGGGATCGATCCCGGTGAAACGCTTCGGGACAGCCGAAGAAGTAGCTGAATTGTGCCTGTATTTAGCCGCGGATACCGCAAAGTATATTACGGGAGAAACTTTGACTATTGACGGCGGATTGAGCGTTTGAAAGGAGTATTGATGGCGAAAAAATTTGACATAGAAGAGATCAAACCGAAAATGCGCGAACTGGTTGCCGAGATCGCCGAATTGGAGCCGGAAGAAGTCAGGGACGAGGCTTCGTTCAGCGAAGATCTGGGCGTGGACAGTATGATGGCCCTGGAGATCGTGGCCAAGATCGAAAAGATGTATAAAGTAGTGATCCCCGAGGAAAAAATACCGGAGATACGTTCTTTGCAAAACGTCTACTCGCTGTTAGAAACGTTATTGAACAAATAGCATGGAAAGCGTCTGGGACATCGATAAAATCAAAAGCATACTTCCCCAGCGCTACCCCTTTCTTTTTATCGACAAAGTTGTCGAAATTGACCCGGAACACTCCCGCATTGTCTGCCTCAAAAACGTATCCATAAACGATTACTTTTTCGAAGGACATTTCCCGGGCACGCCGGTATTACCCGGGGCCCTGATCATCGAGGCCATGGCCCAGGCAAGTATTCTTTTGTATGCTATGCTGAAACCGGAGAATGTTGAAAAGAAGCCGTTGTACCTTCTGGGCGCAGTGGAGGCTAAATTCAAAAATCCGGTAAAAGTCGGCGATCAGCTGTTCCTGGAATCGCAAAGGAAAAAGATAACCGATACTGCCGGCATTGTGTCCGCGATCGCCCGGGCAGGCGATGTGATCGCGGCCAGAGCCGATATCTCGTTCGGGGTCCAATTCAAAGAAGGTAAAGAGTAGCAAGTAGCGGGTAGAGAGTCCCGCTTTCAGCGGGAAAAAAAGTTGAAAGCAAAAAGGATAAAATGAATGCAGGGGGGAGAATATTCCGAGCTCCTGATTTCCAACTCGAACGTATAACGTATAACTTGTAACTCATAACGTTTCTAATCTATGTATAAAGTAGTCGTTACCGGACTGGGAATAGTCTCATCACTGGGGATAGGGAAAAAGCCTTTCTGGGGAAATCTTATTAAGGGGAAATCCGCTATCAGTGAGGTAACCCGTTTCGACACTTCGGGTTTTGACCGCCATTATGCCGGCGAGATCAAAGATTTCGATGCTTCCCTTTATATCCCTCCGGCCAAAGCAAAATTTTACGGCACTGCCTCGCAATACGCAGTGGTAGCATCTGAATATGCCCTGGTCGATGCCAATCTTTCAGCCCTGGATTTTCTTTCCAAAAAGATCGGGGTCCTGGTCGGCACGACAATGGCTGAAGCTAACACGATAGATTTCTCTTCGGAAAAACTTTTGAAAAAAGAGTGGTCTCAGATCAGCCCTAATTTTCTCTTGAATGTCATTGCCGCGTCGATTGTTCACAATCTTGGATCCCATTTTAAAGTTCAGGGTATAAATGTTCTAATACCTACGGCCTGTGCCGCGGGCAATTACGCGATAGCCTATGCCTGTGATCTGATCAAAAAAGGCGAGCTGGATGCCGCTATAGTCGGCGGAGCCGAGGCATTATCGCGAATAGCCTTTCAGGGGTTTCAGCGCCTTTATGCCATGTCGCCGGATAAATGCATGCCTTTTGACCGAAAACGCAATGGCATGATGCTGGGAGAAGGGGCAGGGATACTGATACTCGAATCCCTGGAAAGCGCCGAAAAACGGCGCTGTCATATTTATGCCGAAGTCGCCGGATACGGACTTTCCTGCGATGCCCATCACATGACCCAGCCCAATAAGATCGGCATTGCCAAAGCGATTAAAAAAGCTCTGGTCAACAGCGGCGTTCAGCCTGAACAGATCGGCTATATTTCAGCGCACGGCACCGGTACGGCCCAGAACGATAAAAATGAATGCGAAGCAGTCAGGGAAGTGTTCGGTGAGAGCACGGGAAAAACTCCCATGAGCTCGATCAAATCCATGCTCGGCCATTGCATGGGAGCAGCCTCGGCAATCGAGGCTTTGACCTGCTGCCTGGCCCTGGAACAAGGGGTACTGCCGCCGACTATAAATTTTTCCACCCCTGATCCGGAATGCGATATCGACTGCGTACCCAATAAAGCCCGTCAGAAAAAAGTCAAAATCGTTTTAAATAACGCTTTTGCTTTCGGCGGCAATAATTGTTGCGTGGTGTTCGGGGAAATAAAAAGATGAGCGATAAAAAGAAAACGGTTTTTTTAACCGGCGGAACAGGACTGATCGGGTCCTATCTTATAACCGAACTCTTAGACAGCGGACATATCGTCTATGCTTTATCCCGTTCGTCCCGGGAAAAAGACGCCCGTTGCCGTCTTTTTTCCCATTTGGCATTCTGGGACGAAAAATATGCCCGGGGCGCAGGATCCTTCCCCGCTTTAAACGTGGTCAGCGGTGATATTGCCGGGAAAGAGCTCGATATGGAAAAAGATGCTGCCGACGCCATCCGGAACAATGTCGGACAGATCATCCATTCCGCGGCAATAACCGATGTCCATCTGCCCCTGGAAGAGATCCGTAAGGTCAACGTAAACGGCACTAAAAACTTGCTCGAATTCGCCAAAACCTGTCCTCACCTCGAAAAAGTCAATCATTTAAGCACGGCTTATGTATGCGGCGATCACCGGGGGGATTTCCGGGAAACCGACCTCGATCTTAACCAGAAATTCAATACTACCTATGAACAGAGTAAATTCGAAGCCGAGAAACTTGTTCAGGAATATCGTCAGAAAGGACTGTGGATCGATATATTCCGTCCTTCCCTGGTCGTAGGCGAATCAAAAAACGGCAGGATCAACAGTTTTCGCAATATATATAGTTTTTTCCGGCTCTGCCAGGCTGAGATCTTCAACAGCATGCCCCTTGCCGGATGCAGACTGAGCATTGTACCGGTAGACGATGTATCTCATTCTATCCTTACCCTGGCATTCAACTCCCCGGCAAACAACAGTACATTTCATATTTTTTCTGATAGTTCCCTCTCTTTAGAAAAAGTTCTTTCCTTAGCCGGCTTGTTGATGAAATTCGTTCCGCCGCAATTGGTCGATGATCGTGATTTTTTGCTTGAAGCGCATTCACCAGTCCAGCAGCAATTGTTCAAAAAGGCTGTCAAAGTCATCAATTTAAAGGTAAAATTAATTTCGGAATGGACTGTCGCCAGGCTTGACGAAAACGGCTGTTCCAATACTACTATCGATGATGCGTTTGTCAAAAAGATTTTAGGTTTTATGCTGTCGAAAATGAAAAAAGGTGGTATTGATGCCCAAGCAAATCAATAGATATGACTGTATCATAGTCGGTGCCGGTCTCTGCGGACTGGCCCTGGCCAAAGGCCTGACCGCTAAGGGAAGAACCGTGCTGGTAGTCGAAAAAGGATCATATGTGAATCACCTGGGCTCATTGCTCTTTGCTCCGACATTTTACGACAAAGGCGCTTTGGCAAAAAGCATCGAAGGCACGATCATTTACCGGGCGTTTGGCGTGGGCGGTACCAGTCTGATCAGTTGTGCCAATGCCATCGTTCCTTCACAGAACTACATCAATAAGCTCGGGGTCGATATCAACGCCGAGATCGAAGATACGGTAAGGGAATGGCGCGTATCAGATAATAAATATCCGCTTAATTCTAATTCCCGGCGGATAATGGAGGCAGCCAATGCCCTGGGCTATAAGACCGAAAGAATGCCTAAATTCGGTCTGAACAAAAACTGTGTGGCCTGCGGACATTGTGAATTAGGCTGTAAAACCGATGCTAAATGGACGGCGCTGAATTATTTACCAAAAACATCCGAAAAAAATCTTACGATTTTACCCCGGACAACCGTATCCGGGGTAATCGCCGATGGAGGGAAAGCTGTCGGGATAAAAGCAAAAAGAATGGGGTTCGTCCCTTTAAATTTTTATGCCGATAAGATCATTCTCTCGGCGGGGGGAGTAGGCACCCCCATAATACTTCAAAATTCAGGGATAGCTGCCGGAGAAAAGTTTTTTGTCGATCTGTTCAATGTCACCTATGGCTACGGCGATGCAGTGGATATTAAGGTCGATCCGCCCATGAATATAGTCTGCAGCCAGTTCCATGAAAGCGAAGGCTACATCCTCTCCAATTTCGTCGACAATCCGGCAGGCTTCGCTTCTTCCGTAGAGATCAGCCGGATCGGAAAAGCTCTGAATTTGAAAAAAGTCGTCGGTATTATGGCTAAAATAGGTGACGAGACCCGCGGCAGAGTTTACGCCGATGGCAGGATCAGTAAGGCTCCCACGCCAAACGATGCTGAAAAACTGGGAAAGGGTTCTCGCCGGGCCCGTGAAATACTGATCAAATTCGGAATAACGCCCGAAAATATATTCGTTACCAGACCGCGCGGCGCGCATCCCGGAGGTACTGCCGCTATCGGAAAAATAGTGAATGACCGGTTTGAAACAGAAATTAAAAACCTTTTTGTCTGTGATGCCAGCCTGTTGCCCGAATCGCCGGGAATCCCTCCGATGCTGACGCTTATTGCCCTTGTTAAAAATTTTGCAAAAAGGATAACTTAGTCTTTCGAAAAATGAAAAATAAATATGACGTTGTTATAATCGGATCTGGCATAGGCGGATTAGTCTGCGGATGTTATCTGGCTAAGGCCGGTATGGATGTTCTGATCCTTGAGCAACATAATAAAGCCGGCGGGTACTGTACGTCTTTTAAAAGAAAAAATTTCACTTTCGACGCCGGTGTCCATCAAATAACCGGTTGCTCGGAAGAGGGAGTGTTAGGCAAGATCATTAATGAACTTGATTCTGCAAAAATTTTAAATATAAAACGATTTCCCAATTCCGAGATCGTAAAAACAAAAGATTATGAAATAACTCTCCACGCTGATCATCGCCTCACCATGGAGCAGCTTAACCGATGTTTTCCAGCGGAACAGGATAATATCCAACGTTTTTTTGAACTTTTTCATAAATCGATTTTATTCGATCTTTACGGCAAGTTGCACAAAAGCTCGTTTAAAGAATTCATTGATGGATACTTCCGAGATGAACGGCTGAAAAGTTTCTGGTATATAATTTGCTGTGAAATGGGGATCTCGCCTTCGAAACTCCCGGCAATTGCCGGCTTTACATTTTGCCGTGCTTTTATCATGGATGGAGGATACTATCCGGCTGAGGGCGGGATGCAGGCATTGTCCGATGGTTTCCTATCGATCTTTAAACGATTTGGCGGCACTATTAATTTTTCAGACCGCGCGCAAAAAATACACATAAAAAGCGGAAGTATTTCCGGCGTTTCTACGCAAAAAAATCCCTATGTAAAAACCAAACATTTAGTCGTGAACTGCGATCCCGTTCAGACATATTCTCAGTTAATTGAACCCCAATATGTACCGGATAAATATTTACGCACTCTATTGCAAAACCAGACTTCACCTTCGTCATTTGTCGTTTTTCTGGGCCTCAAGAGCTCGCTTAAATCGATACTGCCGAAATGCTCCGCGATATTCTTTTCTCCGGAATATCTTTCCGACCGGGAATATGATGTTTTTGAAAACTTTGATCTTTCATCCCGGCATTTAGGCGTGGTGCCGTCTTCTTTTCTTGATCCGACCTTGGCCCCGGAGGACGGTGAAAGCATTTTCCTCTTTAAAATTGTCCCATTTTTTAATAAGGCCTACTGGGAGCAAAATAAATATTTATTGGCGGAAAGAACAATTCATAACGCGGAAATGATTGTGCCGGATCTAAGCTCTAATATCGCGCATACTGAAATTGCTACCCCGTACACATTTTATAAATATACCGGCAATTTAAATGGCGCTTCCAGAGGATGGCTGTCGGATCATTCAAACACCGGTCTGAAAATACGGGAAGAATCTCCTCTGATCGCCGGATTGTATTTTGCCAGCCATTGGTCTCCATCCCCGGTTGGGAACGGAGGTATTGCCATGGCCGCTTATGCGGGGCAAAGAGCAGCCAGGCAGGTAAGTAATTCTTTGCGTTGATTTTTGCCGCGCAATAGTTTATTATTAAGATAATGAACATACATGCTATTTTTCCGCTTTTTGTTTTCTTACTTACATCCATTCTGGGACTCCTCGTTATCTCTAGAAATCGCCAGTCACCGGTCAACCGATCCTTTTTCCTGGTTACGGTAATTCTTTGCGTCTGGTTAATTTCCTATTTCAACCTTTTTCGGACGACCGATCAGTCAGCGGCAATTTTTTGGGCTAAATGTGCGACCTCTGCCGTAATCTTTATTCCTTTATCCTTGTATCAGTACATTATTTTTTTCCTGGATTTAAAACGCGACAAAAAACTATTAATCTGTTTTTATTTGTGGGGGGCATTTGCATTGTGGGCAACTTTCAACACGAATCTGCTCGCGCAGGGAGTAAAACTATATTACTGGGGATATTTCGGACTTGGAGGCCCGCTTCTCAAATTGCATGGCCTGATTTATGTCGTGGCGCTGATTAGAATAAATATTGCGCTTATAACAGAGATAAAAAGAAAAGACATCGCCGCAAACCGGATAGTCCAAATCCGCTACCTTATTCTCGCCTTTTTTTTAGCTTTATTGGCCGGTTTAGACTTTATTCCCACTTTTGGTATCGAATCATATCCTGTGGCATACATTATGACCTTCGTTATGTTTTCAATCATTGCATATACGATCGTGCGATATCACTTGATGGACATCAGGGTCGCCATGACCCGAGCCGGTATTTTTCTGCTGCTTTACACACCGCTTCTGGGGATTCCGATCTACCTTGCCTATATGAATCGATTCACACCCCGCCTCTGGTGGATGCCGGTCTCTTTTGCCGTCCTGTTTGCCACGGCCGGGCCGCTTATCTACCGTACCTTGCAGACCAAAGCCGAAGCTTTGCTTCTTGCCCAGCAAAGGCATTATCAGAAGATCCTTTTGCAGGCTGCCGGCGGTATGGTGACCGAGCATGAGCAGGCCCGTTTGTTCAAGCTCATTGTGTACATAATAAAAAAGGCAGTGGGCATCAATTTTACGGCGATATTCGCCCATGATAGAGAGCGCCACGAATACGTACTGCAGGCAGTACGCGGGCGCTATATCGACCCCGCTGCTTCGATAATGAGCGACGAATCCGGATTTATCGCCCATTTAAAAGAACACGGCAATCCTTTGACTGCCGATGAGTTCGGCGAACACCTGAATAAATTTCTGGGGCAGAAAATGAACGGCCCTTTCGAAGTGGTTATCCCGGCCGTAGCTAACGATAAAATGCTTGCTTTTCTTGTGCTGGGCACCAAAAAAGATAAATCTCATTACAGTCAGGACGATATCAATGTTTTCCGGATCCTTTCGCATCAGGCGTCACTGGCTATCCAGAACTGCTACTTTTTCGAAGAGTTCAAAAAAGTGCAGGAAGAACTGTTCCAGGCCGAGAAACTGGCTTCTATCGGCGGCATTGCCGACGGCGTCGCCCATCAGATCAAGAACCGGCTCAATCATTTTTCCCTGGCCAGCGGAGAACTTAAGCTCTCGATCAATGATTTTCTGGAAAAAAATCCCGAATATCAGCAAAATCCCCAGATCACTGAAATATTTGAATATTTAAAAAATCTTACTGAATCGATCTCCATGAACGTCAGTAAAACCGACGGCATTGTCAAGGGCATACTCAATTTTGCCCGCACCTCGGAAAAAGACACTTTTTTCAATTTTTTCAGGCTGGAAGAACTGATCACTTCCGGTGTCGGTCTGCTTTCGGTGAAACACGAACTCAATGAAGTGCCGCTGGAAAAGAAAATCGAAGAAGTAGATGAGATCTGGGGGGTCAAAGCCCAGTTAAATGAAGTCATCTATAATCTTCTCGACAACGCTTATGAAGCCACCCAGGAGCGTTATGAATCGATGCCGGTAGAGGAGTACGATAACTATCAGCCCCGTTTGACCATCGAAGCCAATGAAGAGAACGAACATTACCTGATCAAAGTTTCCGATAACGGCATGGGCATAAAAGAGAGTAACCGGGGCAAAATGTTCGCGCCTTTTTTTACTACCAAATCTTCCTATAAATCGGGCAGCGGCATCGGCATGTATGTCTGCCGCCGTATCGTGGAAGAAAACCATAACGGTAAGATCTGGTTTGAGACCGAATACGGCAAAGGTACCACCTTTTTTATCGAACTGCCCAAGCCCCAGAACCGCCATCCCCAGGACGGCACTGCACAGCCGCCGGCTGAAACACCGCCCGGTGAACCGTCTTCAACTGTCTGATCCGGCAGTAATACCGATCGTCGCCGGGGTTACGCTTACAGCTTGTTCCATTACGTCTTTGTGATAAAATAGCCTGATAGAGGAGGAACTATGGGAAAAAATATACTTGTCGGTGTATGCGGCGGGATCTCAGCCTATAAGACCTGCGAACTGGTCCGCCTGTTTAAAAAAGACGGGCATGACGTAAAAGTGGTGATGACCGAAGCCGCTACCAAATTCATTACGCCGCTTGTTTTCCAGACTTTGTCCGGCAATTTTGTCTACAGCAGGATGTTCGAACTTCAGCATTTCGATATCGAACATGTTTCTCTGGCTGCCTGGGCCGAACTGATGGTCATAGCCCCGCTTTCGGCCAATACTCTGGGGAAGATTGCTCAGGGCATCTGCGACAACCTGTTAACCACTGTCGTCTGCGCTCTGCCGCCGGAAATTAAAGTAGTCTGCGCGCCGGCCATGAATACCAATATGTGGAAAAATCATTTTATCCAGGAAAATGCCAGGAAACTTATTTCTCAGCCGCAATATGTACTGATGTCGCCGGGTGAAGGCGAACTTGCCTGCGGAGCCTGCGGCGCGGGACGCCTGCCTGAAGTGAGCGATATCTTAAAAAAAATCCGAGAGGTCATTGCCTGATGATCGTCTATATACTCGGCGCCTCGGTGGCGCTGCTGGTTTTGATCATGATAATCATCCTGGTCCGTACGCCGCGTCAGGCTCAGGATTTATTATTGCACCAGAAGCTGGATTCTCTGAAAGACGAGATCAGTAAAAATGTCATTCAGACCCAGACCACTCTTCTTGATTCGCAAAAAAGCCTGACCGAAGAACTGGCCAGGCTTTATAAGGAGATCGGCACGATCAACCAGGAAAGTTCTCAGATACTTGATCTGACCCGTTCTTTTCATGATATTCTGAAACCTACCAAAAAGAGGGGGATGCTGGGTGAATCGATACTGGAAAATATCATCCGCGATGTTCTTCCCGACGAAGTAATTGTGCCGCAATACGGCTTCCGTAACGGAAAGAAAGTCGATTTTCTCATCAAATTGCCGCACGGTAACCTTCCGGTCGACGCGAAATTTTCCATGGAGCCGTTTACAGCTTTTCTTGAAGCTAAAGAAGAGGATCGTGACCGCTGTAAAAAAGTGTTCAGCGACAGCATCAAGCGCCGCATCGATGAAGCATCCGGTTATATACTGCCGGACGAAGGCACTGTCGAATTCGCTTTTATGTATGTACCTTCCGAAGCCATCTATTATGCGTTGATAACCGAAACCGACATCCCGGAGTACGCTCAG
>CAZVRU010000008.1:12371-22287 GCA_964629785.1 uncultured Planctomycetia bacterium
AAAGGGTTTTTTTGATGGGACCCAATACGTTTTACGTATATCTCAAGACCATTCTTGTCGGTTTCGAAGCGCTGAAGATCGAAAAAAAGGCAAAAGTCATTTACGAAAGTCTTAAACGGCTGGAACTGGAAATAGAAACGGTTTTGCGCGAATACGGAATACTGGGAACGCATATCCGCAGCGCTTCTGCCAAATACGAAGAAGTGCGCAAAAAACTGGAAGTCGTCCAGTTCAAACTGCAGCATGTCGACGAATCCGAACCCGGTTGACCGCGATGCGTGAAGCCGTTATCGCGGCCTGATTACACAGATTAAAGAAGATTACACAGATCTTTACTTGTAACTTGTTCTATCGACTATCGACCATCGACCATAGACTATTTAATGAAAATTACCGTAAAAGTATTTCCCAAAGCAAAACAGGAAAAAATAGTGCAGGACGGCAACCTGTACAAGGCGTACGTCAATACTCCCCCCGTAAACGGAAAAGCGAACAAACGTCTTATTGAAATTTTAGCTGTTCATTTCAGGGTAAAAAAATATAATATTCATATCCTGCGGGGAGAAACTTCCCGGGAAAAAATAATCGAGATCGATGAGACTGGGTGAAAGAAAACATTGTTTTATTATCGAGGATGTATTTCCCGACCATATCGTCTGCGGCTACACAAAAAGGAACATCAGCGGAAAAAACCCCCTGGCTGATTTCGAGATATTAAAAGAGGACTTTCCCGAACCCCTGTCCTGTGCCTGCATGCAGCAGCTTCACTCCCCTCACGTATGCACTGCCGAACTGCCCGGCCTCTATCAATCCGACGGTCTGGTCTCGGACAAAAAAAATCTGATGCTTATAGTAAAGACCGCTGATTGTCTGCCGCTGCTGGCCTATGATTTTTCTTCGGAACAGATCGCGGCTATCCATCTGGGGTGGCGTCCGGCCTTAAAAGGCATCCTTCAGAACATTACCCTGGACTTGAAGAATACCAGTGTTATTGCCGGAGCTGGATTGCGTTCCTGCTGCTATGAAGTGGGTTCGGAATTCCGGCATTTCCTCGGCATTAACGCCTTTATTGAGTCGCATGCCCAGCGTCTTTTTTTCAATCCCATTGCTTTTGTCGTCAAAAATCTGGAAGCACGGGGAATGCGCGACGAATGTTTTTATGATCTTGGACAATGCAGTTTCTGTAACGATGATTTTTATTCATTCCGCAGGGAGCGGACAGACAAACGCACGCTTTCTTTTATTTTTAAAAAATAGAAAATAATAACCTGATGCATGAATTATTCCAACAACTGATCGTATCCGGGTCCATATGGAGCTTTTTCGCTTCATTCTGCGCCGGTCTGATAGCCAGTATCTCTCCCTGTATCTATCCCCTCATCCCTATCACCCTGGGGATCATCGGCGCTTACTCCATACACTCGCACCGCAAAGGTTTTTTTATGAGTTTCATTTTTGTCCTCGGTATCGCGACGATTTATACTCTGCTGGGAGTTATTTCGGCAAGCCTGGGCCTTTTTCTCGGTTCGCTGATGGTCAACCCGATATCTTACGGGGTCATCGGCCTGTTCCTGCTTTTTCTGGGCCTTTCTCTCTGGGGGGTATTTCATATCCATTTTCATACCCTGACCTTACATTTGACAAAAAAACGCTCTTTGTTCGTGGTCGGAATGGTGGCCGGTTTTGCCGCTATTCCCTGCATTTTCCCCATAATGGGCACCATTTTAAGCATTATTTCCCTGCAGCGCAGTATTGTCTATGGGGGGATCATGCTTTTCGCCTTTTCTCTGGGATATGGCGCGCCGCTTATGCTTCTCGGTACTTTTTCCTCGCTTATTTCCAAGTTGCCAAAAACCGGCCGCTGGCTTATAATTATAAACAGATGTGTGGGGACTTTTTTACTTTTTCTCGCCGTCTATTTTTTCATAAAAGCCTTAAAGCTTTTACTTGCCTGATCCTTTTTTTGTCTGTTTTCACTCTTTCGGCAAAGCCCCGGGAAACTTCTCCCGATATAATATTTCAGGACATCGACGGCAACGACCTTTCCTATGACGAGATCGTCAAAAACCCCCGTGTGGTAATAATGCTCTGGACCAGCTGGTGTTTTTACTGCCGGCAGAAAATAGAGGAGATGACCTGTGACACAATCGAATCTCCCGATATACGTTATTTCTTTATCAATATCGGCGAAAAATCCTCAACTGTCAGCGGTTTCCTGCAGCGCCGCAATATCATCCCCTGTGTAGCCGGCAATGTCCTGCTGGACAGCAAAGGCGCAACCGCCCGGCGGTTCAATGTCGCCGGCATACCCGCATTTATTTTTATTGACCACGGCAAAGTGGTCTATCAGGGGCATCAGTTCAGTAAGAATATGGTTGAGGAGATGTTCGATGCGCACTAATTCCCTGGTTATCGACCTTTATGAGTTGACCATGGCTCAGGTGTATTTCAAATATTCACCTGACAGCCAGGCGACTTTCGATCTTTTTATCCGTTCCCCGAAGCGTCCTTTTTATCTTGCCGCGGGAATCGACGATTGCCTTAATTATCTTCAGGACCTGCGTTTTTCCCGAAACGATATCGAATACCTGAAAAGCCTGCGCACTTTCGATGACGAGTTCATTTCCTATCTTAAAAAATTCCGGTTCAAAGGTCAGGTCTGGGCAGTAGAGGAACCGGAGATCGTATTCCCCTCGGAACCGATCATCAGAGTAACGGCCAATCTTATCGAAGCCCAGATCATAGAAAGTTTTCTTCTCAACACTATAAACTGCGCCACTACTCTGGCCACCAAAGCAGCCCGTATCGTCCTGGCTGCCTGCGGTAAAGACGTTTTCGATTTTTCGCTGCGCCGCACACAGGGAGTAGATGCTTCGCTGGCCTGCGCCAGATACTCGTACCTGGCCGGAGCTTCCGGCACTTCCAATGTCCTTGCCGGATCAGAATACGGTATTCCGGTCGTAGGTACTATGGCCCATTCTTTTGTCATGACTTTTGAGCGGGAGATCGAGAGTTTTCTTCATTTTTCCCGGCAGTTCCCTTCCCGGACCATACTTCTGGTCGATACCTATGACGTGAAGAACGGAGTCCAGGCCGCGATCCGGGTGGCCCGATTTCTTAAGCACAAGGGGATCGATATTGTCGGCCTTCGTCTTGACAGCGGAGACCTGGTGAACGACGCCCGGGAAACGCGTCTGATGCTCGATCGGGAAGGTTTCATCGATACCATGCTGGTCGCTTCCGGCGATCTCGACGAATACAAGATCGGGCAGTTAGTGGCCCGGCACGCGCCCTATGATGCTTTTGGCGTGGGGACACATATGGGCTGTTCATCCGACGCGCCGTTCAGCGATGTGATCTATAAACTGGTGGAAATAAAGAATAAAGGGAAGAAATTCATTCCGACCATGAAATTAAGCGCCGGTAAGGCCACCTATCCCGGGCGAAAACAGATCTTTCGTTTCAACGACAACGCAAAAATAATGGTCAATGATATTCTGGCCCTGGATTGCGAAAAATATTCAGGAAAAAAAATTTTGCGCAAGGTCATGGAAAACGGCCGCCGTCTTTATAAGGAAAAAACACTGAACGAAAAACGCAGGACCTGCGCCGAAAAATTGACCGCACTGCCGGAATATCTCAGGGCACCGGACCCGAAACAGGAATACGCGATAAAAATATCCCCGGCCCTGGCTTCTCTTACCCGGGATCTGAGCAGCGAGATCGAAAAACGCATTCAGTCCCGCACCTTATTTATCGATATCGACACCCAGTATGATTTTCTCAATAAAAAGGGAGCCCTCTATATAAACGGTTCCGAAACAGTGGTCAAAAACGCGGCCCAGCTTACCTGCTATGCCCAAAAGCACGGCATACTTATCGTATCCACGCTTGATGCCCATGCCAAAAACGATCCTGAATTCAAGGAATTCCCCCCTCACTGCGTAAAAGGATCAAAAGGCCATAAAAAGCTTAAGACTACTCTGCTTGCCAACCATAAATCGCTCAGTCCCAAAAAAGCATATTCGATAGAGGAATTAAAAAAAATGGCCGAAAAATACCCCCAACTGATCATCGAAAAATCAGCGATCAACGTTTTTTCCAATCCTAATCTTAAACCGCTGATCGAAGTCATATTTCCCGATATGATATATGTTTACGGCGTAGCTACTGACTACTGCGTTAAAGAAATGGTGGAAGGGCTGGTCAAAAACCATCACCCTCTGGCTATCGTCAGCGACGCGATAAAAGCGATAAACCCCTCGGAACGGGATTCGCTTTTCGCCCGCTGGAAAGAGATGGGGGTGAAATTCGTCAAAACATCCGAAGTCCTGGATCAGCTCAGCCAGACCTGACCCCTTTCCCTTCAGCCGGAAATTCTCTGGTTTTCCTGACCGCTGAGATCGATACCGGGCTTAGCGATTGACAGGTATATCTATTTGTGTTATGGTAATCAAAATTTATGAAACATATATATCCTGTAGGCATAATCGGTTATGGTAATATGGGCGCCTGTCTGGGGAAGGCGATTGCCGCGCACGGCGCGCCGGTCATGGCTTTTGACAAAGAGCCGAGCCGGCTGAAAAAAACAAAAAATGTTTCTTTCTCTGCCGCTGCCTCAGTAATCCTGAAATCATGCCCGGTAGTGATACTTTCCGTAAAACCTCAGGACATACCGGCCTTTATCGATAACAGCAAGGAGCTTCTCGGCAAATACAAACCTTTGCTGATCTCTATTGCTGCCGGAGTCGGCACTGTTTTTTTCGAAAAAAAGGTAAAAGGACTCAGGGTGATCCGGGTCATGCCCAATCTGGCAGCTCACCAGCAATTATCCCTGAGTTTTATGGCCAAAGGCAAAAAGGCCACGGCCCGCGATAAAAAAACAGCCCGGGAGATATTCGACTGCGTAGGTGAAACGGAATTTATCGATGAACGTTTTCTCGATAAAGTGACTGCGATCACCGGCAGCGGTCCTGGCTATGTGTTCTATTTCATGGATGCTTTGCACAGCGCAGCCCGTGCTCTGGGGTTTGACCGTAAGACCGCGCACAAGATGGTTATTTATACATTCGTCGGCGCCCTGGCCGTAAGCACCGAGTCCGGCGAAGAATTTGCCCGGTTGATCGAAAAAGTCGCCTCAAAAAAAGGTACCACTGAAGCAGCCCTTAACGTTTTGAAAAAGGAACGCTGCCGCAGTACTTTGGCCAGAGCGGTAAAAGCCGCGGCCAGGCGGGCCAAACAGCTCAATTTAAAGTGAAGGCAGGGTATAGCGGATAGCGTTTAGCGGTTAGGGTTGCGCGCAAAGCGCGCTGACTGTGTGGTCTGCGGTCTATTTACTATGAGCTATCAGCCCGCCTTGCCGGCGAGGCAGGCCATGAGCCATGAGCTGAACAGAAGAGGTATTTGAATATGGAACGAATAGGGATAATCGGCGGAAGCGGCTTGTATCAGCTGGACGGAATAAAGGTCATCGACGAAAAGACTTTGACCACGCCCTTTGGTGAGCCGTCCGATAAATATATGATTGCCTCCCTGGACGGCAAAGAAATAGTCTTTTTGCCCCGGCACGGAAAAAAACACTGTTTTTCTCCTTCGGCCATAAATTACCGGGCTAATATTCACGGCATGAAACAGCTCAATGTCGGCCGTATCATTTCCCTGAGCGCAGTAGGGTCTTTGAAAGAAGAATTGAAGCCGCTTGATTTTGTGGTTCCTGACCAGTTTTTTGACCGCACCCGGCGTCCTGATCAGACTTTTTTCGATAACGGCATGGTAGCTCACGTAAGTTTTGCCGCGCCGGTATGCTCTGACCTGGCGGATATAGTGATCGCCGCCTGCAAAAAAGCCGGGGTGACTGTTCATGCCGGAGGTACTTATGTGAATATGGAGGGACCTCAATTTTCCACGCTGGCCGAATCAAAACTGTACCGCAGCTGGAACATGGATATCATCGGCATGACCAATATGACCGAAGCCCGTCTGGCCCGCGAAGCCGAGATCTGCTATGCTACCCTGGCCGCGGTAACCGATTATGACTGCTGGCGTGAATCGGAAGAAACGGTAACCGTGGAAGTAGTTATCGATAATCTTCGTAAGAACGTGGAAAATTCCAAAAAAATACTTAGAACCGCGATAACCATGATCGGCAAAGAACGGGATTGCCCCTGTAAAAATGCTTTGAAATATTCGCTTATAACCCGGCCTGACTGCATGCCCGCCGGGATCAGAGAAAAGCTGGATCTGTTGATAGGGAAATATTACAAATGAGCGTGGTAATAGTCGGTTCCTTAGGTCTGGATACTATTGAAACTCCTTTCGGCAGAAAAAAGGATGTTCTGGGCGGATCTGCTTCCTATGCCTCGGTCAGTGCCGGTTATTTCAGCCCGGTCGGTATCGTTGCCATAGTGGGAAACGATTTTCCGGCGCGCCACCGAAATCTTCTGAAGAAGAAAGGCATAGATCTGCAGGGCCTCACTGTCAAAAAAGGCAAAACTTTCCGCTGGTCCGGCGTCTATGACTGGGATTTCGGCGATCCCCGGACCCTGGATACCCAGCTTAATGTCTTCAGTCATTTTGACCCGGTCCTGCCCCCGGCCTATAGCAGGACAAAATTCCTTTTTCTGGCCAACATAGATCCCCGGATACAGTACAAAGTTCTTACTCAGGTAAAAAAAACCAAAGTGGTGCTGTGCGATACCATGAATTACTGGATCGAACATAAGAAAAAAGATTTATGCCGTCTTCTTAAACATATCGACATATTTCTGGTAAACGAATCCGAGGCGCGTCAGCTTTCCCAGGAAGGAAGTACGGTCAAAGCTGCCCGGGCTCTGCTCAAACTTGGCCCGAAAAAGGTGATTGTAAAAACAGGCGAACACGGAGCGATGCTTTTTTCCGACAATTCGGTCTTCTGCATACCGGCATTTCTGCTGGAGACCATTCATGACCCTACCGGGGCCGGTGATACGTTTGCCGGCGGGTTTATCGGTTATCTGGCTTCCTGTAAGACACTGTCTCATTCCTCGTTGCGTAAAGCCATTGCTTTCGGCAGCGTAATGGCTACTTTTGCCGTAGAGGACTTCAGCCTGAACAAACTGGGACGGATAACTGCCCGGGAAATAAAAAAACGGTTTCGGGAATTCCAGAAACTGACTTGTTTTTAACGCTATGAATTACAAAGACACTCTTAATCTGCCGCGCACTTCGTTCTCGATGAAAGCCAACCTTTCCCAGAACGAACCCAGGATCATTGACAGCCAATGGAAAGATATTTACGCCCGGATCCGTTCGCAGAACAAGGGAAAAAAGAAATACGTCCTGCATGACGGGCCGCCTTATGCCAACGGCAAGATCCATATCGGTCATGCCCTCAACAAAATACTCAAGGACATAGTCATAAAATACGAGCTTCTTCGCGGCCATGATACTCCCTTTATCATCGGCTGGGACTGTCACGGTCTGCCGGTAGAACATCAGCTGATGAAAAACCTGAAAGTCACCAAACACGACGTGAACGTGAGTGAATTCAGAAAAAAGGCAAAAGATTTCGCGCTGAAATACATGGACCTCCAGAGAGAAGATTTCAAGCGCCTGGGAGTGTTCAGCGACTGGGACAACCCCTACCTTACCCTGAACCCTGAATACGAATACGGCGTGACATCTCTGGTCGAGCATCTGGCCCGGGAAAAATATATTTACCGCGGCCTTAAGCCGGTCAACTGGTGCGCCGCCTGCGAAACGGCTCTGGCCGAGGCAGAAGTGGAATACGCCGATAAAGAATCCGACTCTATTTTCTTCCGGTTTAAAGTAGTGGACGACAACGATCTGTTCACTTCGGTCAGGGAAGAAGTCTCTTTCCTGGTCTGGACTACGACCCCCTGGACTTTGCTGGCCAATGTGGCCGTAGCTGTCCATCCGGATTTCACCTATGTGCTGGCCAGAACCGGATCCGGCCTGCTGGTCTGCGCCAGATCCCTGGTGCCGTCTCTGCAGGAAATACTTAAAACCGATATCGAGACTGTAAAAGAGTTCAAAGGCCGGGATCTCGAACATATATCACTGGCCCATCCTTTTATCAACCGTAATTCCCAGGTCGTTTGCGCCGATTTCGTATCCTCGGAAGAAGGAAGCGGCTGCGTGCATATCGCGCCCGGCCACGGCCAGGAAGATTTCACCCTGACCCGCAAATACGATCTGGAAATTATCATGCCGGTAAACGATAAAGGGCGTTTCCAGAAAACGATTGCCGAGGTCGAAGGAAAAAATATTTATGAAGCATCGGCTGTGGTCATCGAAATGATGAAAAATAACGGTACTTTACTGAGCCATAAAAAAATAACTCATTCTTATCCTCATTGCTGGCGCTGTAAAAAACCGATCATTTTCCGGGCCACCAACCAGTGGTTTCTCGATGTAGACCGCGATGATCTGCGGCAAAAGATACTGGACAGGCTGGAAGAGATATCCTGGACCCCGGCCAGCGGCATCGAACGGATGAAGGCCATGGTCGCCAACCGGCCTGACTGGTGCCTTTCCCGCCAGCGGCTCTGGGGTATACCTATCCCGGCAGTAAACTGCCTTTCCTGCGGCGAAGCAATACTGGATGCCGGAATCGTGGCTAAGGCTGCAGCCCTGTTCCGAAAAAACGGTTCTGACAGCTGGTTCAGCGAGCCGGTGGAGACATTTCTGCCTGAAAAATTTTCCTGCCCGCATTGCCGGAACGAAAAATTCGAAAAGACTTACGACATCCTTGATGTCTGGTTCGAATCCGGTGCCAGCTGGGCCTCGGTACTTAAAGATAATCCTGATCTGGCTTTTCCTGCCGACATGTATCTGGAAGGAAGCGACCAGCACCGGGGATGGTTCCAGGTATCGCTGATACTGGCCATGGCCAGGGAAAAAAAACCTCCGTTCAAAACCATTCTTACGCACGGTTTCGTGGTAGACGGCGAAGGCAAAAAGATGTCCAAATCCCTGGGCAATGTCATCTCGCCTCAGGAAGTGATCAGACAGTACGGCGCGGAGATAATCAGGCTCTGGGCAGCCTGCAGCGATTACAGCGAAGACATAAAATTATCCAAAGAAATACTTCAGCAGCTGGTAGATATGTACCGAAAGATCCGCAACACCATCCGCTTCATTCTCGGCACTATCCATGATTTCGATCCCGAAACCGAAACCGTGTCGCAGGAAGAAATGCTGGAACTGGACAGGTATATGCTGGCCAGGACCGCGCAGGTCTTTGAACAGGTCACGGCCGCTTATGACAGTTTCAGTTTTTACAAAGCCTGCCAGCAGATATTCAATTTCTGCAATCTGGAGATGAGCTCTTTTTATCTTGACATTTTAAAGGACAGATTATATACTTATGGGCCGCGTTCGAAAGAACGGAAGTCGGCCCAGACTGTTCTTTATATCGCGCTTAAAACATTGTTGAAGATCTGCGCGCCGGTACTTTCCTTTACCGCAGAAGAAGCCTGGAGCGCTTTTGAATGTCTGAAAAACAGGAAAGACTCGATCTTTCTTGAATCTTTCGACGATCTGATCGCCGGGCGGGATACCGAACTGCTGGCCCGCTGGGAAACAGTTCTGGACCTGCGGGAAAAGGTGCTCAAGGAGATAGAAAACGTACGTACGGCCGGTACTATCGGCAGCTCATTGGAAGCAGCCCTGGAGATCACGGTAAGCGATAAAAATTTCTCGCTTTTCAGTGAAATAAAAGATACCCTGCGTGAAGTATTCATAGTTTCCCGGGTAACTGTTCACAAGGGAAATTTCGCGATAGAGGTCAGCAAGGCAGGCGGGGCAAAATGCCCGCGTTGCTGGAACTGGCGAGACGATATCGGTTGCGATGCCGAATATCCTGATATTTGCACAAAATGCGTCAACGCAGTAAAAGGGGGCAGAAATGGCTAAG
>CAZVRU010000008.1:22297-50657 GCA_964629785.1 uncultured Planctomycetia bacterium
AAAAAAAGAGCTGGACGTCTATAAAGAAAAACTTTTCGCCTTGCGCGATGAACTTTATTCTCAGATAAAAGAACTTTCCGAAAATACCCTGATGAAATCTCAGAAAGAAATGTCCGGCGACCTTTCCGCGCACACCCTGCATATGGCCGATATGGCCGGCGACCATTACGAACGGGAATTCAACCTGGGCATCATGTCCAGCGAGCGGGAACAGATACAGGAGATCGACGACGCCCTGCGGCGTATCGACGAAGACAGCTACGGCATCTGCAAGATGTGCGAAAAACCTATCGGTAAAATACGATTAAACGCTATTCCCCAGGCCCGTTACTGCAAAAAGTGCCAGGAAAAGCTGGAAAACGAAAAATAAAATTTAAAATCTCGAATAACCCTGAGCAGAATGCATGGGGATAGTCCTGCTGACATCTCTTATCATATTTATCTCCGACTTCATAACCAAAGCCGCGCTTAAGCCATTCGTTTTACAATCGTTCCCGGTAATAAAAAACGTTTTCCATATCACGGTCATTTTTAACCGCGGTGCCGCTTTCGGCATCTTCAGCCGGCATACGTCCCTGCTGATCCTGATCAGTATTATTTTCCTTGCCGTGCTCTGGAATATCATCAAAAAGGAAAGCGGCATTTCCCGGTTGTTGAATATCGCTTACGGTCTGATCCTGGGCGGAGCGGCATCCAACCTTCTTGACCGTCTTGTCTACGGATATGTGATCGATTATCTTGATTTCCGGATCTGGCCGGTATTCAATATCGCTGATGCCGGGATCAGCACAGGGGTTTTTCTGGTAATACTCTATTCTTTAACAAACCATTATCGTGAAAAGAACATTTCTCATTCAGGCCGAGCATGATTCGTTTCGCCTTGACGCTTTCCTGGCAGCCCAGGACCCTGCCTGGTCCCGCTCGAAGCTTAAAAAATGCATCGACAAAGGAAAAGTCCTGGTCAACAAAACTTTAAAAAAAGGCAGTTATCATCTTAAAGAAGGTGACGAGGTATGCCTGGATCTTCCCGAAGCAGAAAATTTTGTCCTGAAACCGTATAAGATCGATATACCGGTTATCTATGAAGACGACCACGTAATTGTGGTCGATAAGCCGGGCGGACTCACTGTGCATCCGCCTAATGAATCCTGTCATCAGACTCTGGTCAATGCTCTGCAGGCCGGAGCTGTTGAATTGTACCCGGCAACGCCTTTGCGGCCGGGCGTAGTTCACCGCCTGGACAAAGAGACTTCCGGACTTCTGGTACTTGCGAAAACCGCTTTGGCCTATTACAATCTTATTGAGCAGTTCAAGGCCCGGACCATTTATAAAGAATACCGGGCCCTGGTCTGGGGCGTGCTGGCGCAGGATACGGTGCGCGTCGATCTTCCGGTAAGCCGCGACAAAGGCAACCGCCTGAAGATGAAAGTGCGTTTTCTGGAAGCCAAAGACGCTTTGACCGAGGTGACAGTGCTTAAAAGATTTAAAGAGGCCAGTTATCTTTCCCTGCATCTGGTGACCGGCCGTATGCATCAGATCCGGGTCCATTTGAAATTTCTGGGGTTTCCCATTGTCGGCGATAAAAAATACGGTAAAAAAGACGGCTATAACGAATTGTTTTTACATGCCCGTCATCTCAGGTTCACTCATCCGCTGAACAATAGCCCCATGGAATTCGAATCGCCGTTACCGGTTTATTTCAAAAAGTTTATCGACGAACATGAAACAGTATAAGATCAAACCATTAAGCAAACTGCGCGCCACCCTGGCCATCCCGGCCGATAAATCCATTTCGCACCGTGCTCTTCTGCTCAGTGCCTTGGCTGAAGGAAAAACCGAGATCTCCGGACTTCTCGACAGCGCCGATACAAATGCCACCCTGGAATGCCTGAAAAAGCTGCCCCTGAAGGTGAGTCGCGACCGTTCCCGGCATAAACTGACCATTTCATCCCCGGGCCCGGTGTTCGACCTGAAAGGTTCGATAACCTTTCCGGCCCGCGAATCCGGCACCACTATGCGTCTGCTCTGCGGTTTTCTCGCCGGCCAGCCGTTCAGATCAGTGCTTACCGGTTCGCCGGCACTGAAAAAACGGCCCATGCGCCGCGTTACCCATCCCCTGCGGATGATGGGAGCATTGATCAGCGGACAAGCCAGGGGAAAAGAAGAATATCCGCCTCTGATCATCGAGCCGACAGAATTTTTGCAGGGTATCACCTATCATATGCCCCAGGCCAGTGCTCAGGTCAAATCAGCCCTGCTTCTGGCCTCGCTGTTTTCCCGTACAGCAGTAAAAATAAAAGAACCTTATCCCTGCCGCGACCATACCGAGAGAATGCTGTCGCTGTTCAAAGCAAAGATCCGGAAAGAAAGAGGATACATTGTCTGCGGGCCTTCGCGTCTTAAAACACCGGGGAAGATCAGGATCCCGGCAGACATTTCATCAGCCGCATTTTTCATAGTGCTCGGGATCATTTTACCGGATTCTCAGCTCTGTCTATGCGGCGTAGGCATCAACCCGACCCGTACCGGTCTTATTACTGTACTGAAACGTATGGGGGCCGATATCCGTTTTGCCCGTTCTCATACTTCCGGCGAACCCTATGCCGATATAATCGTCCGTTCTTCAAAACTTAAAGCGACTACCGTACGGGCTTCGGAAATCCCCCTGATGATCGACGAAGTACCTGTACTTATGATCGCAGCTGCCTATGCCCGGGGTACGACCCGTATTCAGGGCATAAGCGAGCTGAAAGTAAAAGAAACCGACCGGATCACATCCATGCTTACCAATCTTAAAAAAGCCGGGGTTCAGGCCAGAGCCGTAACCGATAAACAAAACGGCTGGTCAGTCAGCATAACGGGAAGCGATTCATTTAAAGCCGCCCGGTTCAGATCGTTCAATGACCACCGCACGGCCATGAGCCTGATCGTCTTTGGCCTGGCTTCAGGACTTGAACACACGATCGATGATATCCAGTGCATAAATAAATCCTTCCCTGAATTTATCCCGACAATTAAAAAGTTGAAATAATGTCATGAAACTTGTCAGATTTATCTATCGCAAAAGAGAACAGTGGGGCATACTGAAAGATGAAAAGATCGAACTGCTTAAAGAGGCGCCGTTCCCAAAGACGGTTTGTTCCGGCAGAAGCGTGCCTTTACGCGCCGTTACCCTGCTGGCTCCCTGCCGGGCGTCCAAGATCGTACTGGTGGGATTGAACTATCGCGATCATGCCCGGGAACTGGGCATGAAGATACCGGAAAACCCGATAATTTTTATCAAACCGCCTACGACACTGATCGGGCCCGGCGGGAAAATAATCTATCCGCGCGGCGTGAAACGTCTGGATTATGAAGCAGAACTGGCCCTGGTCATAAAAAAAACCGCCCGCAATGTAAAAGAAAAAGATGCCGGCCGCTATATCCTTGGGTATACCTGTCTTAACGACATAACTGCCCGCGACCAGCAGCAGAAAGACATCCAGTGGACACGGGCCAAAACATATGATACTTTCTGCCCGCTTGGCCCCTGGCTGGAAACCTCACTGACCCCCGGTCAACTGCAGGTGCAAAGCATCCTGAACAAAAAGACAGTCCAGGATTCCAATACGAAAAATTTCATTTTTTCCGTGAACAGGCTGGTATCGTTCATTTCCGGGATAATGACCCTTATGCCCGGCGATGTAATATCTACCGGTACTCCTTCGGGAATAGGCCCGATGAAACCCGGCGACACTATTGAGATAGAGATAGAAGGCATCGGCACCCTGCGAAACAAAGTAGCAGGCAGCAAGTAGAAAGTAGCGGGTAGAGAGTGGAGGAGATCATAAATGAAATCATATACCGAGTACCTTACCTTCCGAACAAAGAACAAAATCGAGTTAGTGAACATCACTAGCGAAGTGGAACAGGCCGTAGCAAAAAGCAGCATCCGGGAAGGTTTATGTCTGGTCAATGCCATGCATATAACCGCCTCGGTATTTATCAATGACGAAGAATCCGGGTTGAAGAAGGATTTCACTGCCTGGCTGGAAAAACTTGCCCCTCAGGATATTTCTCTTTATAACCACAATCTCAGCGGCGAAGACAACGGGCATGCTCACCTTAAGCGTACGATAATGGGGCGGGAAGTGACCGTGGCCGTGACCGGGGGTAAACTTGATTTCGGACCCTGGGAACAGATATTCTACGGAGAATTCGACGGACGCCGGCCCAAACGCGTCCTGATAAAAATTCTCGGCGCCTAACCTTTCGGGGTCAGGCACTAAAAAGTTAGCTCTACCTAATTTCGGGAACATACCCTTAACTTTTCGGGGTCAGACCCCCGAATAAAAGAAAAGGAGGATGCAATGGGCAGAAACAATCTATTGGCAATAGTAATGATCTCTCTGGCAATTCTCTTCTGCGGGTCTTTGGGCTATCCCCAAGCAGAAACCGGCACGGAATTCGTTTCTTTTGTCGATGAAGCTCTTAACCAGAAGCTGGTCTCCTTTATCAGCCGGGAAACCGGTATCGATCAAGCTCTTATCCAGGTCAAAGACACCCAAAAGCTTGACGAAGGCTTTGGGTCAATTTTCCTCAAAGCCGTGCTGCAGGCTGAAGACGGTACTGAATACGTGCTCGGCGGCATAAAAGTCACTGATGCTCCCGGATCCGAATGGGAATTCTGGCTGGAAAACACTGACCTTTCCGGGGCCGATTCCGAATACTAACCTTCCGGGGTCTGACCCCTAATAGTTAGCCACCCCCTAACCTTCCGGGGTCAGACTCCCTGAAATTGAAACACCCTTGACGTACAATTAATCTGGCGCTAATATTTTGCTGTTATGCCAAGACCACCTCGCATTCAACTCGAAAATTGTCTTTATCACCTCTACAACCGGGGCAACAATAAAGGGATAATTTTCCCTGGCTTCTCCGACTACGAAAAATTCCTTTCGTATCTAACTGTAACCAAGCGAAAATATCAATTCTATTTGTATGCCTATGCCCTGATGCCGAATCATTATCATTTGCTTATTGAGACCAGCCTACCTAATATTGCCAGTGCCATGCAATACCTGATCACTTCATATGCGATGTACCACAACACAAAATACAAAAAGAACGGTCATTTATTTCAAGGAAGATACAAATCCATAATCGTAGATAGAGAAAGTTATTTTTTGGAACTTACTCGCTATATCCATCTTAATCCGGTACGCGCCAAGCTTATACAAACTCCCTTGAAATATAAATGGAGCAGCTATCGGGAATACGTGGAGGAAATTAAACCTCTATATGTCGACAAAACCCGACTATCTAATTATTTTGATCTCTGGGGTAAAAAATATGCGGATTTTATCGAGGAAAATAAGAATAAAAAATTTTTATTTCAAAATCAAATTGGTGCAGGTTGCATTTTAGGATCACCTAAGGCTGCAATCGAAAAAGTAAAAAGCATGAAAAACCTTCGCAGGCAGAAATTTTTACCGGGGCGCGCGTCTTATACTAGAGATGAGGTCTTAAATTGTGTAGCAAATTTTTATGGCATATCTAAGACCTCGCTGTGCAGGCGGAATACAAAGCCTGTTTTGGCGCGTAGAGTTGTCGCATATTTGCTTCGCCAAAAAACTGCCTTACGCCGCTGTGATATCGCTCAGTTATTCAAGGTAACCGACTCTGCTATAACACAAATGTTACAAAGGTTTGAGCGTCAAGTTAAAGAAGATATAAAAGTACAAAAGCAGATAGAGGAGATACTCCAGCGCCTTGATTCTAAAACCTAACCTGTTGGGGTCTGACCCCTGAAAGTTAGGCTAGTTATGCTTGACACAGGCTGGTCCAGACGGTAAAGTAATGTAGTTATGGCACTTAAGGCACAATACGACCCGAAAGAAGTGGAAAACCGCATATACTCGCTCTGGGAAAAAAATAAATATTTCAGGGCTGAGGCCGATACGGCAAAAAAGCCGTTTTGCGTTGTCATTCCGCCTCCCAATATAACCGGCATCCTGCATATGGGCCATGCCCTGAACAATACTATCCAGGACGCCCTGGTCCGTTTTAAACGCATGCAGGGATATGAAACTTTATGGATGCCGGGGACTGACCATGCCGGCATTGCCACCCAGAACGTGGTCGAACGCCAGCTGGCCAGAGAAAACAAGAAAAAAGAGGACATCGGCCGGGAAAAATTCACGGAACGCCTCTGGTCCTGGCGTGAACAGTACGGATCGACGATAATCGAACAGCTTAAAAAACTGGGTGCCAGCTGCGACTGGGACCGGACCCGCTTTACCATGGATGACCGGTACAGTGAAGCAGTCCGGGAAGTTTTTGTCCGCCTTTACGAAAAGAAACTGATCTACCGCGGTAATTATATAATCAACTGGTGTCCCCGCTGCAAAACCGCCTTAAGCGACGAAGAATCGCCTCATCATGATCTCGACGGCTGGATGTATTATCTGCGTTATCCGGTAATAACTGAAAAAGGCGAAAATAAACACGTCGTAGTGGCTACCACCCGTCCGGAAACAATGCTCGGCGACACGGCCGTAGCTATCAATCCCGGCGACAAACGATATGCCTGGCTGAAAAAAGCCAAAGTCATTTTGCCGATCATGGAACGCGAACTGAAAGTTATCGAAGACGAGGCAGTGGATCCGTCTTTCGGTACCGGCGTGGTAAAAGTCACCCCGGCCCATGATCCGGCAGACTTTGCCATGGGCAAAAAACACGGCCTGGAATTCATCAACATCATGCATGATGACGCAGTGCTGAACGAGAATGCCGGGGAATTTTCCGGCATGGACCGTTTCGAAGCCAGAGAGGCGGTGCTGGAAGTCCTGCGCGAAAAAAAATTGATCGAAAAAGAAGAACCCTACAAAGTCGCTGCCGGACACTGTTACCGCTGTCACACGGTGATCGAGCCGCGTATCTCGCCGCAGTGGTTCGTAAAGATGAAACCTTTGGCCGACCCGGCAACTAAAGTAGTGGACAAAGATAAAGTAGTTTTTTATCCCGAACGCTGGAAAAAAGTCTACCTGAACTGGATGAACAATATCCAGGACTGGTGTATTTCCCGTCAGATATGGTGGGGGCACCGTATCCCCGTATTTTATTGCCAGGACTGCCGCAAGAAAAACGACGATCCGGACAGCGGCATGATCGTCAGCAAGGAAAAACCGGACAAATGTCCGCTGTGCGGCTCAAAAGATCTGGCCCAGGACCCGGACGTGCTGGATACCTGGTTTTCTTCCTGGCTCTGGCCCTTTGCCACTTTAGGCTGGCCGGAAAAATCAAAAGACCTCGATTATTTTTATCCCACCCAGGTATTGGTCACGGCTTCGGAAATACTTTTTTTCTGGGTAGCCAGAATGGTCATGGCCGGCATCGAATTCATGAACAACATCCCTTTCGATAAGGTAATCATTCACGGCACGGTACGCGACGATAAAGGCATCAAGATGTCCAAATCCCTGGGCAATACCATCGATCCGCTGGAAGTCATCGATAAATTCGGCGCCGACAGTCTGCGCTTTTCCCTGATGCTTCTGGCAGCCAGCGGTGCCGATGTATTCTTGTCTGACCAGAAATTCCTGGTCGGCCGCAATTTCTGCAACAAAATATGGAATGCCACCCGCTTTTTGATGATGAAAATTTCCGAGAACGGCATCGGCTTAAAAGACCTGGAATGGAAAAAGACCACGGCAGCCGATTCCTGGATCCTCAGCGAACTTTCCCGGGCCGTGGAAGATACTACCCGGTCCCTGGAATCATTCCGCCTTAATGACGCGACAAAAGCCGGTTACGAATTTTTCTGGCACTCGTTTTGCGACTGGTATATCGAGATAGCCAAAGACGATTTTACCGAAGACCGGGCAAAGATAGCTGTTTTCTGTCTGGTAACGGTTTTAAAATTGCTTCATCCGGTAATGCCCTTTATCAGCGAAGAAATATTCCAGCTGTTAAAGGAAAACCTTTCTCTGCCTCTGGAAAATACGATAATGCGGTCCTCCTGGCCTTCGGCCGCCGATATCGCCGAAGAAAAACCTGAAGATGTCGCGGCCATAACGACGATCCTTAACATGATCAAAGATATCCGCAATCTTAAAGTCGATCTGGGCATCCCGCCTACCCAGCGGGTACCGGTATCCATGGCTGCCGGCGAAAAGTCCCGTTCGATGATCGAAAATAATCTGGCCTGGATAAGCCGTCTGGCTTTTGTCGGTGAAGTAAGCTTTAACGATAAGGTGAACCGGCCCATGTTCAAATCCGGCGATATTTCCGGCGATTTTTCTCTGGAAGATTTCGACCGGGAAAAATTTCTGATGAGCCTGACCAAAAAGATGGAACAATCCTTTCTCCAGATGGGCAAGGTGTCGGCAAAACTGCGCAACGAACAGTTTATTGCCAATGCCCCGCAGGAAACAATCGACACGGCCAGAGAAAAATACGACGAAATAGAGGCCCAGCACACCCGGCTGAGCGCTCTGCAGAAAATATTAGGAGAAAAATGAGCATACCGCCCAAACAATTGCGCAAAATAATCGCTGAAGCTCTTATTGAAGACGTGGGCAGCGGCGATGTGACCACTTTTTTCTGTGTATCGCCGCGCCGCAAAACCCATGCCGTTATCCTGGCCAAACAGCGCTGCGTGCTCTGCGGCATGAAAGTGGCCCGCGAAGTATTCATGACCGTAGATCCGTCTCTGCGTTTCCGGGAACTTAAAAAAGACGGGCAGACAGTAAATAACGGCGAAAGAATAGCCGAGGTCAGAGGAAAAGCCGCCAGCATCCTTAAAGGAGAACGTCTGGCCATTAATTTCATGGCCCTGCTTTCCGGTATCGCCACCTATACCAATCAGTTCGTGGAACGTACCAAAGGAACAAAAGTCCGGATCCTCGATACCCGCAAGACCACTCCCACCCTGCGCGCTCTGGAAAAATACGCCGTACGTGTGGGCGGGGGAATAAACCACCGCAAAGGACTGTGGGACGCCATCCTGATAAAAGACAATCACCTTCGGGTGGGAGATATTATCCGCGATTCTTTGTTCAACGGGGAAGCCCTGGCCAAGATCGTAAAAATGATCAGGGATAATACCAAACTGGAACTGGAAATAGAAGTAGAGAATCTCGAGGAATTCAAAAAAGTCATTTCTTACCGCCCGGATATTATCCTCCTGGACAATTTCCAGGCGGCAGCCATGAAAAAAGCAGTGCTTTACCGCAACCGTAATTTCCCCAGAGTAAAACTGGAAGCTTCCGGCGGCGTCACCCTGAAAACCGTGCGAAAGATCGCCCAGACCGGAGTGGATTTCATATCAGTGGGCAGTATCACCCACTCTCCCGAATCTATCGACTTCTCTCTGGAAATCGATGAATAAATTTTCTTTGGCCAGTACATTCAAGCCGACCGGGGACCAGCCCCGGGCCATTGAGGCATTGGTAAAAAGCCTTTCTGCCGGGACCCGGTTCCAGACCCTGCTGGGAGTCACCGGTAGCGGCAAAACTTTCACCCTGGCCTGCGCTATCGAAAAAATCAACAGGCCTGTTCTGGTGATCTCCCACAATAAGACCCTGGCCAGTCAGCTTTATGCCGAATTCAAACAATTTTTCCCGCATAATGCCGTGGAATATTTCGTCAGTTATTACGATTATTACCAGCCGGAAAGTTATATCCCGTCCACCGACACCTATATAGAAAAAGACGCCTCGATCAACGAACGACTGGATCGTTTGCGCCTTTCGGCCACCAGTTCCCTGGTATCGCGGCGCGACGTGATCGTAGTAGCCTCGGTGTCCTGTATTTATAACCTCGGTTCGCCGGACGACTATCTGGAACTGGTCCTGGCAGTGGAAAAAGGACAGACCGTACCGATGAAAGATCTTCTGCAGAAAATGATAACCCTGCAGTATGAACGCAATGATTTCGATTTCCAGAGGGGCACTTTCCGGGTAAAAGGAGATAGTCTGGATATCTTTCCTGCCTATCGCGAGAACCCGCTGCGCTTCGATTTTTTCGGTGACACTATCGAAGCCCTTTATGAATTCGACGCCCTGACCGGAAAAAAGATCAGCGACCTGGTAAAATGCGCTATCTACCCGGCCAAACACTTTATCATGGGCCGGGACAAAGTGGAAAACGCCCTCGCGACCATCTCCCGGGAACTTGCCGACCGCCTTGAATTTCTGAAAAAAGAGAACAAACTGCTCGAAGCTCAGCGTCTGGAATCACGCACCCGTTACGACATGGAAATGCTCCAGGAAATGGGGTACTGCCACGGCATCGAAAATTATTCCCGCCACCTGAGCGGCCGCCCGCCCGGTTCCCGTCCTTACTGTCTGATCGATTATTTTCCCGATGATTTCATCACCATCATCGACGAAAGCCACGTGACAGTCCCCCAGGTAAGAGGTATGTACGAAGGGGATAAATCACGCAAAACCACTCTGGTCGAACATGGTTTCCGCCTGCCATCCTGTCTGGACAACCGGCCTCTGCGCTATGAAGAGTTCGAATCCCTGATAAAACAGGTCGTCTATACTTCTGCCACCCCTTCTCCGTACGAACTTTCCCGCTCCGGCAAGGCAGTTGCCGAACAGATCATCCGGCCTACCGGTCTGGCCGATCCGGAGATCGAAGTACGGCCGACTGTGAACCAGATCGACGACATAATAAAGGAAATAAAACTGCGTGCCGATAAACGGGAACGGACCCTGGTCACGGCTCTGACCAAACGCATGTCCGAAGAACTCGCCTCTTATCTGGAGGGCGAAAAAATAAAAGTCACCTACATGCATTCCGAACTCGATACCATTACCCGGGCCCAGATACTGAAAGAGCTTCGTACCAGAAAATTCGACTGCCTGGTCGGAGTCAATCTGCTCAGAGAAGGACTTGACCTGCCGGAAGTATCGCTGGTGATCATCCTTGACGCCGATAAAGAAGGTTTTCTGCGTTCTACTACATCCCTGATCCAGATCGCCGGACGCTGTGCCCGCAATATCAATGCCCGGGTCTTGATGTATGCCGATACAATAACCGACTCCATGCGCCGGGCCATTGACATCAGCCGGCGGCGGAGGAGCATCCAGCTGGAATATAATGCCGAACATAATATCACCCCGGCCAGCGTGCAAAAAGCCATCCGGGAAGGAATCGAGATCTACATGAAAGAAGAAGACAGCCTGCGGCGGCGTCTGGATATCGAAGAAAAAGAGATCGAAATAATGGAGACCATCGACCAGCTGGAAAAAGAAATGCTTATTGCCGCCAGACATCTCCAATACGAAAAAGCCGCCCGGATACGGGACAGGATCAAAGAACTCAAAGACGTTTTAAGTAACGAAGGGCGACCGTCTCGCCTTGGGCGGACTGGGACGAGGGACGAAGGACGCGGCCGCTAAATCGGAATTATAAGCTAGCCGTGACGAATTATACCTGTGAACTTTCTTGATCTTTAACTCATAACCTGTAACTAATAACGTATCACGATGAACAATAAATTAACGATAATAAGCCTGGACACGGTAAGCAGCACCAATGACTATGCCCGTGAACTGGCCGAACAGGGCCGGCCTGAAATAAGCGTGATCCGGGCTTCTCAACAGACCGCCGGACGCGGACGCTTTGACCGGGCCTGGGTGTCGCCGAAAGATGGAGGGCTGTACCTGTCCTTTCTCCTCAGGCCAAAGAACAAGGCCGAAACAGCTTTTCTTAATTTCGTGGCGGCTCTGGCCGTAATCGATTCTCTGCCTGACCTGCCGGACCTGAAAGTAAAATGGCCTAATGATATCCTGCTTCGCGACAAAAAAATCGCCGGCATGTTGCTGGAAGCAGGATCAGACCGAACCGCAGGGTCTTATCTGATAATCGGCATCGGTGTTAATGTCAATACCGCCCGGGAACTGCTTCCGGATACCGCAACCTCGCTTTTTATCCATACCGGAAAGAAATATCCATTGAACAGGCTTTTTGATACAATAGTTAAGGAGTTTTGCTGTCTTTACGAACGTTATGAGCAGGGCGACACAGAAGACATGCTCGAGAGAATAAAAAACCGCAGTGCCACTTTAGGCCGGACTGTGCGCCTTCTGACCGGCGGCCTCTGGCTGGAAGGCACTGTCTGTTCCTTTGACCGTCAGGGCCGTGTTTCTGTTTGCCTGGAAAACGGGGAGAAAAAAACCGTATTCCCCAGGGAAGTGGAGCATTTACGATGATACTTGTGGATATCGGCAATACATCTATACATTTCGGCGTGGCTGACAAAAAGAGGATCCGCGATTTTCGTATCGATACTGACAAAACCTCACTGAACAATATCAAAAAAATAGTCAAAACCTATCCGGACCGCCCGATAATCGTTTGTTCGGTCGTGCCCCGGGTCACTGCTCTGTTCAAAAAATTAAAACGGAAAGTCAGGATCGTCGGCAGAGATATCACCGTTCCCCTGGCCAGCCGTTACAACAAAAAACAGATCGGCCAGGATCGTCTGCTCAATGCCTACGGAGCCCGCTGCCTGTATCCCCGGTCCCGTCTGATCATCGATTTCGGCACGGCAACGACTTTCGATTTCATCACTGCCAAAGGCGAATATGCCGGCGGATTTATTTTTCCCGGGATCGGTCTTTCCTACAAATCCCTTTCGCATTGCGCGCTTTTGCCGGATATGGTAGGGCCGCTGAGCCACCGTCTGGCCGATATCCCCACCAATACCTGCGACAGCATCCATAAAGGAGTAAGGGAAGGTACGGCCCTGATGGTCAATGCCTGGGTACGCAAATACAAACCCTGGATCACCTCCGGTAAATCCCTGCGCCGCGGCCGCATCGTCATTACCGGCGGTCAGGCCCCTTATGTCCTCAATGCCCTGGATTTCCCCTTTGATTATGAGCCCATGCTTCTATTCAAAGGCATGCTTTTTCTGGCCGACTGACCAAAATATCCGCTTATCAGCGCTTTTATTCTAAAAAAATCTTGACAACATTTGTACTAATCGTATAATTAGCACTTCGGGTTAGTGAGTGCCAATTTAAAGCAGGCTAAACAGTAAAATCAAAGAAAGAGGAGGTGTCAGATCATGAAGTTCAAACCAGCAGGTGACAGAGTTTTAGTCAAACCTTCCGAAAGCAAGGAAAAGACCAAAGGCGGTATTTTTCTCCCGGATACGGCAAAAGAAAAACCCCAGGAAGGCAAGATCATTGCAGTCGGCGAAGGCAAAAAGACCGATGACGGCAAAACCATCGCTCCCTCGGTAAAAGTCGGCGACATCGTACTTTATGGTAAATATTCCGGCACAGAGATCCGCATTGACGAAGAAGAATATCTCATTATCCGTGAAGAAGATATTTTCGGGATCATCGGTTAAGATCATAAATCAAGAAAACGAGGAGGTTTACGCATATGGCCAAACAGATAATTTTCGACGAAGAGGCGCGCAAGGCAATTCTGCGCGGCGTGGAAATACTGGCAAAGTCAGTAAAGGTCACATTAGGCCCCAAGGGCAGAAATGTGGTCATCGATAAAAAGTTCGGTTCGCCGACCATTACCAAGGACGGCGTGACCGTGGCTAAAGAGATCGATCTGGAAGATCCTTATGAAAACATCGGTGCCCAGCTGGTAAAAGAAGTAGCGGAAAAGACTTCTGACCTGGCCGGCGACGGTACGACCACTGCCACGGTACTGGCCGAAGCCATTTACCGGGAAGGATTGAAGAACGTGGCTGCCGGTGCCAATCCTATGGCTTTAAAGCGCGGTATCGACAAAGCCGTAGAAAGCGTAGTCGAACAGCTGGAAAAAATGAAAAAAGACGTTAAAGACAAAAAAGAGATCGCTCAGGTAGCGACTATTTCGGCTAACGGCGATTCTCAGATCGGCGAACTGATCGCCGATGCCATGGACAAAGTCGGCAAAGACGGAGTGATCACGGTAGAGGAAGCAAAATCGATGGCCACTACCATGGACCTGGTGGAAGGTATGCAGTTCGACCAGGGATATCTCTCTCCTTACTTTGTCACTGATCCCGATAAGATGGAATGTTCTCTGGAAGATCCTTACATTCTTATTTACGAGAAAAAAGTATCCAACATCAAAGACATGCTGCCCCTGCTGGAAAAGATCGCCCGGGCCGGCCGGCCGCTGATGATCATTGCCGAAGACGTGGAAGGCGAAGCCCTGGCCACGCTGGTAGTGAACAAGATCCGCGGCACGCTTACCTGCTGTGCGGTCAAAGCTCCCGGCTACGGTGACCGCCGTAAAGCCATGATGGAGGACATCGCCGTGCTTACCGGCGGAAAAGCAGTCACCGAAGACATCGGGATCAAACTGGAAAACGTGACCCTTGACGATCTGGGCCGGGCTAAAAGAATCCGCATCGACAAGGAAAATACGACCATTGTCGAAGGTGCCGGCAAGACCGCCGACATCCAGGCCCGCATCGGACAGATCAGAAAGCAGATCGAACAGAGCGATTCTGATTATGATAAAGAAAAACTCCAGGAACGTCTGGCCAAACTGGCCGGCGGCGTGGCAGTGATCAATGTCGGTGCCGCTACCGAGACCGAGATGAAAGAGAAAAAGGCCCGCGTGGAAGATGCCCTGCATGCTACCCGCGCTGCCCGCGAAGAGGGGATCATCCCCGGCGGAGAGATCGGCCTGATCCGCTGCATCCCGACCCTGGAAAAACTGAAACTGGAAGCCGACGAACAGATCGGCGCCAATATCATCAAAAAAGCCATCGAAGAGCCGCTTCGCCAGCTGGTTACCAATGCCGGTGTGGAAGGTTCAGTGATCGTAGAAAAGATCAAGAACGAAAAAGCAGCTATGGGTTTCGATGCCGAAAAAATGGAAATATGCGATCTGATTGCGGCAGGCATCATCGACCCCAAAAAGGTCGCCCGTACTGCCCTGCAGAACGCGTCATCTATCGCCTCTTTGCTGATCACTACCGAAGCAGTAGTCGCCGAGAAGCCGGAAAAAGAATCTCCGGCAATGCCCGGCGGAATGCCCGGTGGAATGGGCGGCATGGGCGGCGGAATGCCAATGGGCTATTAACCTTAAAGACCATACAAAAAGCCCTGCTCCGTAAAGAGCAGGGCTTTTTTTATGCCCGCGACTTCCATTTAATCTGATTTTATAGTACAATAAACACAGCCGCCTTCGGCGGAGCGAACCGAAGGATGAGAGACGATCGTTTCGCTGGGACGAAGGACGAGCGTTAAAACGCAATTATAAATTCATTTAAAGAAGTGCAAACGATATTTTTGCTATTTTCGTCTTAGTGATCGAAGAGAACGGACGTCCTAGTCCAAATTGCCATTGAAAATGGCAAAGGGGACGGTCGTCTTAGCGAGCAATGCGAGCGAACGTCTTACGTTTTTACTAAGAGCCATGAGCGATGAACCATGAGCTGATTAAAGGAGCACAATGATTCCCATTGCCATCGAAGCAGCCCAGCTTGCCGGAAAATATCTTCTGGAAAATTTCGGAAAGATAAAAGAGATCCAGACCAAAGAAGACAGCAGCCTGGCTACCAACGTGGACCGGGAAGCCGAGAAGATAATCATCGACACTATCCGCCGCCGTTATCCCGGCCACGGGATCCTGGCCGAGGAATCGGAAAAATATCTCGTCGACAACGAATACCTCTGGATCATCGATCCTCTGGACGGTACGCACAATTTTATCCGGGGAATAAATATCTTCGGCGTATCCATCGGTCTGTTCTCCAAAGGCGAATTCATCCTCGGAGTGATCTACATGCCCTGCGAGCAGGAGCTCTATGTTTCCGAGCTCAATAACGGCGCCTACAAGAACGGAGAAAAAATATCGGTATCGCCGCAGGAGGACCTGGCCCGCTGTTCGCTTTCCTTTGATTCCAGTGTGCGCCGGTCACCGGAAGTGATGATCCCGGCCCTTGATGCCGTTTCGCGAAAAGTTTTCAATCTGCGCATGCTTGGTTCTTCGGCCCGCCTGCTCACTTATGTTGCCGAAGGAAAACTTGACGCGGCTATCGAGTATCATGACCTGCCCTGGGATTTTGCTGCCGGTGCCTGTCTGATCAGAGAAGCCGGAGGATTGTTCACTGATCTGGAAGGCAATTCTCCCTCACCGGCAACCACCGGTTATGTAGCGGCCAACAGGGTTCTGCATCCCCAACTTCTTTCCCTGATAAGCGACTGAAACAAGCCTGCCGGCTTTTGCCGCGAGCTGTCTATTTTTTTAACGACTGTTAACTTATCTTACAATATCTACCTGCTATAATATCCCTTTAATGCGTATTGCTCAAATACCGCAAAAAAATATCATTTTTAGCCTGATTTCTCTCTGCTCCTGACCGGAAAAAATACTCACAACCGGATAAGCGCTGGCATTGAAAATGCTTATTCTAAATAAATTTTTAGAGGACCAGTGCAAAAGGAGAAAAGTTCTTGACACAAAACGACGATTTTACTACAATGCCCACATCTTCTCAAGAACCCGCACCAGGTGTGACCTTCGATCACAGAAGAAAAAAACAAATGCACATGGTTCCCCTCGATTTAAGCAAAAGTAAAATCGGATATCTTTCCTTCCAATACCAATCCCCTGTTCAGGAAAGGAGCGTTGAAATGAAAAACGCGAAAATGGTTTTTTCGTGCGGAGCTTTTCTTTTGGTTTTCTTTTTCTCGTCTTTGGTCTGGGCCCAGCCGACATCGTCACAGACAGTGGGCGGCGTGACCAGACAGCAGACCACGATCGATACCGAGCGCGAGTTGCAGAAAACGATCACGACCGAACGCCCCGAAGGTATCGAGTCGACTGAAGAAGAAATAATGCCTGAAGACACCGGCCCCAGGACCCTGATCAAAAAGATCCAGGTCGAAGGAGCTACGCTTCTTTCTTTTTCCGACATCTATAAAATCACTTCCCGTTATGAAGGTCAGGAAATATCTTTCCGCACCATGCAGAAAGTCGCCGACCTTCTCACTGACGAATACCGCAAAAAAGGTTATGCCACTTCCCGCGCCTATATCCCTCCCCAGAGGATCAGCGCCAACACTCTGGTCATCAGAGTGGTGGAAGGAAAACTGGGCGAGGTGGAGATACGCGGCAACAAACATTTCAAGACCGAACTGATCAGGAAAAAACTCGACGTGCGTCCGCGCGGTTATTTCGATTACTCGGCGCTCCAGCAATCGCTGGTCTATATCAACGAACATCCCGACCGCGTGGCCAAGGCCGTGCTGGTACCGGGAGCCGAACCGGGCACAACCGATCTGATCATCGACGTGGAAGACCGTCTGCCTTTCCATTACGGGTTCGAATACGACAATTACGCTTCCCGTTATGTCGGCGAAGACCGTTTCGCCGGTATATTGGAACATAATAATTTGCTGGGATTTGACGACAAGATATTCTTCAAGCTCCAGCATACCGACTCCAGCGAACTTAAACTGGCCGAACTGCGTTATCTCTATCCGATCTCTTCCGGCCTGGAAATCGGCGGATATTTCCTGCGCAGTTCCCTGCGTCTGGGAGAGGAGTTCAAAGACCTGGACGCTACCGGTAAATCCTACATCTACGGTATTTTCCTTAACAAAGCTTTGATAACCGAAGCTACCCGGGACCTTCGCTTGAGCCTTGGGTTCGATTATAAGAAAGTCACCAACAAGCTGGCAGGAGAACAGTCGTCCCGCGACGCTTTGCGGGTCTTAAAGACCGGGCTGGAATACGACTTTAACGACAAGCTGGGAAGAAATATTTTACTGGGCGAACTGGACTGGGGCATCGACGACATCCTCGGCGGTATGGCCGAAAAGGACCCTCATGCTTCGCGAACCGGAGCCGGGGCCAAGTTCACCAAGGGCGTATTCACTGCTTTCCGTCTTCAGCCCATGCCCTGGGAGACCACTCTGCTCTGGAAAAACTTCGCTCAATATTCCAATTATACCCTGGCTGCTGCCGAAGAATTCCAGATCGGCGGTCCGGTAAGCGTACGCGGTTATCCGCCGGCCGAACATTCCGGCGACAAAGGGTGGTACACTTCCCTGGAATACTCCATCCCGTTTTATTTTCTAAAGGAAAAAGAAAAGAAAGTCCCGTTCACTAAAGACGTAAACCTCTACGATGCTTTACGTTTCGTGACTTTCTTTGACTGGGCCGAAGCACATAAAAATACTATCCAGGCCGGCGAAGAAAAACACGAGACTCTGAAAGGCATCGGCTGCGGCGTGCGCCTTAACGTGCGCGATAACGTAGCCATCCGGGTAGAACTGGGCTGGCCATTGGGCGGCGAGACTCCGTCTGACGGCGACCATATGCATCCCTGGATCGAAGTGGTCACCAGGTTCTGACAGAGAGATCCTTACCGCGTGTAAACGGCGTGTGAACGCCTTGATATACAGCAAAAACGCGTTCATTGTCTATTATTAAGGTATGTAATTAAAAGGAGGACTCTCATGTCTACCAGACACTCTAAATTACTTTCGTTTCTGATCATCGTATCGTTCGTGCTTTCGCCGATCAGCGGCTATTCCCTGCCCCAGGGCGAGCAGGTAGTGGCCGGAGGCGCGGTTTTTGACCGCAGCCAGGCTGATACGCTTAATATCACTCAAAGCACTAATAAACTGATCGCTAACTACGACAGTTTTTCCATTGCCCAGCCCGAAGCAGTGCATTTTTACCAGCCTTCGGCAACAAGCATAGCTTTAAACCGGGTAGTGGGAGTAGATCCGTCATCGATCATGGGCACGCTTACTGCCACAGGCCGCATCTTTCTGGTCAATCCCAACGGCGTGGTCTTCGGCAGTAATGCCGTAGTCGATACAGCCGGTCTGGTGGCCTCGACCCTGAACATTTCCAACGATGATTTTCTGGCCGGCCGCTACACATTCTTCGGACAGGGCGGTTCAGTGGTCAATCAGGGTTATATATCCGCTCCCGGCGGCTTTGTGGCTTTGCTGGGCTCGACCGTGGAAAACACCGGCCTGATCGAGGCTGAACTGGGAAGCATCGCTCTTGCTTCAGGCGATGCCGTTACTCTGAACCTCGACCCTGTCGGTCTTATCTCGGTGGTCATCGATGATCCGACATCACTGAACCCGGAAGGTAAAAACGCGGCAGTGGATAACAGCGGCACTCTTTCGGCTAATGGAGGCAAGGTCGTGCTCACTGCCCAGACCCTGGACGGCATTTTCGATAAAGCGATCAATACAAACGGCATCATCGAAGCAAACGCCCTTGACGGTTCATCCGGCGAGATCATTCTGGAAGCCAACCAGAGAGTCAATGTTGCCGGTGATATCAGCGCTATCGGCGGGAAAGTGACCGGCGATGTGCAGGGAGCCGATTTTTCCGGCAGCATAACCGCTGATGAAGCTTTGTTCGATATGAATGACGGTGACACCGACATATACGACGTCACCCTTACCGGCAATTATAATATCCACGACAACATCACGATCAATGTCTACGGTACGGTGGACATTACCGACGGTTGCCTGTATCTGGTGGCCGACGATAATCACGACCATGTCGGAGACCTCAATATCGACGGCGGCAGCCTTCTCCTCAACGGCAGTTCTATTGCCCTCTGGGGAAACAACATCTATGTTAACGACGCGACGATCGCCAATACGGATACGACCAGCAAAGACGCGCGGATCACCCTGAAAGCCGGTTTTTCCTATAATGACGATTATGATTTCGGCGACATCGACATAATCGACTCGACGATTTTTGCCCATGCCGAAGGAGCGGCCGGCACTGGCAGCGATTACAATACTGCCAGTATCGGCATTATCGGGGAAAACGTGACTATTACCCGGAGTGACCTTAGGGCTGAAACCTTCTCCAGCGGAAACGCGCAGATAGACGTTAAAGCCGGAGACGGTGAATACGACGACTTTGACGGCGGGACGATCACGATCACTGATTCAAATCTTATCACGAACGCCGAGGGCGGTGACGCCTATACTGATTCCCAGATACGATTTTACTCACAGGATCTTATCGCCTCGACTACCGAAGGGCGCCAGGAGATCAGCGCTCTGGTTTCCGGCCACGGCGGCGACGCCGGTGTCGTGATGCGCTGCGGCGATTATACTTCGGTTTCAGACAGTCAATCTGAAGAAGGATATAGTGAATACACGACAGTCGAAACACTTGAAAACGGCACTGTGTCCCTGACCAACACCGACGTGCTGGCCCGTGTTTACGGAAACGAAAACAAGGTAAGCGAAGCTACGATCGACGTCGATACCGGCAGCTTCAGCATGGACAACAGCACCATGACCGCCGAGATAATGCAGGGCTCTTTGCCCGGGACCAGCCAGTATTCTCAGGACCTTGCTGAGATAGAAATCACTGCCGCCGATACATACAATCGGAACATTTCCACAAAGGGGTATTACCTGGAAGACCCTGAATGGGATAGTCGCTATGAATACACCGAGACCGAGACCTGGAGCGGCGGAAGTATTTTGGTCACCAACAAAAGCTCAATCCTTACCACGCTTGAGCACAGCAGTGACGACGGCAGCCAATCGAACATTTTCATGGGCGCTGCCGACATAACCATCGGCGAAACCGGAGAAGGCAGCGAACAGGCAAACCTTGTCCGGTCTGTCATTCTGGGTAACGGCGACACTATGGTCTCGATCAATGCCGGAGAAGCCGTTGAAACCGAAGAAGGATGGGAATACGCGCGATATTTAGGTGAAGGTGAAACATTGTATTACGGTGAATATACCGAGATCGATGATATGACCGGCGGAGATTTTTCTCTGCTCGGCCAGAGCAGGATCATTTCCGCAGCAGGTTACGGCTCCTTTCGTAACGATGCCGATATCGAGATCGTGGCCGGGAACCTTATGGTAAATTCGCAGCCGATCATGTCCTCACCGGCAATCAGTGGATTTATCCGAGGTGACGGTTCGACCGATGTCTGGCTGGCAGCTGCCGATACAGTGCATCAGGAATACACAGAACAGTACAACGACCTGACTTCAGAATATTATGATACAGAGACCATGACCGCTTCCGGCGGCCTTATGCAGATCATTGACAGCGTGATACATGCCCAGGTCAATTATCCCTTGAATTTCACCGAGATACCGCATGCCCATATCAGGCTGGAAGCAGCCGGCACTGCCGAATCACAGCCGATATACGTATCCGGAAGTACGCTTCATGCCGAAGTCATGGGCGACGGTTCGACCGGTGAAGCAGGCGTAGAGATCGATGCCTGGTCAGGAGACACGCTTATCGAAGAAAGTGTATTAGAGGCCTGGATCATCGCAGGTCTTGATACTGCGGCCATATCAATCAATTCCGGCGGAAACCTGGAACTCATCAACAGTCTGCTTAACGCATATGTCATGAACGATGGCAATGCCTACATCGACCTTGACGCCGGAGAAGAAAACGGCGGCGAATTAAAATTCACCACCAGCAAAGCCCTGGCTGAAATAGGCAATGATGGTAACGCGGTTATCTCCCTGAAAGGCGAAGACGCCGTGAATATCGCTGCCAGCAAAGCAATGATGGGCGGCAACGGGATTAAATCTCTTGTCAACGGTGACGGCAATGCCGAAGTAAATATATCGACGAACGTCGAAAGCGAGACCCCGGGGCAGGTCACGATCCTTACCAGCGATATCACGACTGACGTAAACGGCGCTGGCCGGTCGGCTATCGATATTAAAACGCAGGAAAACGATTCTTACGGCGGAACAGTGGCTATCTGGATGAACAGCGAACTTACTGCAAGGCACGGTTCCGGCACCAGCGCTTCCAGCGATCCGGCACTCATCAGCATCGATGCCGGTGACATAGAGATAATTACAAGTTATCTCTCTACCTTGACCGATAACGGTGATGGAGCGGCATTTATCGAAATGGCGACTTCCGGTGATATCAGTATCGAATCCGGAAGTATACTTAGTGCTTCAACACCGTTCAACAGCCTTAAAACCGGGCTCTGGCTTACAGGAGGCGGTTCTTTGCTTGTCTCCGAATCAATGCTGTTTGCCGACTCGGCATACAACACTGACCACGCCAATTATATTCACTCCAATATGGGACGCGATATTCTGGCAACTAATTCCCTGTTCAGTGTTTACACTGATGGTGACGGCACAAGCGCAATCGACCTCAATGCCGGCGGCAGCTTTGCCGGCTCCAACGCGGAATTAGTTTCTGATTCAGGCAATGGCACTTCTTCCGTATCAATAAATGTTGCCGAAGATATTGCCCTGAACGACGGCACTAAGCTTTCCGCGATCTGCGGTTCGTCCAATGTCGTCAACCTGACTGCCGAAACCGGAAATATCACCGGAGAAAATCAAACTGATCCTACGATCGACGCTGGCTCCGCGGCATTGAACGCCGGCAAAACCATCGGTACTGAAGAGAATCCTATTCTGACCCGGATCAACAACCTGTCGGCAACTGCTGAAAACGGCGATATTCACATCATCAACTACGATACCCTGGTCATTAACGAGGCTAACGCCCTGGGCAGCGTCATCGATATCGAAAACCACGGCGATACCGTTATCAACAGCATGCGCGCCGAAGGAAGCGGCAGTGAAGATCCGGCTGAGATCTATGTAAATGTGTTTGACGGAGATCTGTGTATCAACGGTCTGATCGAAGCAGTCAATCCCACCGGTTTTTCAGAGACCGAACTGGCGGTCTGGAATGGCTTTATATCGGCAGCACCTGATTCGCTGATATCGTCTGATTACCTGGTAATGCTTGCCGCAGGAGAGATCGGTTCATTTGACTATCCGGTCAATACTGCCGTGGATAATCTGTCCACCTGGACTACAGGAGAATATGATTCCCGGGGCAATGTCTATATCAATGAGCTTGACGATATCGCTCTCGGTTTCACTGACCAGGCCTACGGTGACCAGGCAGACCTGGTAGGATACTCAGTAGGCTCACGGTATGGCATTGTGCACGTGATCAGCGGCGGCGACATGATAGTCAATTCAGTGCTCGCGCCCTATAACGGCGTGTTTCTGCAGAGCACTAACGGCTCGATCTATGCCGGTACAGGCTGGTGCCCGATGTTCGATGTATATTCGTCCGACAATATCATGGCCTTTAAAATGGCCTTATGTGAAGCTCTGGACATATCTCCTTCTGACCCTGATTTCCCTGATTTCTTTTCTGCCCTGGACCTTTTTCTCACCGATGTCTACTGGGCAAGTATTTACGAAGGTCCGGATAGATTTTGCTCACCGCTGATGCCGCTCAAAAACGAAGAAATGGGCGACGTTAACCTGGTGGCCGGCGGTTTCTCATACCTGTCGACGCCCAATGGCACCATCGGCGTAGGCACGCCTGCCGCGCAGACTGCCGATGTAAGCGGCGGTATCGAAGGATTTGTCCGCTGGGGGATCGAAGCCGCGACCGGAGAATATCCGGCACCCGGTATCGACACCAGCCGTTTCGAACCGCCTTCTCAGATCAGCTATTTCGATACCGAAGATATCTGCGGCGGTTTATGCTTTGACGATGCCAGAGAAGAAGGATACCAGATCTGGCCTGCAGCGCCGGTAGGAGCACCGGTTTTCGACAATCCGCTCACAGCCCTGGTAGTACTGAACGAAGGCACTACTACAGATGCTCTTCCCCAGTGGTTCCTGGACTCACTTCCTGACAACAACGGAAACGGTTACTACTGGCCGGAAGGTGTTTCCGCTTTGACCCTGGAGATCGGACAAAGTACTCAGCCGCCTGCTCCGACAGGGGATGGGGCTGTCTACAATGTTCCGCCGCGCGATTTCCGGGCTTACTACGAACTGTTGGCCAATTACCGGGTGTTCTTTGCCGATCCGGCACTGCCGACCGAGTTCTATGCCTATCATCCGCTGACGCCGACTGACAGCGCTGCTTTCGACGACATCGAACTGGATGAAGAGGCATATGACTTTATTGCCGGCAGCGTCGAGTACAAAAAGAAGATCGCCCCTTACTACGAATAAACAAACGCGTCCGTTAACAGCCCGCTGTGAAAAGCAGGGAGGTCAAAAGCCTCCCTGTTTTTTTATCCTCCGCACCTCCGCACACCATGCCTAACCTTTAAGGGTCAGACCCCAAAATAACAAACAATATTTTGTTTTTCCCTTGAAACCATCTCACGCAATATGGTACACCTGTATGCTTAGCGGATTTTCTGAATGCCACGGAAAATCGATTTATAATCAGGCTTCACGGCAAAACTCTTTTTATCATTAGCGGGGAAGATAAAAAGAGCGGAAAAACCGTTTCTGGGAAACGGTATCACAATCAGTTTTATTGCACGGGTTGTTGCAATGAGGAGCAGCCCGTGTTTTGTTGGGAAAGGAAGGATAAAAAAGGAGAAAAACCATGACCAAAAGACAAAAAGCCACGCTGCTGACGATCTTATGTGCGTTGATGTTCCAGCCGCTCTGCTTTGCCGGCTTCAGCGGATATGTGTCGGGAAGGTTTAACAATTCCGGCACATCAGCGCGAATAACCGCGATGCAGAACAATTACAGAAATTCCGGTACCTCATCGCGCATAACCGCGTTGCAGAACCAAATCAGAAGTTCCAATGCATACTCGAATACGTCTGCTTTACCGAACACAAATTTTAATCGACCCGGTAATTATCCCTCACCCAACAGGAGCGACATCATCGAAAATCAGCTTCAAATCACGGGAGCACAAAACTGTCAGGCAAGCAATGATGATGGCCCCTTATCTTTAATAGCAAATCCGGGACAAACTCTGTCCGTTAAAAATTTCAAAAATTTTATCATCAACTCATTCGGATTCACAGACGCGGCCAGGGAAGTATTAAGAGATATAGATTTTGAAGTCACTAATTCCTCAAATTTCTATGATGGGGGCGGCTGCTGGTGCCCCTGTGGCAATAAAGTGCAGCTGAACAGCGGTCAATATGAAGCGGCGTTGCATGAATTATCCCATGTCTGGTGGGATGCTGAGATCAAAAATAATTATGAATTGCGGCAGGAATTCGTTTCCGCCATGATACGGCTTGCCAGCATGGACCCGGAAGAAAATCCCCAATATGCTCCGGCGATCCACGAGGCTCATACTTATGTCTATGGTCCGTGGAGAGAATTTGACCAACATGACGCCGAATATTGGGATTCGTTCGAACAAAATGATTCTTACGAGTCAGAAATGTTCGCTTCATTGTCCAGTTTTACCATGGGCCAGTATACGACAGGCCCGCGCCAGCTTCCGGAATTCATGTGGAAATTTTTCTCACCGCTGTTTACCGGCGAGATCAGCGAAACGCCTTATTATGAAGGGGGCGTCCGGGGTTGTGAAGTAGAGACCGGGATATTGTATGGTGCTGAGTCCAAAGTGGAAATTTTAAAAATAGGTCCTCCAAAAGCAATGGGTGGGCCTGACGAATAATACTTTAAAAATGGTTCAGCTTTTTCCTGTACCCCAATAAACGAGGCCCCTCACCCTGGGGGCCTCTTGTTTTTCCCGCCCGGATAAATGAAAGGTTCACAGGGTCTGACCCCTAATAGTAAAAGTGTATAATTTTTGAACACACCTTTGCAAAAAACCAACAAAAGACAGGTCTGTTACGACCTCCGTATAGCCTTATTTCAGGCAAAAAGGCCTTATTTTCAGGCTTTTACATGATTTTACATGGTTTACCCCGGTTTTGCATGTTTTTTGCTTATTTTACCCAATACAGAAAAAACAGAAAGCTAACTATTGGGGTCTGACCCCTAAAAGTAAGAGGGAAGATGAATTACAGGAAAGCGCATAATCAGAGTTTTCAGGATATTGGGGGGCGGGAAAAAAGCGACTGTTTTCTCACGCCGTCCCAGGCAGCGGGAATGCTTAATATCAGTCTGTCGACCCTTAAAAAATTTATATATACCGGCAGGATCAAGACCTTCAAGACTCCCGGCGGCCATCACCGCATCAGGCAGAGCGATCTTTTTGCCCAGTCCGGAAAAGGAGAAAAAACGCGCCCCGGCCTGGACGAACATCTGATGACTTTAAGCGAAGCATTTCTCAACATGGCCCAGCTCAGGCTTAAATACTGCCGACGGCACGCTGAGACCGTGGCCGGACTGAGCCTGGAGATCGGTAAAGCCATGGGCCTTTCCGATGAACTGATCAAACATCTTCATTTTGCCGCGCGCATGCACGATATCGGTATGTGCGCTATCGACGAAAATATCCTGAACAAAGCCGATCTGCTGACCGAAAGCGAATACCGGGCAGTGAAAATGCACCCGGTACTGGGGGGCATGATGTTCTTTTCCCTGGAGAACTGCCAGGACATTGCCGACATGATCATCCAGCATCATGAACGCTGGGACGGCACCGGCTATCCGCACAGACTCAAAGGCGAGCAGATCTGCCTCGGCGCGAGGATCATTGCCGTGGCCGAAGGGTTCGCGTCCATGACCGAAGCCGACACTTACAACCATAAAATGCCTCATGAAAAGGCAGTAGAGGATATCATCGATAAAGCAGGCACTTATTACGATCCGACAGTGGTGGCGGCCTTTGCGGCCGTAGTAAGAACCAAGCAGTGACTGACGAAGGACGACCCCGAAGCTGCGTCCGGGGCAGGCGGACGACGGACGAAGGACGAAGGACGAAATTTTTGAATAGAGAGGGAGACGATGACAATTTTAAAACGAGTAAATGATCTGGATGCGTATAAATTGTCTTTTGAAGCAGCTATGCAAATTTTCGAAATTTCAAAAAAATTTCCTAAAGACGAAAAATACTCTTTGACCGACCAGGTACGAAGATCTTCAAGGGCAGTATGCGCTAATCTGGCCGAAGGATGGCGTAAACGCAAGTATATTAAGGTATTTGTAAATAAATTGTCAGATGCAGAAGCTGAGGCGGCTGAAACACAGACATGGCTTGAATTTGCCTTGGCCAGTAAGTATATCGACAAAAAAACATTTACTGAATTAAATGATAAATACGAACATATATACGCCATGTTTAATGTAATGGAAAGGAAAGCCGATGCATTTTGTAAATAATTATATCCGGATGCGTCTTAGCGAACGAAGTGCCTGCGCTGAGCAGAGCCGAAGTGAGCGGTCGTCCCTCATCCCTCGTCCCTCGGTGACTCGTGGTCTGTGTCGCTGCTTTTGCGGTCTGTGTGCTTTTTCCTTTTTACTTTTTACTTTTTCCTTCGGCTCGCCTGCCGGGGCGATGGAACTGAGCGACGTTAACTGGACGCCCAACGTTTCTCTGCGCGGCACTTATGACGACAATATCACCTCAGCCGAAACAGACGAGAAAAGCGATTATATCACTGAGCTGGCCCTGGGCCTGACCGCTGTTTATGAACAGAAGACCGCCTCGTTCAAAGCCGAAGCGACTCTGGGCCATCAGTTCTTCAGCGATTACAGCGGTTACGACAATACCTGGGAAAAATTCAAAGTCGAATACAAAAAGGATATTTCTAAATTCAAACGGGTCGTCGTATCCGATACATTCTCTCATACCTACGAACCCCAGGATTTTGCCGAAGAACTGGGCCGCACTGCCGGCCGCTACAGCTATTACCGCAACCGCTTCAGCCTGCGCGGCGAAAAGGATATGAGCAAACAGCGTACTGTCAGCCTGGAATATTCTTTCGATACCGACAATTCCGGGGCTTCAGGCAGTGCCGACTCCCTGATGCACCGTCTGCGCGCCGAGAACCTGTATATGGTCGATTCGTCTTTGATCCTTCTGGCCGGTTACGAATTTTCCTGGCGCGATTTCGATCCCGGCCCCAGCGCCCGGTCCCATACCCTGTCCGGAGGGGCCAGGAAATATTTCACGCCCCAGCTTTATACCGATATCGGCGCCGGCATTCAGTATTCGCGCAATTACAACAATAACGACGAATTTTCGCCTTATCTTTCTTTGCTGGTCACTGATGAGCTCGATGCCACTACCCGGCTGCGCCTTTCCGGCACAAAACAGTATTACACCAATTCCTATACTGCCGACTTGTTCGACTACTGGCAGGTCCAGGCCCAGATCGACAAACAGATCTATGAACGCCTTTCAGCAAACTGCTCTCTTTATTACGGCGAAGGCGAATACATCGATATGGGCATAACCGATAAAGTCACTGGTTTCAGCGCCGGACTTTCCTATGAACTGAAAAAAAATGTGACCCTGAACCTGGATTACCGCTACTCCCAGACCGACTCCACGGTACAGGGGAGGGAATATGAGAGGAACAGAATAGCATTGGGAGTACAAATGCGATTCTGAAGGATAAAGGAAAAAGGATAAAGGTTAAAGTACCGGAAGGGGAGAGGGGGAAAAGTATGAAGGAGAATAAAGATTTAGAACAAAGAACATTTGATTTTGCAGTTAATACGGTTCTTTTTTT
>CAZVRU010000008.1:50667-73512 GCA_964629785.1 uncultured Planctomycetia bacterium
AAAAAAATTCAAATATTCGAAAGTAAATGATGTAATTAAATATCAGTTAGCGAAAGCCGCTACATCGATCGGAGCAAATTATGAGGAGGCGCAGGGGGCTTTCAGTAAGGATGATTTCAAATTTAAAATGAGCATCTGTTTCAAAGAAGCAAAGGAAAGCAACTACTGGTTAAGGATCGTTGAGGCGACAAAACTTTCTGACGATAAAAAGATGAATGATTTGATAGTAGAATCAGATGAGTTGAAAAAAATTTTTGGCAGTATATTAAAAAAAATAAATTACCGAGATGATGTTTGATGTTTTATCCTTTAACCTTTATCCTTTAACCTTGGAGTTTTTATAGGGTATAGTGATTACAGTGTTATTTTAAAGTAGCAAGTAGAGAGTAGAAGGTAGAGAGTGAGGAAATTAAGAAGTAACGAGTAGAGTATAGGGGGTAGAGAGGAAAAAATGGGGAAAATGATAAGAAGCATAGAAGATTTCGATGTATATCAAAAGGCAGCAGCACTTTATGATGCTTTTGTCGATAAAGATCTCCCGGTGCTTCAAAGGTCGTTTATCGGGAAGACTCTGGCAGGCAACCAGCTTCGTTGCATAGACTCAGTATGCGCCAATATGGAAGAAGGGTATGAGCGCAAAGCAGGCAAAGAAATCAAACATTTTTTCCGCATAGCGAAAGGTTCTGCCGCGGAAGCGCTCGGACGATATAAAAGGTTAGGCAAAGTTTTACCAAAAGAAATAATAGACCGACGAGTGGAGGAGTTAAGTGCGATCAGAGCGATGCTGCATTTTTTAATTGCGAAGTGGAAATAGCATCCGTACTCGCTACTTTCTACCTGTTACTCGCTACTGTGTTGAAAAATGCTAAAAGAAAAATTCACTGAATTACGGCGGTTGATGATGGTCTTTGACCTGGGCCTGGCCGCGCTCTGCTTTTTTGCCGGCTGGTTCATTGCTTCCCGGACCGCCTATGTCGGCGAGCTCAGGGACTATCTTATCCACATGCCCTTTTACCTGCTGTTATGGGCCGTGATCCTGCGTATGGTCAAGGTTTACGACTCGTTCCGGGTCAGGGACGTCATCGACATAGTGCTCAGCCTGGCCGAAGCCCTGTTTTTCTGTATCGCCTTTATGGGCAGTTACCTGTTTCTCTTCAGGATCGAGACCGTCAACCCGCTGTTCATGCTCCTGCTACTGGTGGCCACGGCCCTGGCTCTGTGCCTGGAAAAGATCGCCCTGGTCCTGTTTTTCCGCTATGTGCGGTCGCGCGGCTACAATTACCGGGTCTTGCTGATCGTGGGTACCGGAAAAAAAGCCGGAGAGTTTATCGACCTGGTCAACAGCCATAGTGAATGGGGGTTCAGGATACTGGGCCTTATCGACGAAGATAAAGAAAAAGCAGGCAGTGAAATAAAAGGAGTAAAGGTGATTGGTTCGTTCGAGGATATGCAAAACGTACTTCATACCAATGTCATCGACCAGGTGATGTTCATCGTGCCCAGGTCACAGCTGGGCAGTATCGAACCTCTGCTCAAACAATGCGAGCTGGAAGGACTTAAAGTGAGTATAGCCGTGGACTATTTCGAACTTAAGCTCGCCAAAGCAAAGCCCGATGACCTGGCCGGGTTCCCGTTCCTTACTTTCGAAACCACGCCCGACAAACTGTTCCAGCTGATGGCCAAGAACAGTTTCGACGCCCTGGTCTCGTTCATCGCTTTGATCGTCTTATCGCCCTTGTTCCTGGTCCTGGCCCTGGCAGTGAAGCTGACCTCGCCGGGCCCGGTATTTTTCCGGCAGGAACGCAGCGGTCTGAACGGCCGGCGGTTTATTCTGCTCAAGTTCAGGACCATGGTCAGAGACGCGGAAAAAATGCAGAAAAACCTGCTTAAACACAACCAGATGGGGGGACCGGCCTTCAAGATGGATAACGACCCCAGAGTGACTAAAATAGGCCGTTTTTTGCGAAAAACCAGCCTTGACGAACTGCCCCAGCTCTGGAACGTGCTGACCGGCGACATGAGCATTATCGGGCCGCGTCCGCCTTTGCCCGCGGAAGTGGAAAAATACGATAACTGGCAGAGACGCAGGCTTTCCCTGCGCCCGGGCCTGACCTGCATCTGGCAGATAGAAGGACGCAACAGGATAGTGGATTTCGACGAATGGATGCGCCTTGACCTGAAATATATCGACAACTGGTCATTATGGCTGGACACAGTGATCTTTCTTAAAACGATCCCGGTAGTGCTGTTCGGGGTAGGAGCCAAGTAGCTCGTATGACCGTAAGACGTTCGTTCCCTGCGGTCACTAAGACGTAAGACGTCCGTCCCTGACGGGACTAAGACGTAAAAAAGAGTATAAATAGGGCTGAAGTATTTTAAAAATCAGGAGTAATAAAAAACGTCTAAGCGAACACTGTGAGCGAACGTCTCACGTCTAAGCAAATCCTGAGCTTGCCGAAGGGCGAAGCGGACATCTCACAGTGAGCTAAATCAGGAGGTTCAATATGTATAAGCTGGTACAGGCGATCATATTAATGTCATGTGTCCTAATAGTGATGCCTCGCGCATTAGCCGCCGAAGGCGGCGGGTATACTCTCGGTGTCGACGATGTGCTCAATATCAGCGTTCTCCAGCCGGAGACCCTGCAGGAGACCGTGACTGTCTCGCCGGACGGCAGTATCTCCTTCCCTTATATCGGCTGTGTGCCGGTAAAAGGTCTGACCCTGGCCCAGGCCCAGGAAAATATCCAGGCTTTGCTGGCCGACGGGTACATGAAATACCCGGTGGTCAATGTGGTGCTCATGGAATCGCGGTCGCGCAAATTCTTTGTTTACGGCGAAGTCATGAAACCAGGACCTTATGCCCTGGAAGAGAACACCACTGCTTTGCGGGCCATATCCATGGCCGGCGGTTTCACCAAGTTCGGGTCATCGAGCCGGGTAAAAATTTTGCGGCCCAAACAGGAAGGCAGCGGTTATGATCTGGTCAAGGTGAACATGAAAGAGGTCATGGACGGTCATTCCGAAGAAGACATCGTGCTCCAGGCCGGGGATATAGTGGTGGTGTCGGAGGGAGCATTTTGAGCCCTGCTCAAAATGCGACCGTAAGACGTTCGTTCCCTGCGGTCACTAAGACGTAAGACGTCCGTCTTGCCCGCCATTTTCATGGCGAGGCAGACTAAGACGTGGAAGAGAAAAGCGATGAAGAAAGTAAAAAGCGTCGAAGAATTAGATGTATATAAAACAGCTTTTGAATCAGCCATGAAAATATTCATGATCTCTAAAAATTTTCCTAAAGACGAAAAATACTCTTTGACGGACCAGGTACGAAGATCTTCAAGGGCTGTATGCGCTAATCTGGCCGAAGGGTGGCGTAAACGGAAATATATTAAGGTATTTATAAATAAATTATCTGATGCCGCGGCTGAAGCCGCTGAGACTCAGACATGGCTGAATTTCGCGCGTGAGTGCAATTACATCGAAGAAGATCAATTCAATGAACTTAATGAATGTTATGAGCACATTTTTGCGATGCTTTACGCAATGGAAAAGAAAGCAGACGTGTTTTGTGGAAACATGCCTGAAAATACTGTTGTTTAATGGAGGTGCGTCTAAGCGAACACTGTGAGCGAACGTCTCACGTCTAAGCAAGTCCTGAGCTTGCCGAAGGACGAAGCGGACGTCTCACGGTTAACTGTGGTCTAATACTATACCTTAATTAAAAGGATGGAGGTTGTTTACATGTCAAAATACGAAGTTTCTACTACCTTACGCGATTACGTGCGGGTGCTGTTCCGGCAGAAAGCGGTGCTGATCACCGTGTTCCTGACCGTGACCATTACCGTGGCCCTGGGCCTGAAACTCAAGACCCCGGTCTATGAAGCCCAGGTACGGGTTTTGATCTCGGCTGAAAAACAGGTGGACTCGCCTTATTACCGGGAACTGATGGCGGCCCGCAACGTGGAAGTGGCTTTGACCCAGTCCGAGATCGTGCGGTCCAAACCGGTTATCGAACGGGTGGTACGCATGCTCGGCCTTTCCCAGCAGCCTCTGGACTATGAAAAAGAGTTTGCTTCGCCTTTGAAAAAGAGGCTGATCGAGTGGAAAGTGGCCCGTTTTCAGAAAAGACTGAACAAATACAGCGAACAGCAGCAGCAATTGTTCCGCCTGCAGAAAGCAATGGAGGACCTGAAAGACAGGATCAAAGTCGAACCCATACGCGATACCAACATGTTCACGATCAGCGTCAGCGACTTTTCCCCGGCCCGGGCCATGCAGTTGACCAACACAGTCAGCCGTTCCTATGTCATCTTCGATCTTGAACAGCAGCTGGCAGAACTGACCCTGAAATACGGCAAAAAACATCCCACAGTAAAACAGCTGGAAGACAATATCGGCGAAATGGCCAAAAACCTGGGCGGCGAAGTTCTGCCTGACGTGGAAGCCATCGGCCCGGCCAGCGTCAAGATAATCGAACAGGCTATCCCGCCCTTACAGCCGGCCGGAACCCCGGAAGTACTGACCTTTATCCTGGCTATCGTGATGAGCTTATTTTTAGGCGTGATGCTCAGCTTTACTTTCGAATACCTTGACCAGACCTTTAAATCGCCGCACGAAATAGAAGCAGTGCTCAGCCTGCCGGTCTTAGGCGATGTGCCGCACATGAAAAAACACGGCCGCGCTCTGCTCAAACATGTCGGCGGTACTGCCCCGGCAGTAAAAGATTTCTACACTGTTTCCGACCAGCTGGTTTTAATGCTCAAAGACAAAAAGATCAAGACCGTGATGTTCGCCTCGGCAACTGCCGGCGAAGGGACCAGCACTATCCTGGCCAACCTGGGCCGCTGTCTGTCCCAGAAAAGAGAGCATAACGTGCTGATCATCGACGCCAACATGCGCACCCCGTCTCTGCACAACTACTTTAATATCGAAGAATATCCGGGCCTGGCCGAAGTCCTGGAAGGGAAAAAGCAGTTCAGGGAAATGCTCAGGAACCTGGAAGAAGGCCTGCATATCATGCCTGCCGGCCGGACCGAGCTCAATCCGGTAACCCTGCTCAACTCTTTCAGGATGAAGGAGATACTGAAAGAGGCCCATGAGACATACGACATCGTGCTTATCGATACTGCCAACCTGAGGGATTACAAGGACGCCGAAGTGGTCTCGACCATGACCGAGGGCGTGGTTTTCGTGGTCAGCGAAGGCAAGACCAGGCGGGAAGTGGCCAAAAAAGCCTTCGAACCGTTCGTGGAGAAGAAGGTCAATGTGATGGGGATAGTGATGAATAATCGCACCTTCACAATACCTAAATTCATATATGACAGAATCTGAAGGTGCGGAAGTAAAAAGGCAAAAGTAAAAAGGAAAAAGTACAGAAAATAAGGACATCTACTTTTTACTTATCACTTATTACTTTTAACTTGCCGCCGCAGGCGGGCAGCTAAGAGCAAGATATGGTCCACAGTCGACGAGGTGCGGAAGTAAAAAGGTAAAAGTAACGATGAAAAGCACAATGCGAAAAAAGGGGGCAGAAAAGTTATGAAAGGTATAATTTTAGCGGGCGGTTCGGCTACACGATTGTATCCTATCACCCGGGGAACATGTAAACAGTTGTTGCCAGTTTATGACAAGCCGATGATCTATTATCCTTTATCTGTTTTGATGCTTGCCGGAATACGGGATATACTCATTATTTCTACGCCTCAGGCTTTGCCTCAATTTCAATCATTATTTGATAACGGATCTGATTTCGGGTTGAATATTACCTATGCTAAGCAGAATTCACCGAACGGAATAGCTGAAAGTTTTATAATTGGAGAAAATTTCATCGGGGCTGACGATGTTTGTCTGATTTTGGGGGACAATATCTTTTTCGGACATGGCCTTTCTGAAATTTTACAAAAGGCAAGGCCTGATGACGGAGGAGCACTTATTTTCGGCTATAACGTAAATAATCCTCAAAGGTACGGCGTAATCGAATGTGACAAAGGCTCCAACGTAATATCCATCGAAGAAAAACCTATTAATCCTAAATCTTCATGGGCAGTAACGGGACTTTATTTTTATGACAACAAGGTAATTGATGTAGCAAAAAGATTAAAACCTTCCCCACGGGGAGAGCTGGAAATAACCGACGTCAATAATACTTATCTCAAACAGAAAAAATTAAAAGTATGTTTGTTGGGGAGAGGATATGCCTGGCTTGACACAGGTACATATGATTCTCTGATCGATGCATCGATGTTTATTAGAACTATCGAAGAACGGCAAGGGTTAAAGATAGGGTGTGTCGAAGAAATAGCCTGCCGCATGGGATATATTTCAAAAAAGCAACTACTAAGTCATGCGAAAAAGATCAACACGACATACGGTGAATATTTGCAAAAAATAGCCGAGGAGGGATAAGTATGCCGTTTCAAAAGATAGCCGAGAACATTCCGGACGTTATGATTATCAAGCCAGAATGCTTTTACGACGAAAGGGGATTTTTCACAGAAATATACAAAAGAGAGGAATTCGAAAAATTCGGGATTAACGCTAATTTCGTTCAGGTAAATCAATCGCGGTCGAAAAAGGATGTGCTGCGCGGTCTTCATTATCAACTAAATCCCATGGCCCAAGGGAAACTCATACGAGTACTTAATGGAGAAATATTCGACGTTGCGGTGGATATACGGAAAGGATCCCCCTGGTATGGAAAATGGGTGAGTGCGCGTTTATCTTCCGATAACCGCAAAATGTTGTACGCCCCAAAAGGCTTTGCCCATGGATTCCTCGTACTTTCACAAACAGCAGACATCGAATATTACTGCGATGAAATATATTCACCCGACCATGAACGAGGGATTATCTGGAATGATTCTGAACTGGCAATCGAATGGCCGGTTAAAAAACCTATTTTATCCAAAAAAGATTTAGCCAATAGCAGATTGATGTCTGCTGAAAATAATTTCAAATATGCTGAAAAATAAAGTTTTTTTAATCACCGGGACAGAAGGTCAATTAGGCAAAGAGTTTCAGAGGGTTTTATCCGCAAAAGGTTTAACCTTTTATGCGCCGCCCGAAAAAGAATTTAATATTGCCGATAAAAAAAGTCTGAAAGAAATGTTGAGCAAAATAAATCCGAATATCGTAATCAATTGCGCCGCCTATAATGCCGTAGACGTTGCGGAAAAATATCCGGAACGGGCCTTCGCCGTTAATGCCGAAGCAGTAAAAAATCTCGCCCGGATATGCGCTGATTCAAAAACATTATTTATCCATTACAGCAGCGACTATGTATTTGACGGGGCAAAAAATGCACCATATACGGAAAATGATTATCCAAATCCTCTGAATATTTATGGTAAGAGTAAACTGGAAGGGGAGAATGCTGTGCGGACAATAGCTCAGGAATATCTTATCTTCCGTCTAAGCTGGGTATTCGGAGAAGGAAAACAAAATTTCATGAATAAACTAAGTCAATGGGCAAAAAACTACAAAGTACTTCGCATAAGTTCTGATGAAACATCTGTACCGACATATACGAGGGACATCGTGGAAATAACATTACTGAGCATCGATCAAGGGCAATATGGCCTGTTTCATTTGACCAATAGCGGACAAGCATCACGATATGAGTGGGCCAATTATTTCCTTAAGGCTATAGGCTTTGATAACGAGATAATTCCCGTAGCCATGGATACATTCTCTACAGAAGCCCGCCGTCCTAAGTTTTCCGTCATGTCTAATGCATTGCTTTCAAAGCGACTTAAAATGAACATACCGTCCTGGCAGGATGCGGTAAAAAGATTTATCGAAGCCCAAAAAGATAAGAGCAATGAATAAATCGAGATTACTTGTTACTGGTGGCGCAGGTTTTATAGGCTCTAATTTTGTTCGTCATGTTTTAAAGAATTACGATGAATATGCGGTTATAAATCTTGACACTTTGACCTACGCCGGCAATCAGGATAATTTAAAAGACCTTAAAAATACTCCTGGATATATTTTTGTAAAAGGAGATATAACCTCGGTTGCCGACATGGAGAATGTGATGCCGGGAATTGATGCAGTAGTGCATTTCGCTGCTGAGTCGCACGTCGACCGAAGCATCGAAGACTCACAGGTTTTCATCAAAACTAATGTGTTAGGCACGCAGATATTACTGGAAAGCGCTAAAAAACATGGCATTAAACGGTTTATACACGTTTCGACCGATGAGGTCTATGGCAGTTTAGGCTCGACCGGCCTGTTCAATGAAAATTCACCACTTGCGCCGAACAGTCCCTATTCGGCCAGTAAGGCCGGAGGTGACCTACTGGTAAGGGCGTTTCATAAGACATATGAATTTCCCGCTATAATTACCCGTTGCTCTAATAACTATGGTCCTTACCAATTCCCGGAAAAATTCATACCGGTCGCCATAACCAACGCTCTTCATGACAAGCCAATACCGGTATATGGCGACGGCATGAACGTTCGCGACTGGATCTATGTCGAAGATCACTGCGCAGCCCTTATGGCCGTACTGCTCCGGGGTAGGGTCGGAGAAATCTATAATATCGGTGGAAATAACGAATGGCGCAATATTGATATGGCAAGGCTCATACTAAAAGAAATGGGTAAACCTGAATCACTTATACGATTCGTTACCGATCGTCCGGGACATGACCGCCGTTACGCCCTTGATTCACAAAAAATCAAAAAAGAATTAGGTTGGCAAGCAGAAACAGTATTTCCCGACGGCATTAAAAAAACTGTAGGTTGGTATGTCAAACACTGTAATTTTTCGACAAAAACGTAATATTTCAAAAAAAAATTAAATAAAAAATGAAAATATTAATATTTGGACAATTTAGTAACAACCGTGGGGATGAAGCTGCCGGAAGAGCGATGGCATATGGAATATTAGAAAAATTTCCAGATTCCCGAATATTTACATATTATTGCGATCAAAATATAAAACCGGTAGTGCCTGATAACGAAAATTTTACTAATATTTTTAAAAAAAGAAAAAATGCCGGTAAATTTATCCTTTGGTTAATCCTACAATTCGTTCTCGACAAAATAAAATTCAAATATCCATTGTTTCGAGAAGCACGAGACTTAATAGTTTTGATAAAAAATATGGATATTGTTTCGCTTTCACCCGGGGGGCCATATATTGGCGATTTGTATGATTTTCGAAATGAGTTAATTAGGTTGGTAGTCCTATTTATTGCACACAAATATAAAAAGAAAACGATGATTTACGGTCCATCCATGGGGCCATTCATTAATAAAATTCGCAACGCTTACAGAAAAAGATTTATCCGTACTATTGACGTTATTATTGTTCGTGACAAACAATCTTATAAATATGTACAGGATTTAACTGCTGGCGGCAAAAATATTTTTTCATCAACAGACTGTGTTTTTTCCCGACAAGTTAAATATTTAGATGCGGTGGACCAGATATTATCTGAAATGGGCTTTAGCAAACAGGACAAATTAGTTGGAATTACGCCTATTGACCTTAGGTGGCATAAAATTTGGGGGAAAGATAAAAGTATCACGACGGATTTAAATCGAATAATAGCCCAAGCATCCGATATATTAGTTAAGGACTTTGGATATAAATTATTACTTATCCCGCAAATTTTTGGCCCCAAGAATGACATGAAATGCATTGAGGATGTATTCAAAAAAATGCAGTTTAAGAATCAATGTCGGATTTTAAACCCCAAATACGACACCGATATCCAACAGATGATTTTCTCAAAATTATTTTTTGTCATAGGATGCCGTCACCATTCAGTGGTTTTGGCAAATCTAATGAGGACCCCTGCTATATCAATTGCTTATGAATTTAAGATTATTAGTTATATGCAAGAGATGGGATTAGGCGACTATGTGATCCCTTTGGAAGAATTGACTCGCAATATTTTAATTTCTAGATGTCAACAATTGATAGAGTGCCGGGAAAATTACAAAAGTCATTTAGATCGGCAAGTACCAAAACTCGAAAAAATAGCAGACTTGTATATCGCTAAATTAAAATGGCTATATGAGAAAAACTGTAATTAACATTTTTTCTAACACATTCGCCCGATTTATTCCATTAGCAGCAGCCCTAGTGCTAACTCCATATATTATTAAACAAATCGGTGTCGAGTCCTATGGGGCCTGGGCGATTATTGTAAGCTTCGTTAACATTTCTTTAATATTTGATTTGGGTTTCGGCTTAACTGTTGAAAAAGAAGTTGCAAGTCTTGACAACAATCATAGTTATGGCAAACCATCGGATTTCCTTTATACGTTTTTTCCATATCAATTGTTGATGTCGATGGCGATAACAAGCGGAAGCATTTTGATACTTTATTTTAGTTTTCAATGGATTAAAATTCCAAAAAATATTTACTCCTTTTTCAGCGGGTCTACTGTGCTGATAATCACTTTGACATTTTTAAAATATTGGATTACAACTTGTGAATGCATAATCCGAGGGTTAGAAAAACACTATATATTAGTTGTTCGAAATCTTATCTATACGCTCGGATATGCCGTATTTATTATTATAATTCTGCCTAAACAAAATAATTTGTTTGGACTACTATTATGTGATTTTTTAGCTTCTGCAATACTTCTTACGTTTTTCGCTAAATACATCGCTAAAAAAATAGGCATTGATTTCCGATTGCTTAAAAAAATAAAGCTTCCAAACGGATTATTTTCCTTTAGCCGAAATGCGTTTACTTTGCAAATATGTTCATTATTTTTATTTAATGTTGGGAAAATAATATTGGGGGGGGTAGCATCAACAGTTGAAGTCGCATATTTTGAAATAGCTAACAAGATATTTAACGTATTTCGGATTATGTACGACCAAATTGCCAGAGTTTTCTTACCCAAAGCAGCTAAGTCGGTAGGGCAAAGCAAGATACTATTTTATATGGAAGAGGGGACTCTTCTTTTACTTAGCTTGTGGGGCGCAATATGCCTCCCCTTAATTATAATTTTGCATGATTTTATTTATTTGTGGCTCGGGAATGAATTGTTAAGTAGCGTACCGGCCGGAATAATTCTTCTAATCAGTACAGGATTTATTGCCTTGTCGAGAATGGCTTTGAATGTTTTTATGGGAATTGGGAAATTGACATATTATGTAAAGACACGGGTCATTTTTACGGCGCTTTTTGTGATTACTTCATTGATCCTCACCCCCCTTTTAAAATCTTTGGGATTAGCTTATAGCCTCCTCTTGTATTCTATTTTTTCTGAAATAATAATCACAGTCCATTCTTTTAAAATTTTGGGATTAAATTTTTGGGCTTTCGCAAAAAAGCGGTTGCTGAAATTATTTGTCGCACAATTTATATCGGGGATTGTTAGCTATCAAATATATGTTAATGCAGAAAAAAATTATTTGAACATATTGGGTTTCTTCTTACTCTATAACGTAATTTATTCATTGCTATATTATTTATTTATATTTCCAACAACTAACAAAGTGTTTATTCAAAATAAAATAAAAATTTTCAACTAGAGGATATTATGAACTTAAAGATATTTGCTGTAATTTCATTGTCTCTGCTAACAGCCCAAATCTTCTTATTAAATAAATATATCCCCCTATTCTTTTTGATAATTGCAGGATACATATGGTTGACCATTCGTCTTCCTGAAATATCAATGTTTATCTTAATACTGGCTGTAAATGATTTTTTTTCGATGCTCAGCGAAAATATTTTTCGTATTCCTGGTATTTTTCGTTTTAAGGATGTTTTGCTAGTCATAATTTTTTTAGTATTATTTTTTCAAATACTGCTCAGAAAAATTAGTCCAAAACACTTATTGTATTCTAAAGCCATTGGCTTGATAACCTTTTTCGTATTAATCGAGATATTCCTTACTATATTTTTTCAGCATCAAGGATTTAATTACACAATAAGAATGGCCAGAAGGTACTTTTATTATCTTGTATTTTTTCCCCTCGCTCTATTTATCGACAATGACGAAAAATTTAATAGATTTTTGAAGCTAATTATAGGTTCTGCAGTAATATACTCCGTATTGGTGATAATCCAGTACATTTTAGGCCCTGATTTTGTGTTATTCAAATTTGCATCACACATTGTTGAATACAAAATTGGTCGTGAATATGTGACCAGGACTTACGCGGATGGATCCGCAATAGCTTTAATCGTATTTTTTATTTATCTCTTTAAATCGATATTGGGGGAGGAAATTAATTTATACACTATTTTAGTCCTTTTCCTGACTTTTCTTGGGGGGATTTATCTAAAATTTGGGCGGGCAAACATTTTCGGGGTTGTAACAGGATTTATGTTCAGTTTCTTTATTTTGCTAAATACACCGCTGAAAAAACGCGCTTTGGCTGTGATATTAATATCGTTGATTTCCGTATTCTTTTCTTTTGAAATTATTCGTATTTGCTCCGGCAATAATTTTCCCAATCCTATTGTTATAACAGCTAATCAACTGGCTACTGGTGCCGACGATCTGCGGAATCAAACTGGAAGTTTTGGTTTTCGTCTAGAGGATAGCGCTGAAAGAATCGCTTTGATAAAAAAACACCCTGTTTTCGGAGTTGGTTTTATCCATCCACTGTCGGGGGTAATAAAAATTAAAACCGCTGATGAGTCATTTTTCACCGGCACTGCCACTGTTGACAGCGGCATAATTACCTTGCTTCTCGATTTCGGTCTATTAGGCTTAATCTGGCTATCTATGCTTACTACCACCGTTTTCCAAAATTCCAAGAAATTATTCGAAAGCTCAGACAGCGTCGAAGTCAAAACATTTACCATTGCCATGTTTGCATATTATTTCAGCCGATTGTTTTCGTTTTTAACATTGGCTGACTTTGTATTTCAGGAAGGAATAATTGCCATAACGATTATTTTATTTGTACTAAATTATTTCGCGGAGAAACAAGATGAATTTGTCAATAATCATCGTCAATTACAACACTAAAGAACTAACCAAACAGTGCATCGAATCGATTATTAAAACTGCGGTGGATTTTTCATATGAAATAATTCTGATAGATAATGCCTCAAACGATGGCAGTTTACCAATGTTGCAAAATGAATTCCCCCAAATAAAATTTATTCGTAACAGAAAAAATATTGGATTTGCCAAAGCGAACAACCAAGGAATAAAAGTTTCACATGGAGACTTTATCCTTTTACTGAATAGCGACACTATAGTATTAGAAGGATGTTTAAGAAAAACGCTGGACTTCTTTTGTGATTACCCGAAAGCCGAAATTGTAGGCTGCCAAGTTTTAAATAATGATGGGTCTATGCAATATTCCTGTTCACATTTTCCTAATATTTTGACGGAGATAATCTTGTTTACAAAAAATATTCTAAAATACTTCTGGGACCCAGTAACCTATTACCGATATATGCATTACTTAAAGCCAGATAAGATTAGAAGCGTAGACGCTGTGTCCGGTTGTTTTTTATGCGCGAAAAGGGAAACGTTTAATAAAATTGGTCTATTGGATGAACATTTTTTTATGTATTATGAAGACACTGAATTTTGTTTGCGAGCAAAAAAGAATGGCATATACACATTTTATTTCCCGGAAGCTAAAATTATTCATTTGCATGGGAAAAGTAACGACAAATTAAGCTATGCTACGCTGCAACATTGCTATAAAAGCGCACAATATTATTTTTGTAAAACGATAGGGGCAAAATCGGGACTACTTTTTAAAAATTTATGTGTCTTTTTATGGGGACTTGAGCTCTTTTTTTTAAGAAAATTTAAAGGCAATAAACAAATCGACTGCAAAATGGAAATGATTACAACACTGATAAAAATATAGAATAGCGGAACAAAAAAATTATGGTGAACAATATACTTGTAAACTTTAGAGGTGGAATGGGCGATTTCATTCTTTTAACCCCAACTTTACGCGCGCTTTTCAATGATAAGCGATATGCATTGTATTTTATAGGGGGGGAAGATATTAAAAACTTGGTTGACGGGTACGGCTATTTTGAGAAAGCAGCGTACATAAATTATAAAAAAGATATAATTACGAAATGCCTCACGACTTTGAATGCCTTTTTAAAATTTAAAGGGGTTACTTTTTCTGCTTGTCTAGTTCCAATATGCACTCATGGAAAATTAAGTTTTCTAATTACAAAATCTTCAAAAGCAAAGGTTCGAATTGGTTTTGTTCACTCGAATACAACGAATGGGTGCACCCATAATATTGATATCACAAACAATGAAAATGAAATCAAACAAAATTTGTCAATGTTGCGAATATTGGATATAGCTGTCATCGGTGAACAGACTGAACTAACGGTTACGGAAAAAAACAAAAATATTGTCAATAGTTACTTGGCCAGAGAATCTTTAGACAATAACGATAAAATATTTGCCATAGCTCCGCTTAATAAAGGCATGCGTGGTTACCCTACTAAAGAGTGGCCTCTTGAACATTATATTGATTTAATAAAAAAAATATTAGCTGAGTTAGGGGTGCCACTAATATTGATGGGGAATAAAAAAGAAATAAAAAGATTATCAAAATTAAATGAATTATTGCGTTTGAAAAATGTACACTTTCAAGATAAAAATTTTAACATCTATGACTCTGCCGCTTTGCTGAAAAAATGTTCTTTGTTAGTATGTAACGATGGGGGGCTTATGCATGTCGCTATGGCTATTAATTTACCCGTGGTTTCAATTTGGGGACCAACAGATCCAAAAATATGGGGGTATTTAGATAAACCAAATTTTACTGCCGTCACCAACAAATATTGCCCCCCATGTAGAAAAGCCAATTATACTTTGCCAAATTGCAACAGCCGTAAATGTCTAAATGGGATAACAGTTGATGAAGTATTTAACCAATGTGTGAGGCTACTTAATGAAAGTGCTCTTGATAAATAAATTCCTTTTTCCCAAAGGTGGTGATGCGATAAGCACCCGCAATACCGGCAAGCTGCTATCGTCAAAAGGGCATGAGGTGATCTATTGGGGGATGAAACACCCCAATAATCCGCCATACCCATATAAAAATTTATTTGTTAATAATATTGATTTCAATATAAGGAAGTCCTTTAAAGAGTCTTTTCTAAACTCACTAAATGTACTTTATTCCTTTGAAGCCAAGAGTAAAATCGAGAGGCTTATTAAAAAAGAGAGGCCGGATATTGCGCACTTAAATAACTTCGCCCATCAAATATCGCCATCAATATTGCACGTATTTAAAAAATATAAAATCCCTGTTGTAATGACAATGCGCGACTATAAACTAGCATGTCCGACTTATAGCATGTTGTTAAATGGCAGGCCATGTGAAAAATGTAAAAATGGCGCTTATTTCCATTGCCTTTTAAATAAATGCACCAAAAACTCCTATGCAAAAAGTTTTTTAAATACGGCCGAAATGTATCTGCACCATAAGATAATGCATATTTATGACCTTATCGATGTATTTATTTCTCCCAGCATGTTTTTAAAAAACAAGTTAGAGGAAATGGGATTTAAAGGAAAGATTGTTCATCTGCCAAATTTTGTCGATCTGGAAGAATATGAACCTAAATACGACTGGGACGAAAGATCTATTGTCTATTTTGGGCGATTGTCGGTTGAAAAAGGGGTTAATACTCTTATTGAAGCAATGAGGGGTATCGACATTACGCTGAAGATCATTGGGGACGGACCGGAAGGCGAAAGGTTAAAGGATAAAGTAAAAAGATTAAGCTTGAATAATGTCAAATTCCTTGGGTACATGACGGGAAATGCGTTAAAAGACGAGATCAGAAAATCCATGTTCGTGGTATTACCTTCAGAGTGTTACGAGAACAATCCTCGCTCTATTATCGAAGGTTTTGCCTTGGGTAAAGCAGCGATTGGCTCAAAAATAGGAGGAATTCCTGAACTAATCAAGGACGGTGAAACAGGATATACTTTTGAGCCTGGAAATATTTGCGCTCTGCATTCAAAAATTAGTCTTTTGACAAATAATGACAATAAAATTGGAGGGATGGGCAGAAATGCACGGACATTCACTGCTAGTAAGCATAATAAAATAGTGCATTTTGAAAAAATTATTCGGATATACACTACAATAAAAAAGTAAATATTAAACTGGAGACGAGAAGAGACAATTTAAAATTTTCCTTATAAGTCATTAGTTTGCGAATATAGATTATTTCTAAAATAGTTGTTAACTGATATGCGTAAGAAAATTTATCTAGCCATTTTACTTTTTTTATATTTTTTCTGTACGAATATTTTGGCTAATACCAAAATCAACGCAAAAATTGAAATATATTCGAAAAATGGAGTTAAAGCTAATAAACTCGTATTTGGTTCAAGTATTATTGGTTGGTTAAAGAGCCATGGCAAAACTTGCAAAACAGATCCGATAATCGGTGGTGATTATGGCTATGGGGTCTGGGACCCAAAGTGGAACGATATGACAATGGGGACCCAATCCTTGTGCAAAACCGCTGGATTAACCAATTTTAGATTTATAGGGATGTTTCATAACTGGCAGGAAGGGGTGAGGATTCCAGGCCAAGATCGACGTTTTAAATTTGGAATCGACGAACAAATGGCAATTTGCTCACTAATGTGCGCAGAGCCGATTATCTGCATTCAATATATTTTTGACAACGCTAGAGAATCTATTGCACTAATACAATATTTAAATGCCAAGGCCGATGATGGTTTAATCGATGTATTATCAAAGGAAGAAAATAACGATAGCACATCAATACGGAAACAGCTATTCCTAAAATATGTAAATAAAAAAACTGGTGAACTTAATTGGGCTAATTTGCGTGCCATAAATGGACGCGTTGAACCATATGGAATACGATATGTGGAGATAGGCAATGAAACGGGGCAAATAGTATCGCCAGAGGAGTATGCTGAAATTTATTTGACGTATTATAAAAAAATAAAAGATGTAGATCCTGAGATTAAAGTTGGAGTTGTTTTATTTCCAAATTGGAGAGCATGGAACATTAGGGTATTAAATATAATTAAAGAAAGGGTCGATTTTGGCACTGTACATTATTATCCGAGCCCTATATGGGAAAAAAATTTTTCTGAAATGCTTCCAAAGGATATTTATAGCATAACTCTTGCCCAACCTATTTTGGATATTGAATCTAACATTAGGTATATTTTAAAATTATTTAAAAAATATTCTGGTAAAATTTTACCACTAGCGGTTACAGAGTATAATGGCGGATTTGTACAGGATAAGCCGGTGCCATATCGGCATTGTTTGGGGACGGCGTTGCTTAACGCAGAAATGTTAAAGCTATTTATGGAACCAAAAAATAATATTTTGGTGGCCAATTATTGGAATTTTTGCAATGAGTACTGGGGAATGATCGCTAATAAATTTGATGGGACTTATGAAACTCTTAACCGCCCTTATTATAAGCGACCGAATTATTATGTTTTTGAGATGTATAACAGTCATTTTAGTGACATTTTAATTGAAGTAAAACTTCATTGCAAAACTTATGATATAAAAAAATATCCGGGGTTTATTGCATCATTAATAGAAACCATTCGAAACGATATGGTTGCAAAAGATAATCTTCTTAAAGGTGAATGGAGAAATCATAATTTTAATGGTGCTTTGGCAAAAGAAAAAAATAATATTTTAGAAATTTATTTCACTAACCCCAAAAAATTTAACTATTATCATTCAAGTAAAACAGCAAACATTGAACCAAACACTTATTATAAGCTGTCCGGATATATAAAATTAGATGATTTTATTGACAAACAGGGGGTGTGTTTGCTGATTCAGGATGGTCGCGGATGGAATGTCACTCATTCAGCCAAAACAACAGAAAAACTTACAGGTACGATGGACTGGACCTATATAGAAACAATATACAAAACACTTCCTGATGCCAAATCAATTGATGTAATAGCCAGACGCGTAGGCGACAAAGGCCCCCTTCATGGCAAAGCATATTTTAAAGAGGTTAAATTAGAAAAAATAATTACTGAATTAAATACAAAAATCCCTTATCTTTCAGCCAATGCCAGCACAAATGAAGATAAGAATAAGGTCTATCTTATGGTAATTAACAAGAATTTAGAGGCAAGCGAAACTGCTACTATCGATCTAAAAGATTTTATTCCGGCCGGTAATATCGACGCATGGGTGCTGAACGGCCCCAAAATAGATTCGACTAATGAAGAAAATCCCAACACCGTGAAAGTTGTTCATAAAAGTTATCCTATTAAAGGCAATCCGTTTGAGTTTACTTTTGAGCCGCATTCGCTTACTGCGATAGAAATAACAAGAGCGAAAAATGGGAATTAACCCGGCCAGACTCGATCACATTGATATCGTAAAGGGGACCGCCATTTTATTGGTGGTAATAGGCCATTTTTACCCTACAGCAGCGACATATCCAAGTTATACTTTTTTAAACCGGCTTATATATTCATTCCATATGCCTTTGTTCATGGTCGCTTCAGGTTTTTTATTCGCTTTTCATGCAAATATTTCGACTTTGCCGGAATACTTACAGTTTATCAAGAAAAAAAGCAAAAGACTGATTGTGCCTTACGTTGTAATATCTCTACTGATCTTATTCGCGAAATTAGTTGCGGAAAAAATGGGGCCCCTTGAGTATCCTGTCACCCGTAATTTTTGGTGGTATATTCTATTCAATCCACAGGGCGGATATGCGACTTTCCTTTGGTTTATTTATACTTTATTCGTAATATTTTTGATATACCCTGTGTTAACCAATTTGTTGCGAAACAAGTTAATTCTTACCATAATTATTGCATTGGTTCATTTAATACCTGGTACTCGTTATTTTTGCCTGGATTTGGTGTTTAAGTATTTAATATATTTTCACATCGGCGCATTGATAGCAAGTAATGGTGCAATAATTTTTAAAAATTTCAAAAACATTAATTATACATTAATACCAGGGCTGCTCATGGTCCTTATCTTATCATGGCAGTGGGACAATCCAATAGTTTTTACAGGTCTAAATTCTGATCTTTTGGCCTTGCTGGTCGCTCTGCTGGGCATAATGACCTTTTGGATGGCATCCCATAACTTTAAAAATATTTTTTTGGCGAATAATTTAAAGAGATTGGGGAAATTTTCTGCCTCGATTTACCTGCTTCATACCATTAGCATGGGCCCGGTGAAGCTTTTTTTAACTGATTTCTATCAGCAAAATTATTATAGTTTCCTTATCACTGCATTTCTGACGACCCTTGCAGGAATTATTTTACCCATTTTGATAACCAAATATATCATTGATCCATCTCCGTTATTATCACGTTTTATTTTGGGAGTCAATCGCAATTATGTTAAAGCTGGGTAACTTTGCAAAAAAAATCAGCAATAAAAATCGATGTAGAAAGTTAGAGCTTTTTTTAAAAACTTTTGAAATTTCAACATGCTGCAAAATTTTAGATGTTGGTGCATCTGAGAAGGAGCATCAGGAGCACGCCAACATTTTGGAAAAAAAATATCCGTATCCGGAAAACATAACTGCCCTTGGCGTAGAAAAATACGATTTATTTTGCAAGCGATATCCAAAAGTCAAAGCAATAACATATGATGGTAAAAATTTTCCATTCGAGGATAAATCATTTGATATATGCTGGTGCAATGCGGTCATCGAGCATGTGGGAGACAGAGAAAACCAGGAATATTTCTTGGGTGAAATCAAAAGGGTCGCCAAATCTGCGTTTGTCACTACTCCCAATAGGTTCTTCCCTTTTGAAGTACATACAAAATTACCATTATTACATTTTTTACCCAAACGGATATTTGATGAAATTTTGATACTCTTAAATAAATCCTGGGCCACTGGCGATTATATGCATCTCTTGAGCCTGGGGGATATAAAGAAATTACTCGAAAAATCCGGAATTAGTGAATATAAGGTAATTAAAAATAAAATTTTGGGATTTACGGTTGATTTTGTAATCATTTTTTAGCTATGAGTAATAAACTACATGGTTCGATAATAGTGACTTATCGCTGCAATGCCAAGTGCAACATGTGTGATGTTTGGAAGTCGCCGACAATCCCATCCGAAGAGATCGGGTTGGATGTGATCGGGAAGCTGCCGGAGATGTTCTTCACCAATATAACCGGCGGCGAGCCTTTTGTGCGGGCTGATCTGCCGGAAATAGTCACGGCGTTACGCAAAAAGACCAAGCGCATCGTGATCAGTACCAACGGATTTTTCACTGACCGGATAATCGGCCTGTGCAAAAAATATCCTGACCTGGGCATAAGGATAAGCATTGAAGGCCTGCAGATGACCAATGACAGAATCAGGGGTATACCCGAAGGATATGCCCGGACCCAGGAAACCCTGCGCAAATTACAGGAAATGGGACTAAAAGATATCGGGTTCGGCATGACTGTACAGGATATAAACTGCCAGGACCTTGTGCCTCTTTATAAAATGGCAGAAGCTTTAGGCTATGAATTTGCCACAGCCACCCTGCATAATTCCCATTATTTCCATAAATTGGATAACCGGATAGAGGATAAAGAAAAAGTATGCGCTGAGTTCGAAAAACTGATAAGGCTGTTGCTCAAGTCCAGACGGCCTAAAAACTGGTTCAGAGCTTATTTTAACCAGGGGCTTATCAATTATATTTACGGGAACAAACGATTCCTTCCCTGTGAAATGGGAAAAGACGGATTCTTTGTCGATCCTTACGGCGATGTTTTGGCCTGCAACGGTATGGACAAAAAAATGCCCATGGGCAATCTCAATACCCAATCCTGGGATGAGATCTGGAACAGCGAACAGGCACAAAAAGTGCGAGAGAAAGTCAAAACCTGCCCTAAAAACTGCTGGATGATCGGTTCAGCAGCCCCTGCCATGTGGCATAGACCGCTGCGCCCTTTACTATGGGTATTGGCACGCAAGCTGCGCAAACCACATTCCACTGCAAAAAATTAATAGACTTTCCTTATTTTCCCAATAAAATATTGTAAAGGGCTTTATTTCTAAATGGCTATTAGCTTTCAGGTTTTTACTTTTTACTTTTTACTTTTGCCTTTTTACTTGGAGCCAAGCGACACATGCGGATCGTAGTTCTCGGTACAAGAGGGTTTCCCGATGTTCAGGGCGGCGTGGAAAAACACTGCGAGCACCTTTATCCGCGTCTGGCTGCCCAGGGCCATGAAGTCATAGTCCTGGCCCGCTCTCCCTATGTGGATAAAAAACGATACGAATATAAAGGCGTGCGGGTGGTAGCCCTGGACTGTCCGCGCAATAAATATCTGGAAGCGGCCTGGCATACCAAAAAAGGCGTGTATTACGCCAAAAAGCTCAAAGCCGACCTTGTGCATATCCACGGTATCGGACCGGCCCTGTACGCGCCTCTGGCCAGGAAACTGGGCATGAAAGTGGTGGTGACTGATCACGGGCCTGATTATGACCGCCAGAAATGGGGCTGGTTTGCCAAACGGATGCTGAAAAAAGGCGAGGCAAGGGCCTGCAGATACGCTCATGCCGTGATCGCCATATCGGAAAAAATAGCCGAAGACCTGAAAAAGAAATATAAATGCGAGCCGATAGTCATCAGGAACGGGGTGGAGATCAAGGACAAGCCCAAAGACATGACCATGGTCTTCAAACACCGGCTGGAAGGCGGCAAATATATCCTGGCTGTGGGCAGATTAGTCCCGGAAAAAGGATTCCACGACCTTATCGACGTGTTCGATGCCTTGCGCGGGCCCTGGACCCTGGAAGGCCATCAGAAGACCGAGTTCAAGGACCCGGAAGCTTTGCAGGAAGGCCGCCAGCAGACCATTCAGAAAGAAGAATGGAAACTGGTCATTGCCGGAGATGCCGATCATGAAGACGATTACAGCCGCAAACTAAGGGAAACAGCCCATGACACCTATAATGTGGTCATGACCGGGTTTGTCAGCGGCGAAGACCTGGACGAGCTTTATGCCCATGCCGGGCTGTTTGTACTGCCCTCTTACCATGAAGGACTGCCTATCTGCCTGCTGGAAGCCATGAGTTACGGTATATCCTGTATTGCCTCGGATATACCGGCCAACCGCCAGATACCGCTCTCCGACGACCGTTATTTCAAAGCCGGCGATATCAAAGGCATGGCCGAAAAAATAAAGTACTTCATCGACCACCCCCTGTCCGAGGCCGAAAAACAGGCCCAGATCGATTCTATCCGCAAAAACTACTCCTGGGAAGAGATAGCCCAGGCCACGCTGAAGGTCTATGAGACCGCCGGCCTGGCAAGTAACAAGTAAAAAGTTAAAAGTAAAAAGTGAATGTGGAGAAGGATACTCCCTTTGGTTCCTAACTTATGACTGCTGGCTTGAGTGCCGCAGGCACTCTGTGCATTTTGGCATTTGTGCATTTGTGCATTTTTAACTTTTTTTGGTCGTAACCTATTGTCTTTCTGCAAAAAATATGGTATTTCCAAAATAGATTCAAAAATCCGGGTCTACTGATAAAGGCAAACCAGGGGTAACCCTGGGGCGCAAAGCCTACGGTCCGCGAAGCGGACAGCGAGGTTGCCAAAGGGACGAAAAACGACACAAAACCCTAAGGTACATGGCAGCCTTAGGGTTTTTTTTATGCCTGAAGGAGGTGTGGCGTTATGAAAGAAAAACAGGTCTTAAAACATCGTGTGGTGACATTTCTCGACCGCCAGGAGCTGGACTTCCTTGATGAGGTCGGCAAAGACATCCTGTTCTCCGAGGGGATGAAGGTGCCGCGAGCCACTATCCTCAAGCATATCGTGGATAAATGCCTGAGGGAAAATCATCATGATCTGATAAAAAGTATCGTAAACGATAAAAAGAAAGGAGATGGCGGCGAATAAA
>CAZVRU010000008.1:73522-75899 GCA_964629785.1 uncultured Planctomycetia bacterium
ATCCTGATGAGGTATAATAATCCAGGCCGGTAAAAGGAGGTCAAAATGGAGATCGCACAATCGAAAAAAACAGGGATCCGGGTAAATGTATTGGCGGTTACTGTTTTCCTGGTAACGACCATGGTCGCGCCGGCAGGTTATTCCGCAGTCGGCACAACCGGATCTGACAACAGTGTCATGCCTACGGGAAATACAAGCACCCTGCGGATCGATGACACATTGAGCAGCAGCACGTCAATCAGAAAAGTCACTTCTGAAGAAAGAGCAGAAGTGAAATCGATATTCGGCAAAAACGCGGCAACCGTAGAGATTGTCAACCTGAAAGGCGGTACTCATTGTATTTACTACGACGCGCAGGGCAATCTTATCGGCCGCAGCAGCCAGACCACAGGCACTCAGGAAGAACAGCCTGTCAAATGGTACAATCCTGACGGAGAACTGGTGCAGGTGGATTCAGGGATAGAACCGCCGGAACGGCCGGGAAACGATGTCACTGATCCGGCAGTATGGCAGCAATATTATGCGGATTATATCGATTATATCGATTCGCTCAGCGATCCGGACGAGAAAGCCCAGGCCTGGCAAAATCTCACCAATGATTTCCGGAAACTCGCGGCAAACCATCCTGAATGCCTGAACGCCGCTACTTTCAGGCAGCTTTCCCTGGCATTTGCCGATTATCTTGAAAGTGTCAACAGCAGTGAACAGGCCGAAAACAGCAGCATGATTTTTCAGGCGCGGCAGAATTTCCTGCAAGCCGCAATGAAATTCGTGCAGTCAGACGCTTTTAACGGTATGAGCATCAATCAAAAGAGTGCCGTGCTCTCGGCATTTCATAACTGCTCCGTGCAGATCTGCCGGGGAGTCGATTTCGCGGATAATCCCGAGATATTCAACCAGGTAGGAAGAGTTTACCAGTCGATATTCTCTACCCAGGAAACCGGCGTAAAAGCACAGGCTTTCACCTGTCTGATGCATTTTTACCGTACTTTCAGCCGGGAAGGATATGATTCTAAAGGCGCGACAAGAGTGTTAAAAACGGCCCTGAATTTCGAGGGAGGCCTGGAATCGCTGCTCGATGATTTTACCAATGATCTCAACAATAATGACCTTGACGACAACACCCGCGGAAGAATCGCCGTTGCCATGGCCAACCTTGTTTATCACACTAATCACCTGAACGAAAACACCGATACTCTGATCAGCACCAAGGCGCGCAACACGCTTATCCGCGCGCTCAGCGCCTTTATGGGCAAGGTCAACGACGGAAAGATCAGCCTCAACACCAACGTGTACCGAGCATTGATGAATATGGCCGGAGGAGTGGCCCGTCAGATAGTCATGAACGGCGACCAGGACACAAAATACGGTCAGAATCTGATCAACTCATTTATCGAAATGGCAAAAAATGCCCTGAAAATGAGTGATGAAGACGGCGGTAATATCAGACTTCGCTCCGCAGCAGTCAGCCAGCTGATCGCTCTCTATACCCGGGCGGAGAGAAAAGGTGATACTGTTTTGGCCCAGAAAACTTCCCGGGCACTATTTAACAACATCGATATAAATGAGTTCACTGAACAGATACAGTCTGCCTTAGCCGATAATCCTTCTGCCGCGTATGCCCAGGTAATGGCCCGGGCCATGGTCAACCTTATCCGGCTGACCCTGGAACTGGATAAGGCCGATCTGTCTGCCGAGACGATCAGTCAGGCCCTGCAATCGATCCGTAAATGGCTGAATGAGGAAGGAGCCGCCGATCTGCGTCCGGGACTTTTCAATGCCCTGGCTGGTCTGGCCGGTCAGATATATCAGTCCGGTTCGGAACTGGCCGAAGACGAAGAGATCGGTAAATATCTCCGGAGGATATTCTCGGTAGTGCCGGGGATCCAGAGCGAAGAAGTTCAAAAAATAATCTACGAACGCATGGAAAAACTGGCTGATCAAATAAGAGAAAACGGCTTTAACCAAATGGCTGACCAGCTGGAGATCCTCACCTGCCCTGATTCTGCTTCGCTCATTGCCAAGGCCTGGGAATATTATGACGCGGGTAATTACGCCTCGGCAATACGGTTTGCCAGAGCATTGATATCCCGCTATTCAGACCAGGCCGCCAAACAGCAGGGACTGCTGGATGATTTCGCGCCGGCAGGAAAAGAAGCAAGATTCTGGGCGCTTAATGACGTTGCCACTGCCCACTTTATTCTGGGTATGATTGCCAAGAAAAAAGGCGATACCGACAGTGCCAAAGAACATTTCACGACAATTATCAAAAAGTACGGGTATGCACAGTGCTATGACCCGCAGGGCTGGTGGTGGAAAGTCGCGAGAGCGGCCCGTAAAGAATTAAAAGACCTTTAACACAAACCCACTCTAAGTG
>CAZVRU010000008.1:75909-87305 GCA_964629785.1 uncultured Planctomycetia bacterium
GGAAGGCTTCCCGGCCTTCCTGTTTTTTTGTCCGCGACAGTGCCCCAAGCACTTAAAAACAAAAGTTTGTCCCCCGTCTTGCATCCTTAAAGGGCGATATGGTACGTTTGACTGAAGATTTCGTTTAGCCGCGGAATCCATCAGACAACAGGAGCAATATGGGAGACACCATGAGGGAAAACATCCCTGCGGGGCATGTTTTGTCACTGGTGTCTTTTTTTGTTTTAGCCTGCGGGTCAATAAGGATGAGGAGGTGTCGTATGGGGGATCTGTCAGTAAAACATATTCTGATCTCGGAAAAAGAAGAGATCGTCTACCTTTGCTGCGCGGACAGAGACGGCAATAATGAGCTGTTCTGCATTAAAAACTACCGGCTGGTCAAAAAATTCGACGGCAGCCGCTGGAATGTCACCAGCCAGTTAATAGCCGAACAGGTCATCGATCTGGTCAAAATCAATATCTGCCGGCAGCCCACTTTCCGGGTCAAAAATATCGAATCCAAATTCGTAAACTGAAAGGAGGGGGAGCTACGCTATCGGGACGAGAGACGAAAGACAAGAAGAAAATGCAAATTGCAACCTGCCTCGACGGCAAGGCGGGAATCAGCATTTAGCATTGCAAAATGGAATGTGAGAAATGAGAAATGAGAGATGAGAATCGCCAGTGTCTCAGGTACCGTCAAAACAAAAGTCAGCCTTCACACCTTGCATAACGGCAACCTGATATGTTACGGTTTAGAGCTAATTCCGTTTAGCCGCGGGACCAATCAAACAAAAAGGGGCAATCTGGGAGACACCATGGGGGAAAGACATCCTTTTGCGATGTTTTTACTGGTGTTTTGTTAACCAAATGAAAAACCACGGATCAAGTCAGGAGGATTGAGATGAAAGCCACAGAACTGAAAAAGATAAGAATATGGGTTAATTTGATAAGTATCGCTGCTTTTATGGCCAGTACACTGGTCACCCCGGCAGGGTTTGCTGCTGTGGGGACGACATCTAAAGGAAACAGCATCATGCCCGCGGGCAGCGACCAGTCTCTAAAACCGATATCATCGGATGATATACTGGATAAGATCACTGAAAAGAGAGAGGTCACTGCCGAAGAAAAGGCGAAAATAAAAGAGATCTTCGGCGAAGCAGCAGCCACAGTCAAGATCGTATCCCTGGCCGGCGGAAATCACTGCTATTTTTATGATGCCGACGGCAACCTGATCGGTAAAAGCAGCCAGGTTACCGGCACTCAGTCTCCCCAGCCTGTAAAATGGTACAATGCCGAGGGAAAGCTGGTCAGTGAGGAGTCATTACAGGAAAGTCATACTACGTGGGCGCCGGCTACTGCCGAACAAAAAGCAAAAATACAGGAAATATTCGGTAAAGAAGTTGTCACGGTCAAAACCGTATCCCTGGCCGGCGGAAATCACTGCTCTTTTTATGATGCCGACGGCAATCTGATCGGTAAAAGCAGCCAGGTTACCGGCACTCAACAGACCCAGCCTGTCAGATGGTACAATGCCGAGGGAAAACTGGTGCAGACCGAGTCCGGGCTTCAGCCGCCGGAACGGCCGGGAGACGATGTAACCGACCCGGCAGTATGGCAGAAATACTATAAGGAATATATCAATTACATCAACCAGCTTACCGATCCGGACGAGAAAGCCCAGGCCTGGGAGAATCTCACTGCCGATTTTCTGAAACTGGCGGAAACAAACCCGGAAGCCATAAATATCCATACTTTCTGGAAAGTTTCCGTAGAGTTCGCGGCTTATCTGAAAGAGCTTTACCGCAATGATCCGGAAAACACCGGCAGCAGCATGATCCAGGCGCGCCTGAATTATCTTAAGGCTGCGGTAAATTTCGTGGAATCCGAAGCATTCGATGCCATGACCGCGGCAGAAAAGAAAAGCATCATTTCCTCATTTTTACACGGTTCGATCGAAGCCTGCTGGCGGGTAGATTCGGCAAGCAACCCTGAGATATTCAATCAGGTCGCTAAAGTCTACAACAAGATCTTTTCGAGCCAGGACGTCGAGGTAAAAGCTCATGCCTTCAACGGGCTGATGCATTATTACCGGGTTTTCGCCTGGCAGGGATGCGATCCTGACGGCGCCAACAGTGTTTTAAAAGGTGCCCTTGATTTCGAGGGAGGCCTGGAATCACTGATCGAAGATTTCGAGGAAAACCTCAACAATACAGATCTCGATGACGATGTGCGCGGAACGATCGCTGTTGCCATAGCCAATGTTGTCTATCATCAGGGACATTTGAACGGAAACAGCGAGTACCAGATCGACTCGACAATGCGCGACACATTGATCAAGAAAATCAGCGGATTTCTGAACGACGTCAATGAAGGCAACATCACGATAAACGCCAGCAACCGGAACGGATTACTGCATATGGTCGGCGGAGTGGCTAACCAGATAGTGAACAGATCAGAACAGGAAACAGAAGCCGGCAAATCTCTGGTCGATTCCTTTATCGAGTTCGGGGTCCAGACCCTGGAAATGAGCGAGGAAGACGGCATCAGTCTTGGTGTGCGCACTACGGCTATAAACAAATTGATCCAGCTGCATGACGCAGCCGCTAACAAAAAAGATGATGCTCTGGCCCTGAAAGCGGCCCTGGCAGTATTGGCTAACGTGGATATGGACGAGTACAACGAACAGGTCCAGGAAGCCTTAAAGACCAATAAAAACGCCGATTTCGGCGCATGGATGGCGCAGACAATGACCAACATTACCCGTCTGACCATGGAACTGGAAAAGGCCGACATATCAGCCGAAACGCTTTGCCAGATACTTGAATCGATCCTTAACTGGCTGGACCCGGAAGAAACGACCAATCTTCTGGATATGCGTCATATGGGCTGGCAGGCAAACTTGTTTATTGCCCTGTGCAAGCTGGGCGAACAGATCTACACGTCCGGTTCGGAACTGGCTGAAAGCGCCGAGATCGCGGAATATTTCGAGAAGATATTCTCGGTAGTGCAGGGGCTTCAGGACGAAAAGGTAAAAGAAGTGGTTTTCGAACGCATGGAAAAGCTTATTGCCCATATGCGGGAAAACGGCTTCAACGAGGTAGCCGACAAACTGGAATTCCTTACCTGCCCTGACTCTGCTTCGCTTATTGCCAAGGCCTGGGATTACTACAATGCCGGAGATTATACATTGGCAGCTAAATTTGCCAATGCCTTGATCTCCAACTACTCCGACAAGGCCGCGGAACAGCAGGAATCTCTGAGTGATTTTGCGCCGGAAGGCGAAGAAGCCGATTACTGGGCGCTTAACGACGTCGCCACTGCCCATTTTATTCTGGGTAAGATCGCTGTAGAAGACGGCGATACTGACACGGCCAAGGAACATTTTCAAAAAATTATCGATGATCTCGGTTTCGCGCAGTGCTATGATCCTGACCAGGATCTCTGGTGGAAAGTAGCCGAAGGAGCTGCCGACGAACTGGAAGATCTTTAAACACGACCCAACCCCCTCTCTATAAACGAAACAGGAAGGCTTATCCCGGCCTTCCTGTTTTTTTTATTTGCTGCCGCGATACTCACGAGCGAAGTAGCGAGTAGCAGGTAGAGAGTAGAGAGATAGAAGCGAAGGATGCAGGCGGCACTCTCTACCCTTTACTCTCTACTTCCGCGCTTCGCTTAGCCATGAACTATCAGCTATGAGCTATGAGCTAGTTCGCCGCTACGCGGCGCATGTGCATTTTAAGCACATCTGTACAAAAAAATTACACATTCTGTCTGCAGGGCAAAATGCTGTTTGCCCTGAATTTTAATATTTTGAATATCAAGGACTTATACTAGTAAAAAATACCTGAAATGGCAGGGGAATTGCTTATTTTCATAAACGGGCTAACCACGCCCGAAAACCAAAACCTTAAAAGAGGAGGTTTCTCGTGAAAAAATCAGTAAAAACCATAGTTTTATGCACGATCTTATTGATGGCCTGCGCCCCGGCCTTTGCCGCCTTTGAAGAAATCTACATGGTCGGCGGACTCGGCGATACAAACCCTCAGACAAATTTCGGCTGGGACGACACGCCCTGGCTGTACCTTAAACTTCCTGATCCGGCACCGGCAACAGTTGGTTCATGGTGGTATAACCCGTCATTCTTTCCTTATCAGGGATTTGAAGTCGTCTGCCCTCAGACAACCGCTACTGACCGCTGGCTGGCGATCTCTAACTGGGAAGACGTCAAAGCCATGGGCGACTGGACCGTTTACGGCATGCATTGGTATGAAGCAGGCACATATACACCGTCTTTTGACTCCAAATCGACTACCTTCACAGTTACACCCGAACCATTGGGCTGCTCTCTGTTCGCCCTGGGCGGATTAAGCCTGGCATTTCTACGCTGGAAAAGAAATAAAGTACGCGCCTGATATATTTGAGGAGGGGAAAAAATGCATCGTAGATATTTTATTTTATTGTTATTGTCTATTCTCTGCCTGACCGGCGGGAAGGTTTACGCGTCCGGCGTCTCTCTCTGGAATTTTTACACTAGCGAAAACAACGATACTACACTGAAAAATATCTTTGATCTGAACGACGATCCTTATGCCTATTTGTTCGTCAATAAGGATATGCTCGTCACGACCCCGGATGCTCTGGACATTACCTGGACATGGTATTATCTGGACGGCATGCATTGGGTGCTGCAGGAAACCGATGCCGACAGCGCGCGTTCCTGGTCAGCGAATCTTGACCTTAACGATAATTTCAACACCTGGGAACCGCTTAATGCCGAGCTTATTCCCGGCAGATGGAAAGTCGATGTAAAATGGCTTCCCTCTGACAGTAACAGCACCTGCTGGTATACAAAAACAGCTAAATTCACGGTCACACCCGAGCCTCTGGGCTGTTCATTGTTCGCCCTGGGCAGCGGAGTGATTGCTTTGCTGAGACGTAAACGCCGCGCCTGAAAAAGGCCCGGCATTCTCTAATAAAAACCTGAGGGAGGGGAGAAAAGCGATAAAGACCACGGGATGTTAAAAGTTCGCTTTACTCTGTTCCTGTTTATACTGGCTGCCGCTTTCTGCGGTACTGTCAGAGGCCAGTCCTGGGATTTCTATACTGTCCGCGAAAACGAAACCTCTCTTACCGACACATTTTCCTTAAGCCAGCAGCCTTATTCCTATCTTTTCATACCTCACGCGTCTTATGAATATCTCCCTTCATCGCTTAATGTGAAATGGACCTGGGTATTTTCGGGAGAAGACCGCTACGAAGAGCGTTATTTTCTCCTGCCCTGGGAAACTCATCAGGATGCTCAGGGTAATTTCTATATTTTTGAGACAGCGCCGTTGTGGGAAGACATAAAAGAGCCCGGTCAGTGGGAAGCACAGATCTCCTGGTGCGCCTGGGAAGGCGGCGGCTATCATAATAAATCCGCGTCTTTTACAGTTACCCCCGAACCTCTGGGCTGTTCTCTGTTCGCCCTGGGCGGAGCGGCAATTGCTTTTATTAAAAAAAGGAGAAGAATATGAACCGCATCATTCTGTGCTTATTTTTTATTCTGACTTTATTACCCGGCGCGGCCCGGGCTGCCTGGGTCGATGACGATTTCGACAGTGATACCACAAATTTGTCGTTATGGAGCATTGTTTCCATAGGCGACGATTACGACCGTCTCCAGGTATACCAGTCGGACGATGTCCTTAAATTCACCTCTTCAGGCTGGAGCGATACCGGCTATACCCCTTTTGCCGGATATATATCAAACTGGAGCGTGCTGTTAAGCGATGATTTCGAATTTACTGTGGATTATCATTATTCTCATACCGGCGACAGCGACCTGGATATAGCCGGCATAGCCTTCGGGCTCGGAAATATGGAAGCCGGCTTGTCCAAACAGACCATTAACGCCGGCAATCAACAGCTCACGGAAGGATACCAGGTAGAAGGGACTTTATACGGTACACCTGTTTTCGGCGGCCCGTATTTCCGCGGTTCAGATGACGGCACCCTGGTCATTTCCTATAATGCCGCAGACGATGTACTTTCTTTGCTGGCCTATGAAGAGGGGACTGAGCCGGTAGTGGACTGGAGCAAGACCGACGTGGGCCTGCGTGACGACCTGGGCATTAATGAGCTGTATGTGGGGCTGGGTTTATGGTCTTCAGGCGCGGCTATCAGCGACGGCGAGGCCTGTTTCGATAATTTTGCCATGACCAAAGGTGTGGTCACGCCCGAACCTCTGGGCTGTTCTCTGTTCGCCCTGGGCGGGATAGTTCTGGCATTTCTGCGCTGCCGCTGCAAACGGCGCCGGACATAAAACGCCTTCAAGCCACGGTGTGAAAACCTTTTGCCTGCCAGGCGGGATAAAAGGGATGGAAAGGGGATTAATTACTAATACGAGTTATGAGTGATAAGTGATAAGTTACAAGTTGAAAAATAAAAAATTTGCTGTTATCACACATAGTTTTTGTGAGGGATCATAACCGGCCGATATGATCTCTGCCGTTCATAAACGGCAAAGCCACGGACGCCTTTGGCGTACGAGAGCAGCGCAAAGCGCTTGGCTCGAGTTATGAATTATGAATTACAAGTCGACAGGTCTGAGGGCGACAAGCATTCAAAATCTTCCTTACGCAGAGCGTAACCCTAACCGCTAAACGCTATCCGCTATCCCCTAGTTTATCCTTGTGCGGAACGCGCGCCTATCGGCGTCCGAACAGGTAGTCGAGCTGTTCTTGAGGAAGGTCTTGGCCTATCTGGGTAAGGAATCCGGCAGCCCTGGCCAGGGCATGAGGTATGTCTTTTTCGTCACGCAGAGGTATATCCAGACGGACCATCAAGCCGGTCTTCTGCTTGTTGAACAACGAATACCAGAACTGGGTAAATTTCTGTCGGGTCCAGTCCACATTTTTTTTATCGATACACATCCAGAACAAGAGCAGAAAATTTTCCTGGTTTTTGCTGGTGAACATGGTTTTGGCTTTAAAAGTGCGGCCCTGCACAGTAAGCACGGTATCGTTCAGTTCCCGTATCTCGAAACCCGATGCCCCGAAACAGACCCGGGGATGGTGGAAATTGCCGGCATCGAGGACGATCAAAAGAAGCTGTTCATAATATTTGTTCTGGTAAAGCCGGGCCAGGATATCGCTGACAAAATTGAACCGTTCGTCACCCAGATCAAGTTCCTGACTGAAATCTTTTCCATCCCAGTCCTCAGTCTCATAAGGTATCTCCAGGGAAGGGATTATATCCGGGCTCTGATAGCGGGGTTTGGGCAGGACAAAAGCCAGTCCGATAGCCGCTATCAGCACGGCGCTGACGATAAATCTTCTGTCTGGTTTTAACTCATAATTCATAAAATCATCCGGATTTTGTACTGGTCTGCTTTTTTTCCACTCTGTCGATAAAAACTTCCAGGCCCAGAAGCCCCAGGATCATGACCACGAATATAACTAAACCGCTGAAATTATGAAAGAATCCCTGAGCCGCCTCTTCTCCGGCATGGTAGGCAATGAGCGACAGGATCGTTACCCGGACAAAATTGCCGAAAAGGGCCAGAGGAATGACCCCGGCCAGGAGAACAGCCTTTTTGGCCAGGCGGCCTGAGCTGAGATAGACATAGACCAGAGCCAGGGCCAGCATGGTCACCAGAGACCTGAACCCGCTGCAGGGCTGACCGAGAAATACTTCGTGACCTCCGACATTCAGAAGCAGCCCGTCCCTGACCACGGGATAGCCTGAAAGTCTTAAAAACAGAGCCGTAGCTACTGATATAAGTTTGCGCATGGGCAGGGTCATATTGTCCACGATCCCCAGAGGCGGGGGGACCAGGGCAAAAAGATAAAGGACCGGGAACCTGATCCGGGAAACAACTGCCGGCCCGTAAAGGAATCCGATAAGACCATAGATCACCACCGGCAGGGAAAATGAAGCCACGGCAAGATAGCCCCAGCGCCAGCCGAAAATAAAAAGAAAAACACCGCTGATAAACAGGACCCCGTGCCAGATACTGTCTCTGCCTTTTACCTCACGAAAGGCTTGTTTCAGGGCCGCTTTTTTGCGCCAGACCAGCCAGATCGATATCGGTAAAATAAAATAAGCATGGGTATAATCCACAGCCTGCCAGCGCGACATATACAGGTCTTTTAAGACCGGAAAATAGAGGATACTGACCAGCAGCCAGGGAAGATATTGCAGCATAATACGCATATGGCTAATTATAGCATAAAATTGGGAAGTAGCGAGCAGCGAATGCCGCCTGCGGCGGAAAACCGTAAGACGTTCGCGGCTTCGCCGCTTAGACGTGAGACGTCCCCTGCGCTAAGACGAAAAACGCGGGAAAATTGCAAATTGCAACCTGCCTCGACGGCAAGGCGGGCCGTTACCGTAACCGATATTTATTACATGTCGTCTTGTCGCCTTCAGACTTGTCGACTTGTTAATTAGCATTGCAAAATAGAATGTGAGACCGGAGAAATGAGAGATGGATATGAGAAATTAGTCAGGAGTCAGGAGTTTGGAGTCAGGGGAGAAAAGAGGTTGGCATAATTCATTCTTACTTGCCGCAAAGCGGCAACCCTAACCCCTAACCGCTATCCGCTAAATGCTATTTGTGACTATCGACTATTTTACTTGTAACTTGTCACTTATAACTTATAACTCCCTGCAAATGCAGGGATGATACGGTTATGATACGGTTATTATCACTTATATATAAAGGATATTTTAATGATACGGTTATAGAGCCAATATACCGAGTAGAGAGTAGTGCGTAGAGGGTAGAGAGAGCCGCCTGCGGCGGGAAGGATAAAGGTTAAAGGATAAAGTCCAGACAATTAATCGGTGTATCGGTGTAATCTCCTCCGCGAAACGGGAAAACAAACAAAAGGTTGGTCGGCATCTTGAATTTACCGGAAGCAATGCGTTATACTCAGGGAACAATCCACAATTGTTCACTGAAGATCAAAACCACGGGATCAAGGACTTAAAAATTTGGGATTTTAAAAGCTGAATACAGCTTTATCGAAAAGCTTTCCGCATATAGCGGGAGGAAAGCCACGGATCTTAAAAGTCTTTTCAATGCCGACTTTTCGGATGACCGGGTTGCCGAACTAAAGCGCGACCCTGTTTGGTTGTATGGGTCACGGATAAAAAAGAAATGTATACCTGGAAAGACAATCTGTGGTTCAAGACAATGGCGATATTCATCGCCGGCATGTTCATTTTCCTGGACTTTACCTTCACTGCCGGTCAGCTCGATTTCGCCTCATTGCTTCCGGGTATGCGACTGGCCTATTACCGGCAGCAATTCCAGGCCCTGCAGGACAGGGATAGCGACAACATCGTCGACCAGATCATAAAAGGCATTTCGTCGGTACTGGTACCGCAAGTCCAGGCTGAAGTTTGGAGCAATTATTCCAGTTCTTCCAACGCTTTGTCCGGCTGTTACAATTCCCGCATAACAGCCTCATCCACAAGCTCAGGCTACGCAACAATTTCTTCAGATAGAAAAAGTTCCCAGAACAGCATATGGTCCGATGATTATGCATATATGGACATTTCGGGTGACGGAAAAAAATCATCAGTTGATTCAGGCAATACCAGTAACAATGCTATTTCAACAGATTCGGTCATGGTATCTTCCGGCACTGGCGTGTCCGGATCTGCCGATGCAACGGCCGTTAATGAGATATTCGATACCACTTTAAATAATACTTTGAATCACGGCATAGATCCGGCTCTCAGCGGGACAACAACCACACCCTTGAGCAATTTTCCGATTACCACCGGAAACAATTTTTTCCCCGGAAATGCCGGAATTAACAATAACGGGTCTCAGCCTTTAAATTTGGCAATAGGGCCGGAGATCAACACTTCCAATTCCCAGGCCAATGACATCTATACAGTAAATATTAGTGCCAACGCGCTGAATAACGGCATGACGGTTTCCCCCTCAAACGAATTTTCTGTCGCAACACCGCATGAAATAAATCTTAATATAAATCCGCTGACCAGCGGATTTTCGGCTTCCCCGGCAAATGAGATTTCTCTTAAATCGTCTTACGAAACCGATACCGCCGCCAACCAGATAGACAACAATCTATCGATTTCACTGACAAATGCGATTTCCGTTACAGCGTCTACCGAAATAAATTCCCTTTCCGATCCTCTGAGCAGCGGATCAACGGTCGATCCGGAAAATGATAAATCACTCCGTCAGTCTTCGGCAAATGATAGTACTGGCGAGGCCTCGGCTGAAAAAAGCAGCAAGCAAATAGATGGTAATGCGCCGCAGGCAAAAACAGTCCACGATATCGTTTATTGCGATGAGACCAGCAATGCGGCCGATAATCCGCAGTTAGTTGTGATAAGCGTACCGGCGGTCGATCCGGCGGCGCCTGCCCCGGAGATCGATACAAATGCCCTGAAAACCGAAAATATGCCCGTGATTGCCGGTAACATCCGGGTTAAACGTAATGAACTGGCGGATACGCGTATAGATAACTCAACATCTTCCGGTGACGGCACTTCCTGCGCCGATATACCGGACATACAGATAAGCGCCGATTTCTCATCGGATATCGACAGCAATGCCGGCAACATACCGCAGGACACGCCTGCCGATGCTTCCACTGCTGCAACTATAAAAAGCGCGCGGAATATCAACGATAAACAGGCTAATGAGATCGGGGATATACTGCAGGTCGATTCTGCCTGTTCCGAAAATCCGCACCGTTTGAACGGCCTTGATGATATTTTACTGGCGCCTTTGATGTCTATTGTAAGCCCGGTAACCGGTATGCAATACACTGCCAATAATGATACAGAAAAAAATAACAGCGGTAACGACGATGACTGGATGATGATAAACGGGCCGCCGGCCCCGAAAAACGATAATACATTTGTTATTATAGATACTGATGGTATAGCTCTGGATGATCAGTGCGCTCTTCCTGCGTCACACGGTCCTCCGAAAACCGGCAAAACTTCAACTAAAGCGTCAGCCGTTGCCCCTGTCAACAACACCTCTCTTTCTCAGGACGGCACCACGACTGACTGCGTATTCGCCAAAAGTGTCGTCCATCTTTCAAAACCAGCAAAATCAGGCATTCTTCTCACAACCGACAACAACCGTATCGTTTTAATATACCTGGTAGTATTGAGGAACAACGGGCCGCCCAGTCAGACGTCTCCCTTTGCTCCTTTTACTTCCGCTTCCGAACCCGTCGATCCTGAATCCGAAAATACCAATTGGGACAAATTCACTGCCGAAATCAAAAAGGTGCTATCTTCACCGTATGCCATCACTTCCGATAGACCTTATTATTCTCCGGATACTCTCGAACAGCGACAAAACAAAATAACCGACAGTTCCCGCGGCTTTTCGCTTACGATAGCGACCGATTGCCTGGACCGGAGCGTGTATC
>CAZVRU010000009.1:0-24795 GCA_964629785.1 uncultured Planctomycetia bacterium
CGTACCTTTTATTGCTTTGATATGTATTTTTTTTATCGGGAGGTGGCGCAGCCTGGATTAGCGCACTTGAATGGGGTTCAAGGGGTCGTGGGTTCGAATCCCACTCTCCCGATTGTTTTTATTCATATTACTGTATATTTTGAGGCAGTTGCTTTTTTAGCGGTAGAACGGTAAGGAGGTTATAAATGGCAGAACAATATTCAGGGCCTGAACGGCGCAAGTTTCCCCGCACTCAGGCTACATTCGTGGTCAGTTACAGGATAAAGGATATGCCTGATGAATATGATCTTACCCAGACCAGGGATGTAAGTCAGGGGGGGATACTGATCACCACCAATCGTTTTTTCGGTGAAGGAGTTCATCTTAAGATCACTATCCGTTTTCCTTTTGTTCCTCAGAAGATAGAAGCTACCGGCGAGGTAGTGGAAAGCAGGGAAGTGGTCAAGAATGTTATTTATGAGACACGGATACGCTTTATTGATCTGGATATGAGTATATTCGAGGATATCGGCAAGTATATCGAAAAACTTCTGGCGAAAAAGAAACAATGAAAAAGATCGGTATAATCGGACTGGGAGTGGTCGGGGCGAGTACTCTCAGGTCATTGATGAAATACAGAAGTCTTATCCGCAAACGCAGCGGGCTCGGTCTTTCGGTTAAGGCCGTTTGCGATATAAAGCATAATAAAAAAAAGATCGTTCCTTCTTCGATCCGCTTTACCACCAACCCCGCAGAGATCGTTAACGATCCGGATATCGATATCGTAGTGGAATTGATGGGCGGTATTCATCCGGCCAAAGAGATCATTGTTTCGGCATTGCGTAACGGCAAAGACGTGGTAACTGCCAACAAGGCTCTCCTGGCCCGGGCCGGGAAAGAACTTTTTGCTTTGGCCAGGGCCGCAGGGAAAAATATCGGATTCGAAGCATCGGTGTGCGGTGCCATACCTCTGATCAAAAGCATTTCGGAAGGGCTGGTAGGCTGTGAGGTGAAAAGGTTTTACGGGATCCTCAACGGGACCACTAATTATATCCTTTGCAAAATGGACCGCGAGCGGCTTACTTTTTCTCAGGCCTTGCAGGAGGCCCAGAAAAAAGGTTACGCGGAAAAACATCCTTCCCTTGACATCAAGGGGCTGGATACACTTCATAAACTGTGTGTCCTCAGTTATCTGGCTTTCGGCTTCTGGCCTGATCCGGCGTCTATTTACAGCGAAGGTATTTCCGGTATCACGCCTCTGGATATGGCCTATACCGAAGAATTTTCCTACAAAATAAAGCTGCTGGCTATTGCCCGCAGAGAAGGCAAAAAAATTGGACTGAAAGTCCATCCTACTTTGATCAGGAGCGATCATCCCCTGGCCGAAGTAGGTTCGGCATTTAATGCCGTATGGCTTGATACTTATCCGGCCGGGGAACTGCTTTTTTACGGTAAAGGGGCCGGCGGTGTCCCTACCTCGGCATCGATCGTGGCCGATGTCGTTAATGTATCCTCGCGCTCGCCGGTAGCATCGGCCCAGAAACCTTTGCTTCTTGAAAATATAAAGAATATCAAGACCCGCGCCTATATCCGTTTTATGGCGGTGGACAAGCCGGGAGTCCTGGCTAAGATCTCAAAGATACTGTCTTCCCATAGCGTGAGTATTGCCTCGGTGGCCCAGAAAGAGAGAAATAAGGGGCGGCTGGTCCCGATAGTGATGATCACTCATGAGGTGAGGGAGGGGGATCTGAAAAAAGCGCTTGCCAGAATAGACCGGCTGGAAGTGATCAAAGGTCCGTCGCAGTTGATCCGCATAGAGGATATCTGATAACTGCCGGGCATATCCGTCTTTTTCCCTCAGACTGTTGTCGCCAGATCAAAGAAAGAATATCGATGAGAGAGATATATAAAAAGATGTCGCTTGTCCTGGAAAAAATCCTGGCAGACTGTTATCCGGGACATAATATCCCTTTGCCTTTGTGGGAAACACCTCAGCGGCAGGAATTCGGGGATTTTTCCACGGCAGTAGCCCTTAAACTCGCTTCGGCCCTGAAAAAGAATCCACTGGTCATTGCCGAAGAGATAAAAAATGAACTGGAGAAAGAAGCCTCTTTTGCCGAAAAGATCTCGATAGTCAAGCCGGGGTTTATCAATCTGTTTTTTTCCCGGGATACTCTGGTAGCGGGTTTGAACAGATTGTTTCAGGAAAACGAGGGCTGTTTTTCTCTGGAGAAAAAACGCAAAGTCCTTATCGAATTCGTCAGTGCCAATCCCACCGGCCCCCTTTCCATTGCCCACGGACGCCAGGCAGTAGTGGGGGACGCGATCGCCAATATACTCGGTTACTGCGGTAATGATGTGACCAGAGAATATTATGTCAATGACGAGGGCCGTCAGATCGAGCTGCTGGTTTCTTCGGTGGAAGAACGCATTAAGGAGCTGGGCGGAAATCAATGGGCCATTCCCGAAGGCGGATACCAGGGGGAATATCTGAAAGAGGTCGCGGCTGAGGCGATCGAGCAGAAACCCGAGGACCTGCGCGATTTTTCTCTTGCGGTCTTATTGTCCTGGATCAAAAAAGATCTGGCCAGGCTGGGCATAGTATTCGACAACTGGGTCAGCCAGAAAAAGCTTATCGATCAGGGCAAGGTGGAGGCCGCTTTCCGGATACTGGAAGATAAGGGATTGCTGTATGAGAAAGAGGACGCTTTATGGTTTTCTTCCACCCGGTTCGGCGATGATAAGGACCGGGTATTGAGAAAAGCCGACGGCACGTTGACTTATTTTGCTTCGGACATAGCTTACCATGAGAATAAACTGGAACGTAAATTCGATCTGCTGATAAATCTCTGGGGACCGGACCACCACGGTTATATTCAACGGGTAAAAGCCGCGGTAAGAGCTCTTGGCCTTGACGATAAACGTCTGGCGATATTGATCATCCAGCTGGTCACTTTGACCAGCAAGGAAAAAATGTCCAAACGAAAAGGTACGGCCATACTTCTTTCCGAGCTGGAGCAGGAGGTGGGAAAAGACGCAGCCCGTTTTTATTATCTTACCCGTAAGAATTCTTCTCATCTTGAGTTCGATATCGATCTGGCCAAGACGCTTTCTTTCGACAACCCTTTGTATTACATCCAATATGCCCATGCCCGGATATGCAGTATCGCCAAGAAGACAGATTTAGGCTGGCCTGATCCCGAATACAGCCGTTTTCTCGGTGAAGAGGAAGAGCTGGTTCTGCTGAGAAAGCTTTTTCAATTCTCTTCCTGCCTGGAAAAAGCCTATTATTCTCTGGAGCCGATGTATGTAATAGATTTTCTCAAAGAACTGGCCACGGCTTTGCATAAATTTTACGAGGTCAAAAGAGTGCTGGTGAAAGAAACAGATATTACCCGGGCCCGACTTAATCTTCTGGCCGGCGTAAAAACCGTTCTTTCCTGCGGGCTGCATCTGCTGGGTATAAAACCATTGGAAGAGATGTGATGCCGAAACAATGGATAGTAGCTGAGATCTCTCCCCGGGCCCGCGAGTTGTCGCGGCGCTATGGTATCAATGAGATAATAGCCCACCTTCTTTTGCGGCGTAATGTCGAACCGGAGGAATTCGAGTCTTTTCTTAATCCGGATATTGCCGGTCTTCATCCGCCTCATCTCCTGCCGGATATCGATAAGGCTGTGCAGCGTATCAGGCAGGCGATCAATGCCGGAGAGAAGATCTGTCTTTTCGGCGATTATGATGTCGACGGGATTACTTCCCTGACCATTATCGATGAATGTCTGAAACGTTTTTCGGCCCGGACCTTTTTTTATATACCGCACCGGGTGAACGAAGGATATGGTTTGAACAGCGAGGCCATACACAAGATCCGGGAACAGGGCGCGACCCTGCTGATCTGCCTTGATTGCGGCACCAATTCCAGCCGGGAGATATCTCTGGCCGGTTCACTGGGTATGGATGTGATCGTTGCCGACCATCATCTTCCCGCCAGGGGCGAAAATATACCTCTGGCCTTTGTCAATCCCAAACGAAAAGACAGCACGTATCCTTTTAAAGATCTCAGCGGTGCCGGTGTGGCCTTTAAGCTGGCTCAGGCCCTGAGCGGCGATGATTGTCGCCAGACACTGGACCTGGTGGCCCTGAGCGTAGTCTGCGATGTGGTGCCTCTTAAGGGAGAAAACCGGATCATGCTTGTCGAGGGGCTTTCCCGTTTAAGGACCACTTCCCGGATCAGTATTCAGGCCTTATGCGAGGTGGCGCGTGTCAGGCAGGAAACGCTGGAGCCGTTTCATCTGGGATTTATTCTCGGGCCGCGCATCAATGCCTGCGGCCGGATGGCCCATGCCGAACAGGTGTTAGAATTATTTACCTGCCGTGACCGGGAATATGCCCGTCAGATCGCGCAGCGTCTTGACGAATATAACCGTTTGCGCAAGAGCGTCGAACAATCGATTCTGAAAGAGGCAGAAGAACTTATTGTCAGAGAATTTCAGGACGACGCTGCCTTTGTCCTTTCCAAAGAAGGATGGCATCAGGGGGTACTGGGTATCGTTGCTTCCCGCCTGGCCGATAAGTACTGGCGCCCCACTTTTGTTATCGGCGTTAATGAGGGCAAAGGACGTGGTTCAGCACGATCGATACCCGGCTTGCATCTGATGGAGGTACTGGATACCTGCAAAGAAACCCTTCATTCCTACGGCGGCCATAAAAAAGCTGCCGGCGTAGAGATCGGCAGGGATAATATCGCCGATTTCCGGGACCAGCTTAATGCAGCCCTGAAACAACTGGCGCGCGAAAAACCACTGCCGGAGATACAGATCGATGCCGAGCTTTCTCTGTCTCAACTCAGCATGGAACTGGCCGAGGGGCTTGAACGACTGCGCCCTTTCGGCGAAGAAAATTCCCATCCTTTGTTCGTTACCAGAGGTCTTTTGCCAAAAACAGCTGTTTGCAGCCACAACAGCAGAGTGAATACTTTCTGGTTATGCGATGATTCTCTTACCTATGAAGCGGTTGTCTACGGCAGGGACGAATGTCTGGATCTGGTCCGCTACAAAAAACCTCTCGATGTGGTATATTCACTGGAAAAGAACCACTATCACAATACTTTTCGCCTGGTAGTAAAGGATATGCGTCTCAGCTGAACAGACCGAGTTCGAATCTTTCCCGCAAATTTGCTAAAGGGTAAAAAAAGAAGCCGGATTACGTTATTCGGCTGTTTTGGGGGAGCGGCCGGGGAAGACGAGTTTGCCGCTTTTGATGCATTTTGTGCAGACCAGGATCTTCTGGATCTTACCGTTTATGACCACCCTTTTAGTCTGGAGGTTGGGCAAAAATTTTCTCCGGGTAATACCGGTAGTTTTCAGGCCTATTCCGCCTTCTTTTTTCGGTTTACCACGCCGGGTGATCGAATTTCCGGTAACCGCCGATTTTCCGCAGATTTTACATTTACGTGCCATAGGCTGATACTATACGGTTAAATTTTTATCTTGTCAAGAAAATAATACATTTTTTTACCGCAGGACCGAGAAAGGGTATCCCGGCAAGAGAGAAGAAAATGGTTTGACAGCCCCTGTATTATTGTTTACAATTATTTTTTCATTAAGACGGTTATAGAAAAATAAGTGTTTCAGAAGCTTGGATAAAAGGTATTAATAGGAAAGGACGCTTGGTCATGGATTTGAGAAAGATCATTATCTGCGCTGTGTTCTTGTTTTTCTGCAATTCCGCCTTTTGTTTCGAGGCTCTGGAAATTTTTTCCGGATTTTTTTCGGCAGAACTGACCGGGAAAGACGACTATGAGGGAGTGCCTCTTATGGTCGCCTTTGATTTTGATTCCCGTCCGTTAATGGAGAAGATCGGTGTCAGTTCATCGGAAAGGCTGGATCTGGTAATAGAGCCGTTTTTGACAACGGTAACATGCCCCGACAGCAATGTCGAACTGGGCACTAATTTCCTGGCCAAATATTCCCTGCCGCTTACTGAGGCTGTTTGTCCTTATGTGAAAGCCGGAGTGGGAGTTCTTTATATGAGCCAGCATACCAGCGAACAATCGACCCAGATAAATTTCTTACCGCAGGCCGGTGCCGGATTCCACTTTTTTGTCGATGAATCAAAAGCCGTCAGTTTTGAGTATCGTTTTCGTCATCTGTCCAATGCCAGTTTTAAGCATCCCAATAAAGGCATTGATGCGCACATGTATCTGGCGGGAATTTCCTTTTTCTTTTAGATCAGGATGAGTATGTTGCGAAAAGCAAAGTTAGGCGACAGTAAAAAGATATACGATCTTATCAGTTACTGGGCAAAAAAAGGCCGGGTTTTGGATCGTCCGCTCAATTATATCTATGAAAATCTGCGTGATTTCTGGGTATATGAAAAGAACGGCCGGATCGTCGCTGCCTGCTCCCTGCATGTCGTAGGCTGGCAGGGTATGGCCGAAATAAAATCACTGGTGGTAAGCGAAGCCTGTCATAAAAAAGGCATCGGCCGCAGATTGGTCCGGGCCTGTCTGGATGAGGCTAAACCACTCGGTCTTAAGCAGGTATTTGCCCTTACTTTTGCCCCGGAATTTTTCCGTAAAATGGGATTCCGGAAGATCAGTAAGGATAAATTGCCGCATAAGATATGGAGCGATTGCCTGAATTGCGTTTTTTTTCCGAATAAATGCAATGAGGAAGCATTAAGTTACAGATTGAAATAGTTTAACGTCGAGATAAAAAGGAGGAATCAAATGCTGGTAACTTACCCTTTTAGCGAAGAACAGAATATGCTCAGAGATCTTTGCCGGGAGATCGCCGAGACCAAAGTGCAGCCGATCTCGCGGGAATATGACGAAAAAGAAAAGTTTCCCTGGGAGGCGATCAAGGCCATGGCTCAATCCGATCTTTTCCGCATCCCGATACCCGAAGCCTATGACGGTATGGGAGGTTCACTTATCGATCTGTGCATAGCTACCGAAGAGATATCGAGGATCGACGGAGGAGTCGGCACTTCCTATGCTGCTTCCTTTCTGGGCATGTTTCCCATACTTTTGTACGGCACGGAAGAGCAAAAAAAGAAATATCTTCCGGCTATTGCCTCAGGGGAAAAACTCGCCGCCTTCGGTCTTACCGAACCGGAAGCCGGTTCCGATGCTTCGGCGATCAAGACCACAGCCAGAAAAGACGGTAAGTATTATGTTCTGGACGGCACCAAATGTTTTATCACCAATGGCGGAGAGGCGGAGATATACACTATTATCGCCGTGACCGATAAAAAGAAGGGGCCGCGCGGTATTTCGGCTTTTATCGTGGAAAAAGGCACAGCCGGTTTCAGTTTCGGGAAAAAAGAGGAGAAACTGGGGATCAGGTCGTCGACTACCCGTGAACTGGTTTTTAACGAGGCGCGTATCCCTCAGGAAAATCTGCTGGGGGGCAGAGAAGGTATCGGTTTTATCGCTACCATGAAGACTTTCGATCAGTCGAGACCGGGAGTCGCGGCTCAGGCCGTGGGAATAGCTCAGGGCGCTCTGGAAGCGGCCGTAAAGTACGCGCACAGCCGGGTTCAGTTCGAAAAGCCGATCTCTTCTTTTCAGGGTATTCAGTGGATGCTGGCGGATATGGCCACCAAGACCGAAGCAGCCCGCAGTCTTGTTTACAGTACCGCGGCTATGGTCGATCGCGGCGAAAAAGACGTTGCCGGTGCCAGCGCCATGGCAAAGATGTATGCCTCGGACGTTGCCATGGAAGTGACTACCGATGCAGTGCAGATATTCGGCGGTTACGGCTATATGAGAGATTATCCGGCTGAGAAGTATATGCGCGACGCCAAGATCACGCAGATATACGAGGGGACGAACCAGATCCAGCGGAATATCATCGCCCTGAACGTGATCAAAAAATACACCAAATAAATTTACATTAACAGAGTTCGGGGGTATAATATATGTTCATGAAAAAGAAAAAAATTCTTATTGTCGATGACGCTTTGTTCATGAGGAATCTTATCGGCGATATCGTGTCCAAAGCCGGTTTCGAGATCTGCGGCGAGGCCGGCAATGCCGTAGACGGCGTCGAGCAGTATAAGAAGTTGAAGCCGGATCTGGTAACTCTTGATATCGTCATGCCCAAGATGGAAGAAGTCGACGGCCTTGCCGCGGTAAAGCAGATCGTTTCCTTTGACCCTTCGGCCCGGATAGTGGTGATTTCGGCTCTGGCCGAAAAAAAATTGATCCGTGAAGCGCTGGCTTTCGGAGCCAGAGAATTCATTATCAAGCCATTTACCTCGGAAAAATTATTAACGGTAGTCAATAAGGTTCTTACTGAGGAGAATATCCCTGGTGGGGGACATTCAATTTAATCCTGTACAGCGTGATGCCTTAAAAGAGATCGGCAATATCTGCGCGGGTAATGCCGCTACCGCCCTTTCTCAGCTTCTCAGCAAAAAAATAGATATCAACGTTCCGGAAGTATATTTTCTTCCCGTGGAAGATGTTCCCAAGGTCATAGGTCAGGACCGCCTGGTCGTCGGCCTGGTAATACGGATACTGGGAGATATACCAAGCATCATGCTGCTTGTCTTCGAGCAGAGGGATGCTCTTAAACTGGCTTCGCTGATGCACGACCGCACTCCGGCAGATAAAGGAGTGGTCACCGAAATGGACCGCTCGTCGCTTAAAGAGATCGGCATGATTCTGGCCAATTCTTACCTTAACGCCCTGACTGCCTTTGTCCACTGGGGACTGGTGCCCACTGTTCCCGAGGTCATCGAGGATATGGCTGAGGCGATGATCGATTATCTGCTGATCCAGTTGAGCGATCTGTCTTCTCACGCTTTGCTGATAATGTCCGATTTTTCGGAAAAGACCACTGAGGTAAGGGGTAATTTTTTCCTCATTCCCAATCCGGTCGGTCTGGAACTGCTTTTGAAAGCAACAAGTGAATAATCATGGATAATAGTTACCGCGACCTTTTCTTCGGCGAATCACAGGAATACCTCAAAGATATCAATAAAGCTCTGGTAGTACTGGAGAACGATCAGCATGATCTGGAAGCCATCAATTCCATATTCCGGTTCATGCATACTCTCAAAGGCATGGCTGCCACCATGGGGTATAAGGATATCGCCGAATTCGCCCACCGCCTGGAAGACGTATTCGATACTTTTCGTTTGAAAAAGTCGGAGCTTTCTTCGGAAAAAATGGATGTTATTTTCGAAAGCATCGACGCTTTTACCACTCTGGTGGAGGATTCCCGGGATGAACGCGAGTCTGCGGTGGATATCGCGCACCATATGGAGCGTTTAGCAGGAATGATCTCGAAGGAAGGCGAGCCGGAGAAGGTCAAAGCGGTAAAGCCCCAGGACATAAAACTGGATTATGCTGCTTTGAAAAAATATGCCGATGCCGGTAAGAACATCATCCGTATCGAGGTTTTTTTATCGGAAGAGTGCCCGATGAAAGGGGTGCGTACTTTTCTGGTCATAAGCCGGGCAAAAAATTTCGGCGAGCTGATAAGGACATTCCCTTCGGAAGAAGTTCTTAAGGACGAAGATTTCGGGAACAGCTTCAACATAATCCTGGCTACGGTCGAAACCCAAAAGCTGATCGAACAGGAACTCGCCAGGATACTGGAAGTGGAAAAGATCGTTGTTCACCGGGTCGATGTCGCTTCGCTTAAAAAGCTGGAACGCAAAGAGACCAAGTCGGCCAGTTATATAAAGAAGATCCAGAGCATGCGCATTCCCGTCGAACGTCTGGATAAAATAATGAACATAATGGGCGAGTTGGCGATAACCAAGAGCCGTCTGGTGCAGACCGTCCAGAGTAAAGATTACCCGGCTTTGGAGGAGACGGTATATCTGGTGGAAAGGCTGGTATCTTCGCTTCAGGATGAGGCCTTGAAGATGCGTCTTCTGCCTATTTCCTATATCCTGGATAATTTCCCCCGTATCGTCCGGGATCTGGCCCGCAAAGAAGGTAAAAACATCGATCTGGAAATAGTCGGCAGCGAAATAGAACTTGACCGGGTGGTCATCGACGAAATCGGCGATCCCATAGTCCACCTTATAAGGAATGCCATCGATCACGGCATCGAGAGTCCTGAACAGAGGGCCAAGGCCGGTAAGGCCGCGCGGGGCAAGATCGTCATAAAGGTGTCCCGGGAACGCGGTCACATCAATATCGAGATCAGCGATAACGGGGGGGGGATTGATGCCGACAAAGTGCTGAAGAAGGCAGTGGAGAAAGGATTGATGACGCCTGAGGAAATCGCCCGTTTCGATCACAGTCAGATTTTGAACGTTCTGGTCATGCCCGGTTTTTCCACTAAAGGCGAGGTGTCGGATATTTCCGGCCGGGGAGTGGGATTGGACGCGGTAAAGAATAAACTGGACGCTCTGGGCGGAAGACTGGAGCTTTTTAATACCAAAGGCCAGGGGTCTAAATTCATTCTGACCCTGCCGCTTACCCTGGCGATCATCAAAGCGATGCTGGTCAAGATAGGAGATCAGATATTCGCCATCCCTCTGATGAGCATAAGGGAAACAGTAAAGGTTCACGCCCACGAGGTAAAGTTCATAAAGGATATCGAAGTAGTTCGTCTGCGTGAGGAGATAATCCCGATCCTCCGCCTGGATAAGGAGTTCCATATCAAGACCGGGCAGCCCCTGTCAGATGAGCTGTCGCTGGTTATCGTCGAAGGGAGAGTTACCAGTATCGGTTTGATGGTGGATAAAGTGATCGGCGAGCAGGATATCGTGGTGAAACCTCTGGGTTCTCTGGTCAAGAAGATAAAAGGCGTGGCCGGCGCTACGATCCTGGGTGACGGAAAAGTCGCTTTGATCCTGGACATAGTCAATATACGGTAAGAGAGCGTTTTCGATAAAAGGTTTTGCATTTAAATGTTGACGTAAAAGGCCTTTGCCCTTATATTATTTAAAAAAAGGAGGAATAATGCATTTACATAATTATATGGAAGATGTGGTTTTTGAAAATCTGGATAAACTCCTTTCCGAGCAGAACGATATGTGCAAATGCGATCGCTGCAAGCTGGACATTGCGGCCATGGTCCTTAATCATGTTCCGGCAAAGTATGTAGTGACCCAGAAGGGCAGCATTTATACCCGTCTGGCTGAATTGGGGCTGCAGTTCCGGGCCGACATAATACGCGAGCTGACCAGGGCCATCGAAATAGTCAGGAAAAAACCGAATCATTGATCATGTTCGCGGTGGAGACAGATTTGTTGCAGGAAAAAGACATTGACATCTTTCTGGAATATATTTCGCAGTCCCGTAACGTTGATCTTACTTTTTACCGTAAGACCTTTCTGACCAGGCGGCTGGGGATCCGGTTGAACGCTACCAAATGCACTACGGTCGACGAATACATCGCCTTACTTAAGGAGAATCCTTCGGAATGGGACGCTTTTCTCGACCGGCTCAGCGTCAACGTCTCTAAATTTTTCCGTGATCCCGAAGTCTATTCCGAATTCAGAAAGCTGGTGATCCCCCAGCTGATCATGTTCAAAAAAGAGAATTCGGCGCTTTCTTTGCGGTGCTGGTCATGCGGCTGTTCCAACGGCGAAGAACCATATTCGTTATCCATCTTATTTACCGAGGCCTTGAAAGAATGGAACGAAAAACTTTCTTTGCGGATAACCGCTTCCGATGTCGATTCCGATGCTCTGGCTACGGCGCAGAAGGGGGAATACGCTTCATCCTCTCTTAATGAAGTAAGTTCTTATCTGCTGGATCTTTATTTCGAAAAGATCAGTTTGGATCGCTACCGGGTAAAAAATGAGATCAGGAACCATGTGGCCTTCAAAAAACATAATCTGTTCACTGATCGCCCGTTCCCGTTCATGGACGTCGTTTTTTTTCGTAACGTGGGGATTTATCTGAGCAAAGATAATGCCGAGAAGGTATTCGAGAGTCTTTATAAATCTTTGCGCAAGGACGGTTATCTGGTGCTGGGCAAAGTGGAGACTCTCAGAAAATCTTTCAGGGACCGTTTTCAACCGGTCAGTTTAGGGAGTAAAATATATAAAAAGCTCTGAAGCAGGAAAAAGGAGGTAGATTATGCCTAGGGTTCTTATTGTTGACGATGCTTTGTTTATGCGCAAAATGCTCGCCGATATCCTCAAAAAAGAAGGATTTGAGATATGCGGTGAGGCTGAAAACGGAAAAGAAGCAATCGATAAGTTCAATCAGCTTAAACCGGATCTGGTGACCATGGACATCGTCATGCCCAAGATGGAAGAAATCGACGGCGTGGCCGCGGTCAAAGAGATCATCAAACAGAATCCCGCGGCGAGGATAATCATGGTTTCGGCAATGGGACAGCATGCTCTGGTAGTCGAGGCGATCCAGGCCGGAGCAAAGGATTTCATCGTAAAACCATTTCAGCCCTCACGCGTTGTCGAAGCTATCCGCAGAGTTTTGGGGGAATAGGATAGGGGAGATGGCATTTTCGATAAATCATCAACAGGAGATCCAATGGATACTACAATGCTAATCGAAGTCGGCATGGCGGATATGAAGACAGGAGACGCGCCGCAGGTATTGGTAACCAGAGGGCTTGGCTCATGCGTAGGCATAACTTTATATGATGAACGCAAAAAGATCGGAGCTTTGGCCCATGCCATGCTTCCCTGTTTCGAAACTGCCAAGATCAAGACCAACCCCGCTAAGTTTGTCGATTCGGTAATCCCCTTGATGCTGGAAGAGTTAAAAAAGAAAGGCTCTCTGGGCAAGCCGCAGGCAAAATTGTTCGGCGGGGCACATATGTTCAGTTCTATTCCGGTCAACAGTCCGTTCAATATCGGAGTAAAGAACATCAAAGCCTCTCATGAACTTTTGAATACGAATAATATAACGCTGCTGGCTGAAGATACCGGCGGCAATTACGGACGGACGATATTTTTTGATCTTTCCACGGGCCTGGTCAGGGTCAAGACTATTTTTTTCGGGGAAAAGGAAATGTGATGAAAAAGATCAGTGTCTTTATCGTAGAAGATTCTCTTTTGATGCAAAAGATACTTCAGGACATACTTTCCAATGATCCCGATATTACTATAGTCGGCAGGACCAAGTACGGCAAAGAAGCCTTAAGGTCGATTGCCGAACTTAGACCGGACGTGGTCACCCTTGATGTCAATCTGCCTGACGTGGACGGTCTGGAAGTACTTAAGGAATTGATGGCCCGTAATCCAACGCGGGTGGTAATGTTTTCGGCTTATACTCAGCAGGGGGCTGCGGTTACCATGAAAGCCCTGGAACTGGGAGCCCTTGATTTTATTCCCAAACCTTCCGGTGAGATATCTCTTGATCTCTATAATTTTCAGGAGGAGATCATTTCCAAAATACGCATGGTCGCCGACATAAATATCGGCGAAGGTCGCGCTGTTCCGGCCCCGGCCAAAGGGACTACGGTCATAAAAAATCTGGTGGTCATCGGCGCCTCTACCGGAGGACCTAAGGCGATCATGGACGTAATGTCGGCGATGCCTGCCGACCTTGACGCGGCATTTCTTATCGTTCAGCATATGCCGCAGGGATTTACCAAGAGCTTTGCCGAAAGGATTTCCTGGCATTCCGGGGTCAGGACAAAAGAAGCTGAAGACGGCGATATCCTGAGGAACGGATCTGCTTATGTGGCCCCGGCCGGATATCACGTCGTCATCGAGAAAGTACCGGAAAAGAACGATGAATATGTCCTTCGTCTCGACGATACGTCCCTGGTCAATTATGTCCGGCCGGCAGCGGATGTGACCATGAGTTCGGCAGCGGAAGTGTTTAGCGGTGAAAAAAAAATAGGAGTTATTTTGACAGGCATGGGCAAGGATGGTTTTGTCGGATCAAGCACTTTGAAACGGCAGGGCGGTTATATAATTGCCCAGGACGAAGCGAGCTGTGTGGTCTACGGCATGCCCAGACTGGTGGTAGACAACAAAATCGCCGATAAGGTCTTGCCTTTAGACCAAATAGCGAATACAATTATACTATACTTAAAAAATGGAAAATGAAAATATTTCTTTAATTCAACTGGATGTCTTACGCGAGATCGGGACGATCGGCGCGGGCCGGGCGGCAACTGCTCTGGCTGATCTGCTTAATTGCAAAGTCGAGATCAATCTTCCCGAGACCAAACTGGTTCCCCTGGAGACTCTGGATAAAGTCCTGGGGAACCCCGAGGAATTGTATTTTGTCCTGGATATAACCATCGAAGGTGATATCGGCGGTCGTTTTTTCTTTCTCCTTCCTCCCCATGAAGCCAAGATTTTGGGCGGAGCATTGCTGGGCCAGAACGCCGACGAGATCGAGACCGAAGATCCGATGTTCCAGTCGTCGCTCAAGGAAATGATCAATATCCTGGCCGGGGCTTATCTTAATTCTCTTGCCGATATGACCAGCCTGACCATACTTTACAGTATTCCCTCGATCGCCCTGGATATGATCGCGGCCCTGCTCGATTATTTTTTCATTCAGATAGCTCAGGATACGGAAAAAGCTATTTTTATCAAGACGATGATCAAAGTAGCGGATATCAATTTTAACGGTTTTTTTCTTTTTTTCCCTGAATTTGAATCGTTGCGAATGATATTCGATCGATTGGGGATCGAGTCCACATAAACAAAGGAGGAAGTGGATGTTTGCTGAGCACAGGAGATTCAATCGCGTAGCTACCGAGGAACAGAGGACTGCAGTGATGACTTGCTCCGGGTTACGGGAACAATGCCGGGTTATGGATTTAAGCGCCGGCGGTATGCGGGTGGTTTTTTCACGCCCGGTCAATATCGGGGCTGAAGTCTACGGTAAATTCCATGTGCTTCCTACGCTTGGTCCTTTTTATGTGCGCGGCCGGATAATCAGGACTCTGGAAAATAACGGGGCCTGGGAATCGGCAGTCGAGTTCGAAAAGGTCAGCACTATTCCGCTGGAAGCATAATCAGACATTGTTCTGCAGTTTTGCCGGGTATTAAAAGTGAAATTTTATCCTGCGTTACTTAATGTGCAAAACCGGCGTTGTCTTGTTATCGGCGGCGGAATTGTTGCTCAGAGAAAAGTATCTTCCCTGCTAAAAGCCGGAGCTGAGGTTCTGGTCGTCAGCAAAACACTTACTTCCCAGCTTACAAAATGGGCGCATCAGGGCAGGATAGGTTATCGGCGCTCGGGTTACACTGAACAGTTCCTTGATAAGGTTTTTCTGGTCATTGCCGCCACTGACGACGGCGAGATAAACAGCCGGGTCTACCGCGAGGCCGGGCAAAAAGGTATTCTGGTCAATTGTGTCGACGCTCCGGACCAGAGTACTTTTATCGTGCCGGCAGTCTGCTGCCGGGGCGACGTGATAATAGCTGTTTCTACCAGCGGCCGGGCTCCCGGTTTTGCCAAACGGATAAAGGAAGAACTGAATAACACACTGGCCGAAGAATATAAAAAACGCGTTCAGATAATATCCGCGGTAAGGAAGAAGATAAAAAACATGTTTCCCGCTGCCCAGAGGAAGAAGATTGTCAACCGCCTGGCTGCTTTGTCCAGCCAGCAGTTAAAAAAAGACGGTTTGGTAAAGAAGATATTAAAATGAGTATTTTTATCCTGGGTTTGAACCATAAAAGCGCCCCTCTTTCGATAAGAGAAAAGGTGGCTTTTGCCCAGCACGCAGTGCCGCATGCCCTTATTTCGCTGAACTGTTGCCCGGCAGTGGAAGAAAACGTTATTTTGTCCACCTGCAACCGGGTCGAGATATATACAGCGAGTTCAGATCCGGATTGTATTGCAAGGGTCAAGGAATTTATTATCGATTATCATGAGCTGCGGGAGGATATCTTTACCCACTGCTATTGTTATCAGGATTTCGAGGCCGTACGTCATCTGTTCACTGTAGTGGCTTCTCTGGACTCGATGGTCATCGGCGAAAATCAGATCCTGGGTCAGGTCAAAGATGCTTATTTTAAAGCACGCTCCTGTGAAGTGGTGGGCGCGACTCTGTCATTGCTTTTTGAAGAAGCGATAAAACTGGGTAAAAAGGTCCGGACTGCTACGACTATCGGTGAAGGAGCGGTATCGATCAGCACTGCAGCTATCGAGCTGGCCAAAAAGGTGGTAAAATCCTTTGCCGGAAAAACCGTGCTTATCGTGGGGGCCGGGACCATCGGTGAGCTTATGGTCCGCAATCTCGGCCAGCGGGGGGTAAGTTCCATCTGCGTGGCTAACCGGACCTATTCCGCGGCTATGAAGCTGGCCGAAGATTTCGGCGGTAAGGCCGTTCATTTCGACGAACTCCGGACCATGCTTTCTTCCGCCGATATCGTGATCTGTTCTACCAGCGCTCCCCATTACCTGATTACCCATGAGGATATAGTTTCGATTCTGCCGCAACGCAGTAAACCGCTGTTTCTTATCGATCTGGGCGTACCCCGTAATATCGAAAAAACGATCGCCGACATCGATGATATCTATCTTTATAATATCGATGATCTGGAAGCGGTCTGCGAAAAAAACCTCTCCCGGCGCTGGTCCGAAGTAAAGCGCGCCGAGGAAATAATCGACGGCGCCATCGATTATTTTTCCGGTAAAATAAATCTGGTTGAATGTCGAAACAAAAAGTAGTCATCGGAGCGCGCGGCAGTGCTCTTTCCCTTAAGCAGGCCGAGGCAGTCAGTTCTTTTCTGCGTACCCGGTTTTCTTCTCTTGATTTTGAATTCAGATCCATTGTTACCCGGGGGGACCGTATAAAGCAGGAGCTTTCCACTGCCGAGATCGGCGTATTCGTAAAAGAAATAGAAGAGGCGCTGCTGCGCGGCGAGATCGACATGGCTGTGCACAGTCTGAAAGACCTTCCTGTCTGTCTGGCAGGGGGGCTGAAACTAGGGGCGGTGACCAGGCGTCTTTCGGCCAATGATGTCCTGATTTCCCGGGAAGGGATCGGCCTGGACCATCTTCCTGCCGGGGCAGTCATTGCCACCAGCAGCGTACGCCGCCGGGCTCAGCTTTTGTCGCGGCGCAGAGATATTTCGCTGGTCTCGATCCGCGGCAATATCGATACCCGATTAAGGAAATTGAACAGCGATCCTATCGATGGTATAATCTGTGCTTTCTGCGCTTTACAGCGGCTGGGTCTTGAACAGCGGGCCAGCGAAATTCTTTCTCCCGATATTTTTCTGCCGGCTCCGGGCCAGGGCGCGCTGGGCATCGAGATCCGCAGCGATGATCAGGAAATGATAAAGATAGCCGGCTGCCTGAATGACCGGGATACTTTTTTGTCGGTCAGCGTGGAGCGTGATTTTCTCAATGCTCTGGGCGGAGGATGCCATCTTCCTCTGGGAGCTCTGGCGACAATAGAGGGCGATATGCTTCAGGCCCGGGGATGTGTGGTCTGCCCTGACGGGGCCCGGATGATCAGAGTGGAAAAAAAAGTGCCGCTCGATCAGGCCGGGAAGCTGGGAAAAGTTTTAGCTGAAGAGGCGATTGTCCGGGGAGCAAAAGAGATACTGGATGAATGCAGAAAAAGTAGCGAGTAGAGAGTAGAGAGTGCCGGAGCGATGAAGAAAAAAAATAGTTTAAAGAGCAGGAAAAAAGGAATGGTCTATATCGTCGGCGCCGGGCCCATGAACAGCGGTCTGATAACCAGAAAAGCCATCCAGTGCCTGGCCAGGGCCGATGTGGTCTATTATGACCGGCTTATAGACGACAGTGTGCTTTCTTTCGTGCGCCAGGGAATACCGGTTTTTTTTGTAGGCAAATCAAGGGAAAGATCTTTTTCGCAGAAAAATATCAACAACCTGCTGGTCAGGGACGCTAAAAAAGGATTGAATGTGGTCCGCCTGAAAGGAGGAGATCCTTTTCTTTTCGGCCGGGGCGCGGAAGAAGCTCTTTCTCTTCAGGAACAGGGGATAAAGTTCGAGATAGTCAACGGGGTTTCTTCTTCTTTTGCCTGTCCGGCTTTTGCCGGGATACCTCTGACTCTGAGAGGGGTTTCCAGCGCAGTATGCCTGGTCACCGGACAGGAGGATCCCTACAAATCGAAGTCGGCAATAGACTGGAGCAAGACCTGGAGCAAACAGCATACCCTGGTCATTCTTATGGGTATGGTCAATCTGCCTAATATCGTGCGCAAGCTCAAAGAAGTAGGCGTGCCGCCGACCACGCCGGCAGCCGTTATTCAGGAAGGGGCCACGGTGTGGCAGAAAGTAGAGACCGCTACCCTCGCGACTATCGTCGCCAGAGTAAGAGAAAAAGGGATAAGACCGCCGGCGGTGATCGTTATCGGCGAGGTAGTAGGGGCCAGGAAAAAACTTGCCTGGCTGGGAAAGAAAAAACTCCCTCTTCTGAATAAAAAGATCCTTGTTGCTTCGACCCGGAACAGCTTTTTCCGTCTGAAAGAGATGCTTGCGGCCCGGGGAGCCCGGGTGGCTCATTTTGAAGGGGTAAAAGTCGCGCCGCCCCGTTCCTATAATTCACTGGATAAAGCAATAGGCCGGATCGCCAGTTATCAATGGCTGGTATTCACCAGTAAGAATTCAGTCCAGTTGTTCTTCGACCGGCTGCGCCATTTGAAAAAAGATGTCCGCTGCCTGCAGGGAACCAGGATTGCCGTTATCGGGCCGGGGACTGCCGAAAGATTGAATTGTTTTTTACTGAAAACAGACCTGATACCGGATGATTTTTCCACGCAGGGTCTGCTGAAATCGTTTGCCGGCCTTAAAGGTGATAAGGACAGAGTGCTTTTGGTCCGGGCTGATAAAGCCAGCGATGCTCTGCCGCGCGGTCTGAAAAAACTGGGGTTTAAGGTCGACAATATTATTCTTTACCGGCTGCAAAGGATCTCTTTACCCGCAAAGCAGTTTAGAGATATAATAGATGACAGGCCCGAGGTGATCGCCTTCGCCAGTTCGGAAAACGCGCGAAGTTTTTTCGATCAGCTGAGGCGGCATGAATGCGTCGATAAGATCAATAAAATTTCATTGTGGGCAATGGGAACGCCGACCAGAGACACGGTGCGGGAATACGGTTTTTCCTGCCGGATGCCGCCGAGCTTTACTTTTCAGGCTCTGGTACACAGCATAGAAAAGGAGTGTAGAGATGATTAATTTTACCAGGATGCTTCTCAATAAAGGCGGCGTATCGCATTCGCTTCATAAAGAGCAGATCTCTTTACTGGTGGTCTGGAATATTACCCGCCGCTGCAATCTGAAATGCAAACATTGTTATATTTCGGCCGATGAAAATGTCGCCCGGCAGGAATTATCTTTAACCGAGGCCAAAGGCCTTATCGACTCTCTGGTCAAGGTCAATACCGGGGTGCTGCTTTTTTCCGGCGGAGAACCGCTGTTGCGTCCTGATATATGGGAGCTGGCAGAATACGCCCGCAGTAAAGGGATCCGCTGCGGTCTGTCGACTAACGGCACCCTGATCAGCGAGGAGATCGCCCGTAAACTCAAGGATCACGGTATTATCTATGCCGGGATAAGTATCGACGGCGACCGGCTCACTCATGACAGTTTTCGCGGTGCCCGCTCTTTTGAGCAGGCCCTGGAAGGGGTCCGTAACTGCAAAAAGGCCGAACTTCCCGTGGGCATCCGTTTTACTTTGAACAAGCTCAATTACAAGTCTCTGCCCAAAGTGCTTGACCTTCTGGTCGTCGAGGATATTCCCCGTTTTTGTCTTTATCACCTGGTCTATTCGGGCCGAGCCAGCAGCGCCATGGATATCGATAAAGATACCCGCAGACAGGTGATCGATCTATTGATCGAAAAGACGTTTGAGTACGCGGAAAAGGATGTGGAAATACTGTCGGTAGACAACCCCTGCGACGGCATTTATCTTTACCAGCAGATAATTTCCCGAAATCCGGAGCGGCAGGAAGAGGTACTTAAGGAATTGATGTTCCGGCACGGAAAATGTTCGGCCGGCGAAAGGATAATGAATATCTCTCCTTCCGGTGATGTCTATGCCTGCCAATTCTGGAATACCCGGTCACTGGGCAATATCCGGGAAACTGCTCTGGAACAGATATGGACTGATAAATCATGTTACCTGCTTTGCAATCTCCGCCAGCGGGAGGAAAAGCTGAAAGGGAAATGCGGTACCTGCAGCTATAAAAGTATCTGCGGCGGTTGCCGTTTGCGGGCTGAGGCCGTATACGACGATATGTGGCAGGAAGATCCTTCCTGTTTTCTTTCTCAGGATCAGGTCCGGGACCCTGACAGCGAGGAAAAAATACGCCGGATCGCCGGCTCAGAGAACGCTTTGCGATGAATAAAAAAGGATTTTGTTTATGACGTTTCCGCTGACGCGCGGCCGAAGGCTGCGCTCTTCACCACAGCTTCGCCGTTTGATAAGCGATATCAGGGTAGATGCCGATATGTGCGTGATGCCCCTGTTTATCGGAGAAAATCAGAAAAAAGACAGGGAAATATCTTCGCTGCCCGGTATTTTTCAGTTTTCCTGCGACAGCGCGCTCAAAGAGATCGAGGTTTTGAAAAAAGCCGGACTTCAGACAGTGCTTTTATTCGGCATTCCCGGGAATAAGGATGAACAGGGCAGCCAGGCCTATGCCGAGCAGGGGATAGTGCAGAAAGCGTTGCGCGCTATTAAAAAGAATTTCCCCGATCTTCTGGTAATAACCGATCTCTGTTTATGCGGATATACAAGTCACGGCCATTGCGGTGTGCTGAGAGAGAACAAAGAAGTCGATAATGACGAAACTTTAAGGGTTTTGGCTGAGATCGCCGTGTCTCAGGCCCGGGCCGGTGCCGATATGGTCGCTCCTTCGGCCATGATGGACGGCCAGGTCAGGGCTATCCGTGAAGGCCTGGATAAGGCCGGATTTTCGACAACGCCGATCATGGCTTATTCGGCAAAATACGCCTCGTCTTTTTACGGTCCTTTTCGCGAGGCGGCTGACTCGGCGCCGCAATATGGTGACCGCCGTTCTTACCAGATGGATATCGGGGTAAGCCGTGAGGCACTGCGAGAAATAGCCCTGGACCTGGAAGAAGGCGCCGATATTATCATGGTCAAACCCGGACTTTGTTATCTGGATGTGATCAAAGAGTCCCATCAGGCTTTCAATGCCCCCCTGGCGGTATATAATGTCAGCGGAGAATATTCCATGGTCAAAGCTGCCGCGGCCCGGGGCTGGCTGGAGGAAAAGGCAGCAGTAAAAGAGATCCTCTATGCCTTTAAACGGGCCGGAGCCGATATTCTGATAACCTATTTTGCCAAAAACGTCGCCCAGTGGATAAAAGACGGGCAATGGTGATATGCCGCCCCGGAAAGGACACCTATGATTATTTCCTGGAATACGACCCGAGCCTGCAATTTAAAATGTAAGCACTGTTACCGCGATGCCGGTTTGAAAGATCCCCATGAGCTCGGTCTGGCCGAAGGCCGCGCCCTGCTCGACGAAATAAAGCTGGCCGGGTTCAGAATCGTAGTCCTCAGCGGCGGCGAACCTTTGCTGCGCAAAGATATTTATGAACTTATCGAATATGGTACTTCTCTGGGGTTGCGGATGGTTTTGGGTTCCAACGGAACTTTGATCAGCGAGGCAGTCGCCACCCGTCTGAAAAAAGCTGGTCTTTGCCGGGCCGGTGTGAGCCTGGACAGCAGCGACCGCGCTATTCACGATGAGTTCCGCGGTGTGGCCGGCGCCTATGACCAGGTTTTTGCCGGAATCGAGAATATGCGGAAAACAGGACTTGAGTTTCAGGTCCATACCACGGTCAGCAAATATAATTATCACCAGATCGGATCGATGATTGATTTCGTGTCCGGTCTCAAGGCCAGTGCTTATCACATTTTTTTTCTTGTTCCTTCGGGAAGAGGCCGTGATCAGATAGAACATCTTATTTCGCCTCAGGAATATTACCGGCTTATCGATCTTATCCTGGAAAAGCAGAAACAGTCGGCCATGGAATTGAAACCGGTATGCGCTCCCCAGTTCATGCCCCGGGCGCAGGATAAAGGCATGGATATGCGCTTCAGCCGGGGCTGTCTGGCCGGGACCCATTATTGCTGTGTTCTTCCCAACGGTGATGTTCACCCCTGTCCGTATCTGCCGTTGCTTCTGGGCAATGTCCGGCAGGACAGATTCAGTCTGATCTGGAAGAACAACCCGGTATTTCGCGCTTTGCGCAGTCTGGAATACACCGGAAAGTGCGGCCAATGCCCTCATAAACAGATCTGCGGCGGCTGCCGGGCCCGGGCCTATTATCATTCCGGAGAATATATGGGCGAAGACTATTATTGCGCGGTGAGCGATGGACGCCAGAGATAAACGGCTTATTGAAGAGCTTCAGTTCGATTTTCCTTTGACCGAACAACCCTACCGCGAACTGGCCTGCCGCCTGAAAATGCCGGAAGAGGAAGTAATTGCCCGGATAAAGAAACTTAAAAAAGAAAAAGTAATACGCTATATCGGACCGCTGTTCAATATGGCGAAACTGGGGTATGAATCGACTCTGCTGGCCATGTGCGTACCGCAAAAAGATCTGCGGCGCGTGGTCAGGATGATCAACCGTATCGACGAGGTATCGCACAATTATCTGCGCGATGACCAGCGCTACAATCTATGGTTTACCCTGACCGTGCCCCAAGGTACTCTTTCGGCACGAATAAAAAAAATAAAAAAGATGACCGGTATCAGTGATCTGTTGAACCTGAAAAACGAAGGGATGCTTAAGCTGGATACCCGCTTCCGATTATGAATAACTGAGCTTATGGATAAGGATATACTGCGCGAGATATACAAGCCTCTGACCCTGGCCAGAAAACCGTTCTTAAAAAAGAACGGCTTGGGCAGAAAGGCAAACGATCTTCTGCCGGCCCTGGAATATTATAAAAAAAAGGGGATTATCCGCCGTTTCGGGGCGGTGATCGATCACCGCCGGATCGGTTTGACTGAAAACGCAATGGTCTGCTGGAATATCGATGAAAAACAGCGCAATGCTCTTCCGGCGATAATCGGCAGGTTTCCCTGTATCAGCCATTGTTATTTTCGCCGGGCCTATTCTTCCTGGCCGTATAATTTTTATACCATGATCCATGCCCGCACAGTAAAGGAAAGGAAAACGATCGTCGGGCGACTGGCCCGTGCTCTTTCGACCAGGGAATATAAGGTATTGCGTACAATAAAGGAGTTTAAAAAAAAGAGATCGGTAATAGATCTGCGCTAAGATGAGGGATGCCATGAACCATAAACAATCGGAAAAATTATACAAAGAGGCCCGGGAACATATACCGGGCGGGGTGAATAGTCCGGTGCGGGCTTTTAAGAGCGTGGGCGGTACGCCGCTGGTTATCGAAAAGGCCCTGGCCAGTCGTATATTCGATGCCGATAATAATTCCTATATCGATTATGTGATGAGCTGGGGGGCCTTGGTCCTGGGACATTGTCATCCTCTGGTAGCAGCCGGGATAAAAGAAGCTGTCGATAAGGGCACCAGTTTCGGAGCGCCTACTTCCCGGGAAGGGGATGTGGCGCGTAAGATATGCGGGGCCATCCCTTCTATCGAAAAGGTGCGCCTGGTAAATTCCGGTACTGAAGCGACGATGAGCGCTATCAGGCTGGCCCGCGGATTTACTGCCCGTGACAAGGTCATAAAGTTCGAGGGTTGTTATCACGGTTCTGTGGACAGTCTTCTGGTCAAAGCCGGTTCCGGACAGGCGACCCTGGGTATTCCTACCAGCGCTGGCATAACCCGGGCTCTGGCAGCCGATACCCTGGTCTGTCCTTTTAACGATATCGACGCTTTTCAGGATCTGGTCAAAGCATATCATCAGGATATTGCCGGATGCATCATCGAGCCGGTATGCGGGAACATGGGCGTGGTAATGCCCCGGCAGGGGTTTCTTTCCGCGATAAGGGAAATAACCGAAAAATATAATATTGTCCTGATCTTCGATGAGGTCATGACCGGATTCCGTTTTTGCTATGGCGGAGCCCAGAACATATTCGGTATAAACCCGGATCTGACCTGCCTGGGAAAGATCATCGGCGGAGGATTGCCCTGCGGCGCTTACGGAGGCCGCGGCGATATAATGGAAAAGGTGGCTCCCCTGGGAGATGTTTACCAGGCCGGAACCCTTTCCGGAAATCCTCTGGCGGTAACCGCAGGATCAGTCACTCTGGATATCCTTTCGACCATGGATTACCGGGAACTGGATAAGAAGACAAAAGGATTGTGTGCCGGTATCGGAGAATCATGTCGCCGGGCAGGGGTCGATCATCAGATCAACAGTTTCGGATCGATGTTCACTTTGTTTTTTACCGGCGATAAGGTATATGATTTTGCCACGGCTAAAACTGCCGATAGCGCTGCTTTCGGCCGTTATTTCTGGAAAATGCTGGAGTCCGGAATCAACCTCGCTCCTTCGCAATTCGAGGCGAATTTTGTATCGTTTTCTCACAGCAGCGACGATATCGCCAGAACCATAGAGGCCGGCCGGGATGCCTGCGCCGCTGCCGGGTAAAAATAAATTGACAGGGTCGAAAAATTAGGGTAGAGTGTCCAAAAAAGGAGGTGTTATGGTAAAAATATTTTTAGCTTTACTGGCTTGCGCGGGTGTAATGTTTTTTATCGGTGCCGGTTATGCTCAGGAAGACGGCATCGTATTGGAGAGTGGTTTTGGTAACGCCACCTTCAACCATTCGACTCATTCGGATTATTCCTGTACGGAGTGTCATCATATCGGCGACACCGATCAGAAATGTACTGACTGCCATACGTCAGACGCCGAGGTGGATACAAAAACAGCTTTCCATGACAACTGCATAACCTGTCATCAGGACGAGGATGCCGGTCCTCAGGGTTGTGCAGAGTGTCACGAAAAAT